>CACYSI010000009.1 GCA_902776975.1 uncultured Ruminococcus sp.
GATCTTGACAGGCGCCAGCCTGCCTGCGATCTCCGCCTTGCTCTGCGAAATTTTCCGCAAATATCTTGTTTAAGCGTTTTAATTGAAATTAGTATAAATAATTCTGATGAAGAAATAACCTCCTATATCGGAGGTTATCTTTTTATATTCAGCTTTTTATCTTTGGCGAACCAAACCTCTTTTACCTCAAAGCTCCTGCCGTTGAGATTTTCGAGACATCCCGACTCGGTTGTAAAGCTGAATCTCAGCTTATACGCGTACAGGGCTTGACGCTTCATTCCGTACGCGGCGTTGAGCTTTTTGTCGCCGTACTTTTCATCACCCAGCAGCGGATAGCCGATATGAGCCATGTGCGCGCGTATCTGGTGGGTGCGACCTGTATGCAGCAGCACCTCGCACAGCGACAGGGCAGGGGAGGAGTCGAGCACGGTATACTCGGTCACGATCTCCTTAGCGCCCTCAACGGGACGATCATAAATCTTTACTGTATTATTGCTCTCGTTTTTGGTGTGATACGCCGTGAGCAGAGCGTGAGCGGGATGAGGCTTGCCCTTTACCGCGCAAAGATAGTACTTTTCGATCTCTCTGTCACGGATCTTTTGGTTCATTATCCTCAGAGCCTCGGCATTCTTGGCGGCTATCACTATACCGCCCGTGTTGCGGTCTATGCGGTTGCACAGCGCGGGGGCGAAGGCTCTGTCGGTCTCGGGCTTATACTCGCCTTTTTCGTACAGATATCTCATCACTCTAAGGTTGAGAGTATCGCTGTCGTAGCGGCTGTCCTGATGAGCTATCACGCCGACCTTTTTATTGAGCAGGATGATATTATCGTCTTCGTATATTATGTCAAGCTCCCTGCCCGCCTTCATAAAGTCATAGCTCTTCTTTTCTTCAAAGAACTCGTCTTTGATATAGAAGGTAAGCACATCGCCCTCGTTCAAAAACACATCGGGGGCGACTTTTTTGCCGTTGAGCTTGATATACTTAGTACGCAGATATTTGTACATCAGAGACTTCGGCATGGTTTTGAAGCGCTTTGACAGATACTTGTCAAGACGCTGACCCGAGTCGTTTTTTGTGATCGTCAATGTCCTCATTTTATCACCGATATAATTGTAGCAGAAAAACATCAGACTTTCAACGGTAACATTTCAGCCGCCTTTGAGTAGTATAGTAAGGGTGATGTAAATGAGACGATGCAGGCGGTGTACCGCTTCACTAACATTCGCGGCGGGGCTGATAGTAGCTTCTGTCCTGCCGACTAAGGCGGTGTGCATAATTGCGGCGATCGTGCTCATCTGCACCTGCCTGAGCGTAAGGAGGTAGCTATGAAGGTTGTAGTTTTAGACAGACCAAAGTTCCTGTCGTTCTTTCTCAGAAAGATTTACGGCATAAAAAAAGTCAAGGATAAGCAGGATTAGGGACGTACATAGTATAAAAGCCGTCGGAGTATCAGTCCGACGGCTTTACTGTATGATGTTTTAAGATGTCTTAAGCACTCCGGCGGCTGACGCCGAGTAGTTGTACATAGCCTTGAGTATGTCTATCACTTTAGCGTCTTGATTTTGATTGAGCGTATAATTGTAGTAGTTAGCCGCGCTGTAAACACGATCGACCGAGTTTGTACCGTTAGTAAAGGTGAC
The DNA here is from genome assembly GCA_902776975.1 of uncultured Ruminococcus sp. Classification (GTDB taxonomy): domain Bacteria; phylum Bacillota; class Clostridia; order Oscillospirales; family Acutalibacteraceae; genus Ruminococcoides. The sequence continues at coordinate 1,644 of CACYSI010000009.1, forward strand.
GGTGTTAGTATCAAAGATATTCTTAGCAGAGATACCGCTGATCTCAATATACTTATATCTTCCCGACGTATCGGTGAAGAACGGAAGCGCCTTACTGCCTGCCGACGCTGAGGTCGAAGCGAACAGATCGCTGTCGGTAACGGTGAAGTAGAGCCTGATAACGGTTTTTGAGGTAGTAGACATTGAAGCGCCGTAGTATTTCATGCCGTAGTTATCATTGAAATCAAAGCTGTCGATATCTGTCGCGTCATCAAGAGAGACGGGAGCCTCGGCTTTACGCTGAGCCCACACTTCATCGGAATAGATGTTAGCGATACAGCTGTCGGCTACGTCCGCGTTATCGCCGCTTGTTTTGTATTCGAACTTTCTTTGTGCCGCAGCGCCGTACTCAAGCATATAACACAGCAGATCCTTCAGATCCTCGCGCTCTGAGTATGCAGCCGCGGCTAACTCGGTGTACTTCGCTATGCTGTAGTCATATGTGAATATCTCTTTTTCGTTGTCGGTGAGCGACATATGTACCGTATCGGTCATACTGCGAGCCGATACAGGACAAGATACTTTGTAGTTAGCTCCGTAGGAGCTTGTGCTCACCGGTGTGTCGGTGAACTCTTTGCTGTAACCGTCGTTGCCCCAGGTGAAGGTGACGCTTTTCTCTCCGTTATAGTAGTCGGGGATGTAGATATAGTAGTTTATACCGATCTCGTCTTTGAGCGATATAGAGTTCGCGGTCACATACGGATCTGTATGTGAGATGAAATCGAAACTGTAGCCGTACTGAACAACGCCCTTATTGATTATCTTAGTGAGAAAGCGGTCGTTCTTTGCGAGTGTATTAAGATTAGTGCTGATCTCAGACTCGCCCGCAGAGGTGACCTTGTACTTCGTAACGATAAGTCTGCCGTCTTCAGCGTCAAAAACGAACGGTTTGGACGGTGAAGGAGTGAATGACGTAAAGTAAAGTGTCCCGTCCTCATCAAGGTGACCCATGGCGTTTTCGCTTATAACGCTTATAAGCGGAAATACCGAGCCTTTGTCAACTATCATATCATCTTCATCAAGCTCGTCCATAAGAGCGAGCTTCTCTGAGGTGTATGTCTGATAGCCTTCTACAGCCGATATCCTGCCGTCGTCTATGCCTGAGGTGTCGAGCTGTGTTACGACAGTGATGACATGACCTATCGAGCAAGAAAGAGTTTCGGTTAGCTCACCGTTGTTATACAGCTTTACCACAGCCGTGTTGTCGCTCTCGGCAGCGCCTACAGTGATCGAGAGACCGGACAAGGCTCCGATGACAAATATCAATAACAGCGTCAAAGCCGTCCTGCGCTTTTTTTTCATGATATTGCCTCCCGTTTTGAAACATTTATTTTATTTATTATATCATATTCGCTCTTTTGAGGCAATCCAAAATAACACGGTGATATTTGGCTAATATGCACATATGATCGGGCTGCCGAGATATATCGGACAGCCCGAATAAATGTAGGCTCAGCCGTTTATTTAGTGAGTCTGATTATCTGACCGGGGTAGATTATGTTGGGGTTCTCAAGCTTGTTAAGCGCGAGAATATCGTCGATCTCAAGGCCGTATCTGTCGGCGATACCTACTATGGTGTCCCCGGGACGTACTACATAGTATCTCGGTGACGCCGTATCTTCATCCGGCAGCTCGAGCACCTGTCCGGGATAGATCGTATACGGCGGGTTAAGACCGTTCTTTTGCGCTATCTTTTCAGCAGTTGTGCCGAAGAACTGCGCTATCGCGTACAGAGTGTTGCCCGGTCTGACTGTATATTTTAGCATAATGATGATCCGCTCCTTTCGTTATATTCTATGTCTGTTTTGAGCTGTTTGTTAATGCTTTTTTGCGTCTCAAAAAGCCGAGCGGAAAATTACATAATATTCTTCTTGATTATTCTAATATGGAATTATATATAAATACTTTTTTGTTATGATACCTATGTATAATACCGCCAAATTGAGGTAGTAAAATTGATTTATAAACGTATAATTTCACTATTTTTTGTTTTGATATGTCTCTCTTCGGCTGTAGTTACCTGTTTTAACGCCGAGGGCGAGGCGGAGGGCGCCGCTATGACAGAGCAAACCGAAGCTCCTACCCAAAAGCCGACCATGGCTCCTACAGAGCCTCCCAAGCCGAGCGCGGCTAAGCTCGGCTACGCCGCTTACGCAAAAAAACTGGATGAAACAGTATACAGGGACACCGATCTCGGAGCGGTATACAGCAAGGACAGCACTACCTTCAAGGTGTGGTCACCTGCCGCCGATGACGTCAAGGTGTGCATATACAAGACGGGCTCAGATGATGAAGAGGGCTTTAACACTCTTGTCGTAAAGCCCATGAAGTACTCTAAGAAAGTCGGAACATGGTATATCACTCTCGACGGAGATTATAAGAATATGTATTACACCTATAAGGTGACTGCAGGCGGTAAGACCAACGAGGTCGTCGATCCCTACGCTAAGGCGGTCGGTGTCAACGGTGACCGCGGTATGATCGTCGATCTGCGCGATACCGATCCCGAGGGCTGGAAGGATGACAGCTTCAAGCGCGTCGATACCGCGACAGACGCCGTAGTGTGGGAGGTATCGGTGCGTGACTTCTCGGCTGACGCCTCATCCGGTGTAAGCGAGGCTAACCGCGGCAGATTTCTCGCGTTTACCGAGAGCGATACCACGGTAGACGGCGTCGAGGGCGGCGCTTCGACCTGTGTGGCATATCTCAAAAAACTCGGTGTTAACTATGTTCAGATCAATCCGTTTTATGATTTTGCCTCTATAGATGAGTCAAAGTCGCTTGACGATCAATATAACTGGGGCTATGATCCCAAGAACTATAATGTCCCCGAAGGCTCATATTCATCCGATCCCTATGACGGCAGGGTCCGAATAAAAGAGTGCAAGCAGATGATACAGGCTTTGCATGAAGCGGGCATCGGTGTGATCATGGATGTGGTCTATAACCATACATATTACTCAGAGGATTCATTCTTCAATCAGCTTGTCCCGAACTATTATCACCGTATCAAAGAAGACGGCAGCTGGTCTCAGGGCTCGGGCTGCGGCAACGATGTAGCCACAGAGCGCTATATGGTCAGCAAGTTCATCCGAGAGTCCGTATCTTATTGGGCAAGCGAGTATCATATCGACGGCTTCCGCTTCGATCTTATGGGACTTATGGATGTCGATACCATGAACGGCATCCGATCCGATCTCAACAAGCTCCCCGACGGAGATAAGATAATCATGTACGGTGAGGCGTGGAATATGTCCACAACCGTCCCGTCAAACGTGCTTCTTGCCAACCAGGAGAATATGTATAAGCTGGATATGGGCATAGGAGCCTTCAACGATACGGGGCGTGACGCGATCAAGGGCTCTAACTTCAACGCTAAAGAGAAGGGCTTTGTACAGGACGGCTCATCAAAGGGCGGAGTACGCAGCTCGATCGACGGCGACGGCTCGGGTTGGGCCAAGCAGCCGAGACAGTGCGTCAACTACGCATCCTGCCATGATAATCTTACTTTGTATGATAAGCTCACCGATTCTGTGTTCGGCGACGAAAAGTATACTCTCAGGCGTGAAGAGCTTGTCGCCATGAACAAGATATCTGCCGCTGTTGTGCTGATGTCAAGAGGCATGCCGTTCATGCTCGCGGGGGAGGAAACAGGCAGAACAAAGCTCGGCGATGAGAACTCTTATAATTATTCTGTAGAAATAAATCGTATAGACTGGAAGTCTGTATATAAGTATACATCGCTCACCGACTACTACAAGGGTCTTATGAGCATACGCAGAGCTGTTCCGGCTCTCAGAGATCCTTCTGGAGATGGTTCAACTGTTACATATATATCAGATACCGATAAAAAGACCATAGCCTATACCGTCACCGGCGATGACTCACCGTCTGTCGTTGTTATCTTGAACGCGGATAATGAAAAAGCCTCAAAGGTCAATCTGCCCGAGGGTAATTGGGTCACCGTAGCTGATGAAAACCGAGCCGGTCTCAAGGCTATCGGTTCTGCGAGCGGCTATGTCAGCGTTCCGAAGTCATCGGTCATGATACTGATCGACGCCGACAGCTTTTCTGAGATCGAGACTAAAGAGCCCGAGAGCCTCATGTATATTAGGTACAGGGATAAAGAGGATAATTCAATAATCTGCGAAGAGCGTATCGAGGGCAAGCTGAAGGACAAGTATATCGCCAAGACTCCCTCCGAGGTTCTTTTCAACTACAATATACTCAACAAGGGCGAGCTGAGCGGTACTCTGACAGAGGCTTTCGGCGTAGTGGATGTTGAGTGCGAGGCGTATGAGGGCGATTACTCTACAGTAACTATCAAGTTCGTCGATCAAAAGGACGAGCTGCTGTCCGATACCGTTATCATGACCAACCGTGTAGGTCAGCGTTATTATACACCTGCCGTAGCGGGAGTAGAGGGCTATACGCTCGATCTTGAAGCTCTGCCGGATAACGGAGCCGGAGTCTATACCGATGACCCCATCGAGGTAATATACCGCTACAAGCCATATGAGAAGAAAAAGACAGACAGCGAGTATTCCTGCCGCGCCAATGTCATCTATATGAGCGACGACGGCAAGATCCTCGAGCATAAGTCTTACATGGGCGTTGAAGGCGACGCTCTCGAAGTTGAGGATATGGAGTTTGACGGACTCAAATATTATGAGATAACCAACAGCAACGCTACCTTCTCCGAGCAGGAGCTCAACGTCATAGTTTATTATCAAAAGATATCGGATAATACTTGGATATTTGTGCTGATATGCATAGGCGCGGCAGCTTTGTTCGTCGGTATCGCGGTAGCTTTTCGTATCTCAAAGAAACGCAAGATCAACTCTATCAAGATCGATTAACGCTGTTTTTCTGTTTTGTATTATAATTACGTTATAATAAATTTTTATTTTTCAAGGAGGAAACCACATGAAAACAACAAAGAAGGTCATATCTTTGATCCTTGCTGTTGCTCTCGTTGTATCCATGTTCACCGTAGCGGCTGTTTCGGTCTCGGCGGCGACTAATCCTTACAGCGACGCGGCAATGGCTCTGGACGCTGAGTATGCCTACGACGGAGAGTTAGGCGCTATCTACTCTCCCGACGCGACCGTATTCAAGGTCTGGGCTCCGCTCGCGACTGAGGTCAAGCTCAATCGCTATGCTACCGGCTCCGACAGTGAAGAGGGCGCTGCCGATCTCGGTACCACCGAGATGGAAAAGCTGATGGACGGCGATAGATGGACAGGCGTTTGGACCGCAAGCATCAGCGGCGATATCGTCAACACCTACTACACCTACACCATCACTAACCCCGATCACATCTATGACAGCAAGAACACCGTTACTCATGAGACACAGGATATCTACTCCTATGCTGTCGGCGTCAACGGCGACCGTTCCATGGTAGTAGACCTCAGCGCTACCGACCCCGAGGGCTGGGATCAGGATACTCATGTGTTCACCGATGAGCAGACCGACGCTATCGTTTGGGAGGTCCACGTTAAGGACTTTACCTACAACCCCAACTCCGGCGTAAGCGAGGCTAACCGCGGCAAGTTCCTCGGCTTTACCGAGACAGGCACAACTCTCAATAACGAGGGTGCCGTAGCTACAGGTATCGACTACCTCAAGTCTCTCGGCGTTACTCATGTTCAGATCAACCCCTTCTATGACTTCGCTACTATCAACGAAGCCGGCGACGACACTCAGTTCAACTGGGGCTATGATCCCAAGAACTACGGTGTTCCCGAGGGTTCGTATTCTTCAAACCCCTTCGACGGCAACGTTCGCGTTAAAGAGTGCAAGGCTATGATCAAGGCTCTGCATGATGCCGGCATCGGCGTCATCATGGACGTTGTTTATAACCACACCTACTCTGTAGACTCCTGCTTCACCTACTCTGTTCCCGAGTATTATTACAGAATGGCGGCTAACGGCGGCTACAGCCAGCAGTCAGGCTGCGGCAACGACACCGCCTCCGAGCGCGCTATGTACCGCAAGTATATGCGCGAGATGCTCAAGTATTGGACTGAAGAGTATCACCTCGACGGCTATCGTTTCGACCTCATGGGCGTTCACGACGGCGAGACCATGACCATGGTCCGCGAGGATATGGACGCTATCGATCCCCGCATCATCATGTACGGCGAGGGTTGGTCAGGCAACACCGTATACGATCCCACTACCTGCACCGGTACACCTACTTATATGACAGTTCAGGGCAACGCCTCCAAGCTCCCCACCCGTATCGGCTTCTTCAACGACCAGATCCGCGACGGTATCAAGGGCGGCGTATTTGACGGCGCTGAGGCTCAGGGCTTTGTCAACGGCAGCATGACCTCCGCTAAGGAGATCTCCATCGGTATCCGCGCTAACACTATGGGTAAGGGCAGATGGTCTGCCGTAACTCCCGAGCAGTGCGTTACCTACGCCTCCTGCCATGATAACATGACTCTCTATGATAAGCTCGTAGGCGCTAACTACGGCGCAAACAGCGAGTATCGCGCACGTTATTCAAACGTTATAACTCAGAATATGCTGACATCAGCTATCATCAGCTCTTCTCAGGGCATCGACTTCATCTTAGCGGGTGAAGAGATGGGCCGCTCCAAGGACGGCGATGAGAACTCCTACAAGAGCGCCGCTACTCTCAACATGATCGACTGGTCGCTGCTTGAGACCAACGCCGATCTCGTATCCTACTACAAGGGTATGTTCGAGCTGCGCAAGGCATTCTCTCCCTTTACCGCCAGCCTTTCGGATAAGAACGATGACAGCTACGAGTACATCTTCGAAACATCCACAACATCCTCGCTTTACACCATCGGTTACACTATCCACAACAATACTCCCGGCGAGTGGGACAAGATCGCCGTTATCTACAACGGTAAGACAAGCCCTGTCAACTTCACCTTCAAGGGTACAAAGGACAAGACTATCAACGCCGATACAGAGTGGGTCATCGTAGCTAACGACAAGACCGCGGGCGTTACAAAGCTCGGCGAGAGCAAAGGTCTTACCTTCAGCGTTCCCGCTTCTTCGGCGATAATCGCAGTTGAGAAGAGCACATTTGAAGAGTGCAATATTCCTTCTTCATTCAACAAGGTTTATGTGAACCATGTTTATCAGAAGACCGGTGAGGTCCTCAACACAAGCGTGGTTCTCGGTAAGACCGGCGAGGGTTATTCTCTGGTAGCCGACAACTCCATCCCGCTCGAGTACACACTCGACAACGTGGTCGGAGATGTTACCGGTACTTTTGCCGACGACGACAAGACCGTTACTTTCAATTACATTGACTACACACCCAAGCCCTTCACCGCTCCTTACGGCGACCTTGACGACAACGGCGATGTAGATATCGTAGACGCTACTGTTCTGCAGAGACACCTTGTTCACATCAAGGAGCTTGACGCTGAGCACGAGAAGCGCGGCGACTATAATGTTGACGGCGAGACCGATAACGTAGACGTAACAGTATTACAGCGCTTCTTAGTAAATATGATCAAGCCTGTTTACACAGTTTCAGCTCGTCATATGGAGAAGAAGGAAGACGGTTCTGTCAAGGCTCTGACCACAGCCGAGACCACCCGTGTCCGCTACGGTGAGCCCTACAAGACCGAAGCTAAGAAGATCGCTTACTACTCGCTTATCGAAGAGCCTTCTAACACCGAGGGCGTAGTCAACGGCGACGTAGTCGTGAACTACTACTATCAGTACAGCGTAGCAAGCCCCAAGATGCACGTTAAGCACAGCGGCTCAGAGACTTGGGCGCCCCACCTCTGGGCATGGGCATATGACGGCCCCACCCCGATCAACTGCTATGACGGCTGGCCGGGTCTGCAGCTCTCTAACCCCGACGCTGACGGCTGGTACAATGTTACCTTCCCGATCCCCGGCGGACTTGACTACTACTTCATCATCAGCAAGAACGGCAACCCGCAGACAGCCGATTACGGTCCCATCTCTTATGATGATTATCCCGAGATCTGGGTAGTTATAGACGACGCTAATGTAGGCGCCGCCGACGGCAAGTGGGTACAGTACTATAACTATAACCCCGATCTGGCTAACTGATCGGTCAATATCTTTCGGGATTACCGAAAACCCGATAACGCAGTAAAGCTCAGAGCCCATCCGCGAGGATGGGCTCTGACGCGTTTAGACGGTATCATGATCAATCGAGATTATTGTATTGACATATTGAGTATATTATGTTAGTTTATAATTGTTATTATAACAAATTTATATTTGGAGTGATTAAAAATGATGAGAACCGACAGATCTTTACTCAAGTACATCCTGCTTTCTATCATTACTTTAGGTATCTATGGTATGTGGGTATACAGTGAGTCGATCACGACCCTTAACATCATAGCTGTTAAGGACGAGCGCAGAACAAACGACTTTTTGTTCGCAAATCTTATTTTAGGAGTTTTGACTTGCGGCATCTACTCCTTAGTGTGGTATCATAAGATGAGCAACAGAGTAGCCGACGAGCTTGCTAACAGAGGCATCGACTACAACTTCAACGCTTCTACATTCTGGCTTTGGAATATCCTCGGCGCTCTTATCATCGTAGGTCCGTTCGTTTACACTCATAAGTTCCTCACAAGCATGAATATGCTCAGCGAGGATTATAACAAAAAAGGCAACTGATTATTATGCGGTAACACAGGCGCGGTCATCCGTGCCTGTTTTCTATTATTCATGATCGTCATTGCGAGGGACTTTAGCCCTGTGGCAATCTCAACCGATAAAAGGAAAGGGGTATAATACCACCTTACGGCTTGCCGCGAAAGAGACAGCAGGGGAGGATTTATCTTCTTGAGTTGATATCCTGCCCTCGCGTCGGTGTGGGTTATTCTGAGATGTCAAGTGTGCGAAGATATTTACTTGACAAAGAGCCTCGGCTGTAGTTTAATAATAGTGTAATTTTTGTAAAGGAAGGTATGTATATGAATATTGTTTGTTTAGACCTTGAAGGCGTACTTGTTCCCGAGATATGGATAGCGTTCGCTGAGGCTTCGGGCATACCCGAGCTCAAGCGCACTACCCGCGATGAGCCTGATTATGATAAGCTGATGAAGTATCGTCTGGATATCCTCGATCAGCACGGCCTCGGACTCAAAGAGATACAGGAGACCATCGCTGAGATCGACCCGATGCCCGGCGCTAAGGAGTTCATGGATGAGCTTCGCTCGATCACTCAGGCTGTCATACTCAGCGATACCTTCTCTCAGTTCGCGAAGCCCCTTATGGAGAAGCTCGGCATGCCCACCATCTTTTGCAACGAGCTTGTAGTTGACGAGAGCGGCAAGATCACCGACTATAAGCTGCGCTGCGAAAAGACAAAGCTCACTACGGTCCGCGCTCTGCAGTCATGCGGCTTTGAGACTATCGCCAGCGGCGACAGCTTCAACGACCTTGCTATGATACAGGCGAGCAAGGCGGGATTTTTGTTCCGCGCTCCCGACAGCATCAAAGCTGATTATCCCGATATCCCCGCCTGCGATACTTATGACGAGCTTATGTCGCTTATCAAAGCGGCTCTTTGATTGCTGATTATCATAATTATATAAGAAAAGCACCTCGCGGAAGAGGTGCTTTTTGTTATGTCTTTATCTTACTTACTTTTTCAAGGGGATGCTTCAACGCTCTTATCACCAAGACCTCTATCACAGCGAACGGCACCAGAACCGCCGCTCTGTACAGCATCACCATGTATATAGGGGTAGTTTGAAAGTACAAAAACCACAGCACAAAGGAGTACAGTGTCAGTGTGCACAGCAGCAGATCAAATACCTTAGCGAGGATGATGCTTTTGAGATTAAGCTCTGTTTTGTACAGAAAGACTCCGTATATAACTCCTTCCAGTACGCAGCACGCAGTGATGCCGGGAGTGAACCCGAACGCTGTCGGCTGTATCAGATAGCTCAGTATATCGCCGACTCCCGCGACGATCCCCGAGCATACCGGGCCGAAGAGATAAGCGGTTATCGCTATGGGGATGAAGGTCGGATTGATCTTTACGACGGGTATCGGAAAGAAGTTCAGCGACAGATTGGCGAACATTCCAAGCACGACTCTCAGCGCGAGCATCATAGCGCATACCGCCAAAGCCCGGACGTTACCGAGCTCTTTGGATGAATCAGCGAATTTTTTAATAAATGACATAAAAATACCTCCTTCTGCATTCATATTGCATAGGGAGGTGTTCCGTATGCAACAGCGGGATGCAAAGAATACACCGCGGGGACGCGAGCGTCTTTTCTGTCATGGACTTAGTATGATAGAATAAACACAGGCGCGCCTGTCCTTCGTCCTGCCGTCAACTCCCCGTTCGGCAGACACTTAACGCGTATTCTCTTACTCTGTTTGTTATATTCTACTGCTCGGATGACTCCGAGTTTTTGACACTGACTATTGGCTTATAGCCTTCACATGGCTTGTCAAGATCGAGCGCAGCCAGATCGTGGTGAGGCACCTGTTTATCCTCGGGCGGCAGCTCCATGTATTCTCCAAACGCCATTTTAAGGTATTCGTCATATCCCTGAGGCAGCGGCATGGACAGCCCTTCAAAGTCGTGATACACAGGCTCAGCAAATGCCTCGTGAGGATATTCGTTGAGCATATAGTGCGGACCCGCGCACAGCTCGGTGCATTTTTTGTGTGTATTAAAGCTGTATCGTGTCATCTTCTTTTCGTGCTTTTTCCATATCTTCGTGCGTTTTTCACGGGACGGCACGAGCTTTAACAGGATAGAGCTGACAGCCTTTATCAGCCCGCCGTGCTTGGTCGGTACAACCTCCGTGATATACAGACTGTACATCATGGCGTGATAGTATTGCAGATATCTCTTGAATTTTCCGTCGGGACATCCGTCCATGGGGAAGATATCTGTAACGATCCCGTGAGGCACATCTATATCCTTCTGATTATCCTTGACCATCGTAGCCGAGGTGTCTATAAGAGTCGCGAAGCTGTTGCCGGTGAAGACCTCTCCGTCGGTCTTGAGCATAAGGAAACGCTCTGAGCTTTCTTCTCTTTTCCACAGTCTGAGCATCCGCTCATAGTCACGGCGGGGCATTATCAGGTCGATATCATCATCCCACGGTATAAAGCCGCCGTGACGTACGGCGCCTATTACGCATCCGCCGAGCAGGTAGTAGGTCAGCTCATGCTTTTTGCAGAAATCGTCAAAGTAAACAAGAGATTCAAGTTCTTTGAGCTGCAGCTTGCGCAGGGTCTCTCTGTCGAGATTCAGTATATCACTCATAGTATTTCTTCTTTTTCATCGTCATATATAACGGTGTTTCTCTTTACAGCTTCTTTCACTTCTTCGATACGCTTCTGAGCGCTTCCGTCAAGGCTTTTTTTCCATGACGGCAGTTTTATCAGTCCGACAAGAGTTCCGATTCCGTAGGTGATGTGCAGGATAGGGAAGAGGAACGGCAGCAGCAGGAACAGCGGATTCGCGGATTTTTTGATAACAAAGGCGCCGACGGTGTTTACAAAGTTGAACATGGTATACATAGCCATGATAACGGCGAAGAACACAGGCTGTCCGAATATAGCCCATATCAGCAGTGTACCGATGATCGTCAGCAAAAAGACAAACGGGATGAAGTGAAAGTAGCTCAGACACTTAGGGCAAACACCGAGCGTCAGTCCTATCCAGTAGCCGTTGCCGTATTTCTGTGAAAGCATACGCTTAAAGGTGCTTCTCGTGTGCTGAAAAGATATGATCTCGGGGCAGCAGCACATCTTGTATCCTGCCTGTCTGATGCGGTAATGCAGCTCGTTATCCTCGGTTCTGCCCAGATCCTCGTTGAAGCCGCCGACCTCGGCAAAGACTTCGCGCCGGTACGCGGCGTGGAACATACTGTCCTGATACTCCTTTTGAGCGGCAGGTCTGCGGTAGTCGGCTACAGATGATCCGAAGAGTGACTCCTCCGCCGCCAGCAGTGTCTCTGTCCACGGGTTCGGGTTCATGCAGATGTTAGGTCTGCCGCCGCCTACGATATTCTCGCCCTCTTGTATGTTGAAGACGTTTCTGGATACGAACTGACGCGGGATCTTTGAGTGCGCGTCGACACGTATGATGATATCGCCCGTAGCGTGCTCGATAGCGACGTTCCACGCGGCTGCCTGATTAGAGCCTTTTGTATTGTACACCTTAACATCGTAAAAACCGTTGTCGGTGTTTTTGAAGTCGTCCATTATCTCGTGCGTATGATCGGTAGAGTTGGAGTCGATCATTATCACTTCGATGTTGCGGTGGGGATAGTTCTGGTCTCTGAAATCGCGCAATAGACCGTTCAGGGCTTTTTCTTCATTATGCGCGATAGTACACAGTGAAACTCTCATTGTCAGTTCACCTCAAAGGTAGCTTTTGTCATCCACTTGGCGCTTATGCAGATCGACTGGGTCAGATACGGGATGACATATAAAGCCGGCAGTACAAATATGCACAGCAGCAGCCACGGAGTAAAGCTCAGCACAAGTTTTCTCATAGAGCCTGTCCTGCCTTTCATGATATGCTTGGAGTACTCAAAAGCCTGCTTAACCGTCAGACTGTCTATGTCGCAAGATACAGTGTACGCCGTAAAGTATCTGAGAGAATAAATGAACAAAGCTGTTGTGGATATCACGGACAGTATGAAGAAGATGTCGATATACGGTACACTGCCGTAGAACGGCTCTCCGATCTGAGCGCTGAGTATCTCAAAGATGATCAGCGGGATATACAGCAAAGCGGCGGGCAGCAAAAGACGAAGAAGGGCATTAAGGTTCATTGACAGCGCTTTTTTGTATCTGTCACCGTCAAAGTAGTAGTACAAGTCTGTCATATCCATGACGCCTGTATAAGAGGCGTTGTAATAAGCGCGAATATATCCGTTGACGATGGGAGAGAAGAAAAAGAACGCGAGTATCTCGAAGGTGTAGCCTAACGTGTAGATCAGTATCGCTCTCAAAGTCGTTTCAGCGATAAAGTATGAAAAGATACACGATATCACTGTGGTCGAGCCGTCGATTATATAGTAAGGCAGCAGCACGACAAGCAGAGCCGTGACAGCTTTGGGATAGTTGTTTTTCAGGGTGTCGCGCGCCTGACTTTTGATTATTGCTTCAGCAGACAATATTTATCATCCTTTGACATAAAGATTATACATACTCTCAAGACATATGCGGGCATGCAAAAAGAATTTTTCTACGTTGATACATTCATTGGCGTTATGCATATTGCTGACTTCACCCTTGAAAATGGGTCCGAAGGCTACGCCGTTGCCGCCTAATTTGCGTGCGTAAGTACCGCCGCCCGTTGTATAGAGCTCAGGCTTTTCTCCCATTATGTTCTCATAGGATTCCGATAGCAGTTTAACTATCTCTGTATCCTCGCCGAGATACAGCGGCTTGAGGTGAGAGAGTACCTTGACGTGCAGGCCTTCTCTCTCGGCTTGCTCTTTGATGGTTTTCAAGACTTCTTCGCCGTCGGCAGTCACGGGATATCTGATATCCATGGTGCAGGTCGCGTAGCCGTCGTCTATATGCACGGTACCGACATTCACTGTCAGAGGACCTGATTCATTGTCCCTTGTTTTGACGCCTAACATCACGCCGTCGGTATCGGTGCCGATATAGTGGCTGATGAAGGACGCCAGGGTGCCCATGGTAGGCAGCGCGAAGTTGGAGGTGAGCAGGTCTATGAGAGCAGTAGCGGCATTGAGCCCCTTCTCGGGCTCGCAGGCGTGGGCAGCCTGTCCTCTCGACAGCACCATAAGACCGTCGATAGTGTAGTAAAACTCAAACGAGCCTTTCTTGGCGTCTGCGAGACGAGCCAGCTGATGGTCTTCGTTCTCGGTACAGTCGAGCAGAGCGTAGGCGGTATCGGGCACCGCGTTTATCGTCTTGCCCGAGTGGAACTGAGTCAGGGTGGTCCCGTCGTGTGTGTCGGCGTACAACTCAAGCTGCAAGATACCTTTTTCACCCTTGCAGATACCGTATTCTGAGTCGGGTGTGAACGACAAATCGGGCACAGGCTCATATTTGAAGTACTCGTCCATATCGGTCATTCCGCGCTCCTCGGATGTACCGAAGATAGCGCGCAGTGTATTCTTGCCCTGTACGTTGTTATCCTTAAGAGCTTTGAGGCAGTACAGGCTGATCAAAGCCGCGCCTTTGTCATCGGCGACGCCTCTGCCGTACATATATCCGTTGTCGCCTACGGACAGCTCAAAGGGGAGCGAATCCCAGTTGTTGCCCTCGGGCACTACATCAAGGTGAGTGAGTACGCCGCAGAGCTTGCCGCCCTCGCCCAGCTGAGCGTGTCCGGCGGCGTTGTTGATGCTTTTAGCGTCCAGACCGAAGCTCAGAGCTTTCTTCATCATCCAGTCAAGCGCCTCTTTACATCCTTCCTGTATACCCGTGACAGATTGTATAGCTATCAGCTCTGTCAGATCTGTTATTATTTCTTCTTTGTAATCCATTATTTTGTCGCCGAAACTCATGTTTGCCTCCGAAATAAGATTTCTGTTTTTTATCGGCGTATTCGGCGTATATAGTACGCCGCAAAGCGCCTGTACGCTCGTCCGAGCGTCTTGCCGTAATTGTCAAAAATACTTTACCTCGCGTCGAAAATGTGATAAAATAGTATCGGAATACTTCTAAACGCAACTTAACTTATATATTATATCACATAATATTCCAAAATGCACTATTTTTTTGAAATATTATGAAAAACGGAGGATAATCTTAAATGAACAGTTTTTTTGCGATGCTCTCACGCATGAAATACATCGATCGCTGGGGTTTGATGAACAACACTAAGACAGAGAATATCTCCGAGCACAGCCTTGAGACCGCCATCATAGCGCATGCTCTGGTAAATATCGCGAACGTCAGACTGGGGGAGAAGCTCGATCCCGACAGAGCCGCTGTTATAGCCATGTTCCACGACGCTACCGAGATACTCACGGGCGATATGCCTACGCCTGTAAAGTATTATAATCCCGCCATCAGAGACGCCTATAAGAAGGTCGAAGCTGTAGCGGGCCAGAAGCTCATCTCTATGCTGCCCGAGGATCTCAGAGGCGTATACTCCGAGATACTTATCGACAGCGATGAGGCTCTCGAGCCGTATGTCAAGGCGGCTGATAAGATATCAGCTCTTATCAAGTGCATAGAAGAGGTGCGCATGGGCAACAAAGAGTTCCTCAAGGCTAAGGAGTCTACCGAAGCCGCGATTGAAGGCTTGGGTCTGCCTGCCGCTGATATCTTTATGAGCGAGCTTTTGCCGTCGTATTATCTGACTCTCGACGAGCTCGGATGATCATAACACCCGGCGTCTTTTGATATGTGTCGGGATCATGCTTGTGATATTATACAAGATATGCCTTCTGAGCTGCCATAAAATACCATAACTTGTTAAAATTTTATTAATTTCGACTTATAATTCCTATAAAGAAAATTAATAATTCTTATATGAGTATAATTATAGGGTATATTATTTGTGAAAGTATGTTCATCGATAATATCTGCAAACCGATATCAAATACTGTATTTGAAAGGCGGATTCTAAAATATGGCTAAAAGCAAGGAAAGCTTTGTTGATATCTCGTCATCTGCCGATGTCAAAAAGGCGTACGGCAAAGACCGCAGATATCAGGAGACTCCCAAGCGTAACCGTAAAGGATTGGCGGGCAGGATAGTCGTGCTCGTTCTGTCGCTGGTGATGCTGCTGGTTGGCTCCGGGCTTGTATTTTACTATAATGTCCTTGACTCTATGAATTTCAAAGAGCTTGAGACTGATTCTACGCAGCCTACTTCTAAAATATCCGAGTCTACTACCGTTAGCATCAGTCCCGGCGGCACGACTCTTCTTTCAAGCGACAACGTTCTCAACATACTGCTTTTCGGTAAGGATTATACCGAGAGCGAAGAGGATTACGGCAGATCAGATACAACGATCCTTCTCTCGATAGACAACGTACACAAAAAGCTCAAATTGACGTCCTTCCAGCGCGATACCTATGTCGCTATCCCCGGCTACGGAGACAACAAGATCAATTCGGCGTTCTCCTTCGGCGGCGAGAAGCTGGCTATAGATACCATCGAGACCAACTTCGGCGTCAAGGTAGATAAGTACGCGACCGTTGACTTTGACTCCTTCAGAGATATCATCGAGATACTCGGCGGCGTAGATATAGAGCTCACGCTTGAAGAGATCCGTTACATCAACGCTCAGATAGATGTAAACGATCAGCTCGGCGATACCAAGTTTCTTGAATTTGATCCCAATAAAGAGAAGCAGATGATGCATCTCGACGGATATCAGGCGCTTTGGTATGCCCGCAACAGAGGCGAAGAGAACCTCGGCGGCAACCCTGAGTATTCATTTGACGGCGACGACTGGGATCGTACCCAGCGCCAGCGTAATCTGATTGATACCGTGCTTCAGGATCTCAGGAGCAAGGCGTCTTTGACAGATTTGGTAGCTATCGCAAACAAGATAGGACCTCTGGTCACTACAAACCTCAAAAAAGGCGATATTACCTTTTTGATATCCAATATGCTCACATATCTCGGATATGATATGGTAGACCTGTCGCTGCCTTCTACCGGCAACTGGCGATACAGTCACTCCGACGACGGACAGAGCATCATTGAGATCACAAACTGGCCTGCTGTCCGCAAGGATGTAGCTAACTTCATTTATGAAGAGTCCGTGACCGACGGCTCGGCATCAAATAAATAACAATAATCGGCGGAGGCTTTATTTGGAGCTTCCGCTTTGTTAAATGTCTGTTTTACCCCCTGCGCAAACCCATTATAATCCACTTCGACACAGGTGATAAAATGAAAGAAAACAGAAAAAAGGAGCTCATACGCTCCGTCAAGTTTACATTATTCTCGATCTCTGCGGGTGTGATACAGATAGGCTCGTTCACGCTGCTCGAAGAGTTCACTCCGCTGAGCTACTGGCCGTGTTATCTGATATCTCTGGTGCTTTCGGTTGTATATAACTTTACGGTGAACCGTAAGTTCACCTTCCATTCGGCGGCTAACGTTCCCGCAGCCATGTTCAAGGTCTTTTTATACTATCTCGTGTTCACTCCGCTGTCGACGATCGGAGGCAACTACCTTGCCGAGACCTTGCACTGGAATCACTATGTCGTCGAGATACTCAGCATGGTTCTCAACTTTGTCACCGAATTCTTGTTTACCCGCTTTGTAGTGTACAAAAATCAGGTCGATAACGCCGATAGCTATTTGGAAAAAGAAGCCAAAAAAGCTGAGCAAGCCTCTGTAAAGGCGTCTGAGGGCGATCAATATTGATTTTAAACAGCAACAGCCGCAGTCATTTGACCGCGGCTGTTTTTGCGATAAAAATATAGTGTTTCGTGTTAATAAAGCGATTATTATCAATCTATCTTTTCAAATCTTCTCATTTTCTTACCGTCACGCTCGATGATCTCACGGAACATCTCGTAAGGTCTTACCCATAGCTCGTGATCTCCGTACAGCGCGCGGTATATGACCATCTTTTCGGCCGTTTCGCTGTCTTTTGCAAAGTCGACCACTTCATATTCGTTGCCCTTAAAGTGTCTGTAGCGTCCTTTGACTATCTCTTCGGGCTTTAGCTCAGGCTCTGACTCGGGTTGAAGCTGAGAAATCGTCCGAGGCACGCTTACTTCTTCGCTGATATATTCAAAGTCTATGCTCAGTGAGCCGTCGTTCTCGACCAGTATCATCGAGCTCATTGGAGGAACGGTGATCTCGAACCATCCGCTGCAATCGTACTTAGTGTTGTCGTTCAGAACATCCGTCAGCACGCCGTTGAAGCCTGTGTTGACTCCGACGCTGCGGGGCTCGCTGCTCTGATTCAGCATGATATAGAGCTTTTGGCTGTCGGTTTTCATAGAGTAGCACATATGCTCAAGCTGTATCAGCTCGTTTTTGTATCTGCCTGTCTGCAACGCTTCAAGGCTGTGTTTGAGCTTGCCGAGTCTGCATATGTGCTCAAAAAGCTCTGTATCCGGATTTTCGTATGAGTTCGGGTCAAACTCTCTTCTCAGGTCATCGTCGGAGTGCCTTTCCTTTTTGCCCTCTATACCGAACTCGCTGCCGTAGTATACAGACGGCACGCCGGGCATGGTATACAGCATCGTATATACGTTTTTGAGCAGACCCTTGTCGCGGATGATGCTCGCCAGTCTCGTTACGTCGTGATTATCGGCGAAGTTGTACAGATACAGATTCTTGTATATGCCCCAGTCGCCGCATTCTCTGTCCAGCGAGTGAGCGAACTCAAAGTAGTTTCGGTCATTGTGACAAGAGTACAGAGCCTTGTAGATATCGTAGTTAGTTACCGAGTCGAGCATTTCGTTGTTGGCGAGGCGGTTGTAGTCACCGCCTACGATCTCGCCGAATAGCCAGAAGTCAGGCTTGTTCTCCCTGCACGCCCATCTCAGACGCTTGAAGAAGTTTACATCCATGACGTTGGCGGCGTCGAGCCTGAGTCCGTCTATGTCAAACTCTTTTATCCAGAAGCGTACGGCGTCGAGCAGGTATTCCACCACATCGTTGTTTTGCAGATTGAGCTTGACAAGATCGTAAAAGCCTGCCCAGCCCTCATAGCTGAAGTTGTCTCCGTAAGGACTCTGCCTGTCAAAGCGGATATCGTGGAACCACGAGGTGTATATCGAGCCCATGCCGCGCTCCTGTATATCCTTGAACGCGAAGAAATCTCTGCCGACATGGTTGAATACGCCGTCGAGCAGTATCCTCATGCCGTTCTGATGCAGGGTATCGCACAGCTTTTTGAAGCTCTCGTTATCACCGAGACGGCTGTCTACCTTGAAGTAGTCTATGGTATCGTAGCCGTGGCGTGTGCTCTCAAATAGAGGGTTGAACAAAATCGTGTTCACGCCCATCTTTTTTAGATGCGGTATAAAGCCGTATATCCGGTCGAGCCTGTACTCCTGCTTAAAATCGTTTTCTTTAGGAGCTCCGCAGCAGCCAAGAGGATATATGTTGTAAATAACAGCGTCGTTGATCCAGTGCATAATTTACCTCCCTTATACCGATCTCAAATAAATGCTGAAAAAGAAATCGGTATCAGATCAATTGCCAATCAATTATATCATTTTTAAGCGTATTGTCAAATGATATTGAATTATTCGAAAACTTGTGGTAATATAATACGCAGACAAAAGAAAGAGGTGCTGTATGGCTAAGTATACATATGTTGAAGAGAATGTCGAGTCAAAGTCAGAGAAGCGTGTCCGTATATTTCTGGCTGTATTATATTTTATCCAGGTGCTGTTGATCCCCCTGCCGCTTATGCAGGGCACTATCACCGAGGGAGAGCTGGCAGGAGGAGCGGGTCACCGTACCGCGCTCAATTTTGTGTTCCAGTATAACGGCTTCAACAGCTTCAGTGAGGTGATGCTCGCGGTCTACGGAGCGATACTTATCGTGATGCCTATCGTTTCGTTCTTCTTCTGCATACTCGACAAGAGATCATACAAAAAATATGTAGTAAGCTACATC
This sequence comes from uncultured Ruminococcus sp., assembly GCA_902776975.1. Classification (GTDB taxonomy): domain Bacteria; phylum Bacillota; class Clostridia; order Oscillospirales; family Acutalibacteraceae; genus Ruminococcoides. Next base: position 21,237 of record CACYSI010000009.1, read on the forward strand.
ACGAGCATACTTTGCGCCGTTATCATCTGCTTCGGCCCTAAGGATTCGATAGCTATAGGCGGCGTTTTTACGCTGATAGTCAACGTTATCACCCTGTTCATGACTACTCAGGGCTTACAGGCTACCCGTATGAGGATGAATAATACAAAATAAAAAATCAGGTTTTATAAACAAGCTGCCTCGCATATACATTACACGGTGATGTATATGCGAGGTAAGTTTATTTTTGCCGCTGTATTATCGGCGGTAATGCTGCTTTCGGGCTGTGACCGAAACATACGCGGGCCTGCGGACGAGCTGAGGATGTACGGCTGGCAGTCCGAGCTTGAAGGCGGCAACATCGTCACACTCAGCTTTGACGGCTCTGACGCGACCTTGAGCGCTGACGGCGGCGTTGATCCTTTGCTGTTAGAGGGCTTATGCGCCGTTACCGACGATACAGTGGTTATCTGCGACAGCGAAACGGGTTATAATTACAGCTTCGGCTACAAATTGTACGGCGACAGGGTAGAGCTGAGTATATTTGACAGCGAGATAACACTCAAAAAGCTCCCATAATTCTCTTATACTAATTTTCAATAAAAAATAGACAAATTACTATCGAGGATGATTTTCGTAAGACGAGGCGAACGACGCAGGCATACTGGCGTATGTAAAGGAGTTCAACGAAGTATTACGGAAATCAGACCGATAAGAATGTCAAGTTTTTATTGAATATTAGTAAAAGACACTTGTATTATCCGACGGTATTTGATATTATACAGTCGGTGATAAAAATGAAATTTGTCAAAAATCTTTTTTCGGCGGTGCTTGCCGGTATAATGATATCCTTCGGCGGCGCTGTGTATCTCGCTTGTACCGCTGCCGATAACTCGGCTCTCGGAGCGATACTGTTCTCTCTGGGTTTATCTGTCATACTGATAATGGGCTTTTTGCTGTTCACGGGCAAGACGGCTTATCTTTTGGAGAATAAGCCCGATTATATCCTGTATCTGCTCACTGTGTGGCTGGGCAATATACTCGGCTGTATGTTGACGGGGCTGCTCGTGAACCTCGCTAAGCCTCAGCTCGCCGAGACAGCTCAGAAGCTCTGTGACGCTAAGCTCACTCAAAGTCCGTGGCAGACGATCATCCTCGGCGCTCTGTGCGGCATACTGGTCTATATAGCGGTAGATTACTTCAAGAGCGATGACGACAAAAAATCTCTGCCGAAGTACCTGCTGGTGTTCACCTGTGTGCCCGCTTTCATACTTTGCGGCTTTGAGCACAGCGTAGCGGATATGTTCTACTTTGCCGCTTCATCAGGTTTTGCTCTGTATACGGTCAAAGGCATAGTATATATCCTGCTGGTATCTCTGGGCAACCTTGTCGGAGCGGTGCTTTTCCACACAGTCAAAAAGGCGGTTTTGAAGTGAAAATGAATAAATAATAACCTTGAAAAAGTCGCGGTTTATTGCGACTTTTTTCTTTTTTCTGTTGCTATCTATATGTTTTTATGCTATAATAAACTGTCAATTTATGCACATATAGATTGTTATTATTACTAAATAGGTGAGAAGACTTGATTATTCTCGGTATAGATCCCGGTTACGCGATAGTCGGATGGGGTGTGATCGAATACAAAAACAGCGTTCATACACCTGTAGCCTTCGGCGCTATAACTACCGAGGCGCACACCGATTTTAACATGAGACTCAGGCATATCTATGACGATACGGTCGAGCTGATTTCCAAAGGTAAGCCCGACGCTATCTCGATAGAAAAGCTGTATTTCAACACCAACACCACCACGGCGATATATGTAGCGGAGGCGAGGGGAGTTATCCTGCTCGCGGCGAGTCAGGCGAACATCCCCGTATATGAGTATACTCCGCTGCAGGTCAAGACCGCCGTCACCGGCTACGGCAAGGCGCTCAAGCCGCAGGTCATGGAGATGACCAGACGCCTTCTGCATCTTAAAGAGGTGCCTAAGCCCGATGATACCGCCGACGCGCTCGCCATAGCCATCACCCATACCCAGGCGGCGGGCACGGGGCTCAGAGATTATATGCTTAAGAGAGGTATTAAGTGATGATTTATTCTGTACGCGGAAATCTCATACTTATGGACGCAGGTATAGCCGTAGTAGAGTGCGGCGGAGTAGGCTACAGGGTACAGACCTCGATATCTACGCAGAAGACCTTAAAGCTCAACAGTGAGGTCATGCTGTACACATACATGAACGTCCGCGAGGACGCTATGGAGCTGTTCGGATTCGCTACCAAAGCCGAGCTGGCCACCTTCAAGATGCTGATAGCTATCACGGGCGTAGGTCCCAAGGTCGCGCTCGCCATACTCTCGGAGCTCAGCTCAGAGCAGATAGCTATGGCTGTGTCGGCCGGCGACAGCAAGACACTGACCCGAGCCTCGGGCGTAGGCCCCAAGCTCGCCCAGCGTATCGTGCTCGAGCTCAAGGACAAGATCAAGGGCACGGTCGATACAGAGGGCTTTGATTCCGGTAAGGGCTCTGTGATAGCCGATACCGGCAACGTGCCCAAGGCTGTAGCGGCTCTCGCTGTGCTGGGATACTCAGCGGCCGACGTTACGCCTATACTGTCGAGGCTCGATCCCTCAATGAGCGTCGAAGCCATGATCGCGGCAACGCTCAGACAAATGGCTTGATTCTTCAGACAGATGGTTTAATGCGACACCTTTGACGAAAGGAAACTGAAATGGATTACAATACGGATTTTGAGATGGATTTTGAAAACAGAATAATGGATACTTCCGAAATCCCCTCTGATCTCGCTGACTCGGATAACCCCCTCAGACCGAGGACACTGACCGAGTATATAGGACAGGATAAGGCTAAAGAGAATCTGAGAGTATTTATCGAAGCCGCAAAAAAGCGCGGCGAGTCACTCGATCATGTATTGCTCTACGGCCCTCCCGGACTGGGCAAGACCACTCTCGCGGGCATCATAGCTAACGAGATGGGCGTAAATATCCGCATCACCTCAGGTCCCGCTATAGAGAAGCCCGGTGATCTGGCGGCTCTGCTAACTAACCTCAACTCGGGCGATGTGCTGTTCATAGACGAGATACACCGCCTGTCACGTTCGGTAGAGGAGATACTCTATCCGTCTATGGAGGACTTTGCCATAGATATCATCACGGGCAAGGGTCAGATGGCGGCTTCGTATCATCTGCCGTTGCCAAAGTTCACGCTTGTAGGCGCTACCACCAGAGCGGGTCAGCTCACCGCTCCGCTCAGAGACCGCTTCGGCGTAGTGCTCAGACTCGAGATGTACACTCCCGAGGAGCTCGGCGAGATCATCACACGCTCGGCGGGTATACTCAATATCAAGATAGATGAAGAGGGAGCCTTAGAGCTTGCCTCACGTTCAAGAGGTACGCCCCGTATCGCTAACAGACTGTTAAAGCGCGTCCGCGACTTCTCGGAGGTCATTTCCGACGGAGTCATTACTCTCGAGGTAGCTCAGACGGCTCTCGACAGGCTCGAGATAGACGAGCTGGGTCTGGATCAGAACGACAGACGTATGCTCGACGCTATGATACGCTACTATCGCGGAGGTCCGGTAGGGCTCGAGACCTTAGCCGCCGCCATAGGCGAAGAGGCTGTCACCATAGAGGACGTATACGAGCCTTATCTTATGCAGATCGGCTTTTTGTCCCGAACTCCAAGAGGCAGATGCGTTACCGCGGCAGCCTATGAGCATCTCGGATATAAGGCGCCGGCTAACACGGTCGCCGCTCAGGGCAGCTTATTTGATAACTGATAAGAGAGATTGTATAGATGCGAAAAACTGATTTTTGGAAGGATTATGAGCTGATAGACAGCTCCGACGGCGAGCGTTTGGAGCGCTGGGGAGATATCATATTGATACGTCCCGATCCTCAGGTCATATGGAAGACGGAGCGCCGTAACCCACTGTGGCGCAACGCCCACGCGAGATATCGACGCTCTAATACAGGCGGCGGTAAGTGGCAGGTGTATAAGCCCATTCCCGACTCATGGAGGGTCGGCTACCGCGACCTTATGTTCAACGTGAAACCCATGGGCTTCAAGCATACGGGTATCTTCCCTGAGCAGGCGGTCAACTGGGATCTGACTGCGGATATAATAAAAAACAGCGACAAAAAGCTCCGTGTGCTCAACCTGTTCGGCTATACGGGATGCGCTACCGTAGCCTGTCTTAAGGCGGGCGCCGAGGTCTGTCATGTGGACGCCTCCAAGGGCATGGTAGCTTGGGCTAAAGAGAACGCCGCTACATCGGGTGTCGCCGACCGTCCCGTTCGCTGGATAGTAGACGATTGCGCCAAGTTTGTCGCTCGCGAGATACGGCGAGGTCGCAGATACGACGGCATCATCATGGATCCGCCGTCATACGGCAGAGGACCTTCGGGTGAGATCTGGAAGTTAGAAGAGCAGCTTTATTCTTTTGTAGAATTATGCGCCGGCGTCCTTTCTGATGATCCCTCCTTTGTTATCCTCAATTCATACACCACGGGTCTATCTCCGTCGGTGATGCAATATATTTTGGGCACTATAGTACAGAGCCGCTTCGGCGGTGAAGTCAGCGCTGATGAGATAGGGCTGACAGTCACCGATACGGGGCTTGCGCTGCCTTGCGGAGCTACCGCAATATGGCGCGGCAGATAGCTTTGAGGCTGCTTAGCGCTCAGTTGGAGAGTATATGAACTTTATTTCGGTACAGAACGTAACATTCAAATATGACAGTCAGGATGAGACTGAAGGCAAGCTCGTTCTCAACGATATCTCATTTGAGGTCAAGAAGGGGGCTTTTGTCGCTTTGCTCGGGCACAACGGCTCAGGCAAAAGCACGGTCGCTAAGCATCTCAACGCCATGCTCACGCCGACCTCGGGCAAAGTCTATATAGACGGCATGGATACGTCCGATGATAAGCTGACTTACGATATCCGCCGCAGGGTGGGTCTTGTGCTGCAAAACCCCGACAACCAGATAGTTGCGAGCATAGTCGAGGAGGACGTAGCCTTCGGCCCCGAGAATCTCGGTATACCGTCCGATGAGATACGCAGGCGTGTAGATGAGGCTCTCAAGGCTGTCGATATGTATGACCACAGGCTCAAGGCTCCGTATAAGCTCAGCGGCGGACAGAAGCAGCGCGTGGCTATCGCGGGCATCATCGCCATGCAGCCCGACTGCATCGTACTCGATGAGCCTACAGCCATGCTTGACCCCAAGGGCAGAGAAGAGGTGCTCTATACCATTCATAAGCTCAATAAAGAGCAAGGTATAACCGTAGTCATGATAACCCATTATATGGAGGAGGCTGTCACAGCCGACCGGGTCTATGTCATGGATAACGGCAGGATGCTCACCTCGGGTACACCGCAAGAGGTCTTCTCTCAGGTCGAGCTGATGAAGAAGCATCGTCTCGATGTCCCTCAGGCTACCGAGCTTTGTCATAAGCTGAGAGCCTGCGGAGTTGAGTTAGACAGACTGCCGCTTGATAGGGAAGAATGTACCTCTATGCTTAAGGAGGTGCTTCTCCGATGAGCATACTCAGCGTAAAAGATCTGACTTATGTTTATTCGCAGGGCACGCCTTTTGAGCATACCGCTGTGGATAAGCTCAGTTTTGAGATAGAACGCGGAGATTTTATAGGTATAATCGGGCATACCGGCTCGGGTAAATCTACCCTCGTGCAGATGCTCAACGGTCTGATAAAGCCCACTTCTGGCGCCGTGTATCTGGATAATATAAATATCTGGGACAAGCCTAAGGAGATCCGCAAGATAAGATTCAAGGTCGGTCTGGTATTTCAGTACCCCGAGTACCAGCTCTTTGAAGAGACTGTTGAGAAGGATATCGCCTTCGGACCGACTAATATCGGACTCAATGAAAAAGAGATAAAAGAGAGAGTTTTGCAGGCGGCTAAGTTTGTCGATCTTAACCCCGAGCTGCTCGTGAAATCTCCGTTTGACCTCTCGGGAGGCGAAAAGCGCAGAGCGGCTATAGCAGGCGTTATCGCCATGGATCCCGATATACTGATACTTGACGAGCCGTGCGCCGGACTTGACCCTCTGGGCAGAGATATACTCCTCTCTCAGATATACAGCTACCACAAGGAGCGCGGCAATACCGTACTGCTGGTATCTCACTCTATGGAGGACGTAGGTACCGTATGCGACAAGGTTATGGTGATGAACCGGTCCCGACTTGAGATGTTCGATACCGCTCAGAGAGTATTCTCACAGGGTGAACGTCTGCAAAAGCTGGGTCTGCGTATACCTCAGATAACCTCAGTCATAGATGAGCTTATTGACGCGGGCTTTCCGCTTAAGAGAGGCACCCTCACCGTTGAACAGGCGGTAGAGGACATCACCGAGTATCTTAAGAGGGAGGGACGCCTGTGAGAGATATAACACTCGGGCAGTATTTCCCCGCGGATTCGGTGATACACCGCCTTGACCCGCGCGTCAAGATACTCAGCCTCATAGCTTTTATAGCATTAGTTTTCTGCTCCTTCAACTATGTCTCCCTCGCGTTCACCGCGCTGTTTGTGCTGACTATAGTATTGCTCAGCCGGGTACCTCTCAAGATGTATCTTAAGAGCTTGAAGGTTATAATAATCATCGTCGTCATCACCTCGCTGCTTAACCTGTTTTACGGTACAGGCGAACCTATATGGCAGTGGGGTATCATCAAGGTGACTTGGGCGGGCATCCATAACGCGATCTTTGTATGTGTTCGCGTCATCTGTCTGATACTGCTCAGCTCTGCGCTCACCTTCACCACTTCGCCTACCGATCTGACAGACGCTCTCGAGAGACTGATGAAGCCGCTGACGGTATTTCACATCAAGGTGCATGAGATTGCCATGATGATGACTATAGCTCTGCGCTTTGTGCCTACTCTGCTTGAGGAGACCGACAAGATCATGGCGGCTCAAAAAGCGAGAGGCGCCGATATGGAGAGCGGTAACCTCGCTAACCGTATCAGAGCGCTGACTCCTGTGCTGATACCGCTGTTTGTATCGGCGTTCAGACGCGCCTATGAGCTGGCTGTAGCCATGGAGTGCCGCTGTTATCAGGGCGGCGAAGGCCGTACCCGTATGAAGCAGCTGCATCTCGGTAAGCGCGACGCTGTGTGTATAGTTGTCGGTTTGTTAGTTATAGCGGCGGTAGTATTGCTCGATATCTTCTTTGCCGCTTATGTTTGATCAGAGATTTAGATCGGCGTCATCGCCGCGATTTGAGCTTTGTATATGAGAAATTTACTGTTGACAATTTCATATCGCGGTACCGATCTTCACGGCTGGCAGATACAGGATAACGCCGTTACCGTACAGGAGGTCTTTCAGAACGCTCTGTACGAGATCATACACGAGCGTCCAGATATCAAGGGCTGTTCGCGCACCGACAGCGGCGTGCATGCCAATATGTACTGCGTGTCCATGAAGATAACTCATCCGATAGCTGAGGACAGGCTTATGATGGCGATGAACAGATATCTGCCCATGGATGTGGTCGTTACGAGTGCGCGTGAGGTCGATGATGATTTTCACGCTCGATATTCCTGCAAAGGCAAGGAGTATGTCTATAAGGTCTGGAACAGCCGTGTGCGTAATCCTTTTTTGAACGGTCTCGCTCTTCATTACAGATACGATATTGACGTTGAGGCTCTCAACCGTGAGGCTCAGGCATTTGTCGGCGCGCATGATTTCACATCCTTTTGTACGCTCGATAAACGCGAAAAGGGCGATTTTACCCGTACCGTTGAGTATTTCAGAGTCGAGCGCAGCGGCGATCTTGTGATCTTCACCGTAGCGGCGGACGGATTCTTGTACAATATGGTAAGGATCATGGTAGGTACGCTGCTCGCCGTACAGCAGGGCAGGATACCGAGTGATTCTATCGCGGATATAATAAAGTCCGAAAACCGTAAGAAAGCAGGTCCTACCGCCCCCGCCTGCGGGCTGTATCTCAACCGTGTGTTTTATTAATAATCGTCATTGCGAGGGGCTTCAGCGCCGTGGCGATCTCAACCGAATATAATAATGATGTCTTGAGTTCTGCTTCGAGACAATGTAAGATAAAGTATAACAGAAACCGAATGATTCATTTCAGGAGTTATTATGGAAGAAAAAGGCAGACGCTTTGCCGATGAGCATGAGATAATAAAGTTTCCCTCACCGGAAAAGAGTGAAAAAGACCCAAAGCAGCTTAAGCATGAACAAAAGCAAAAAGAAAAGAACGCTAAAAAGCTCGAAAAAATGCTGAAAAAACAGCGAAAAGGCAAAAAAGCCCCTCAAAGTGAGCCGCAGTCAGGCGAAGAGAATGAGACTGTATCTGTTGAAGAAGAGTCTGTACATCGCCCCGCCAAAAAGTCAAAGCTGAAGAAAAAGCATATAATCGCCGCTGTCTTGATAGTTGTGATACTGTTCGCCGTAGTATTCTTCATAGCTAATCCCGAGAAGATGTCTTTAGAGAGCATATCCAACTTTGTCAAGTACGGCGTGATGAAGAGCGACAGCGATCAGCAGTTCCCGCTCGGTATACAGGGCGAGAGCGTCAGCGCGGGCAACTTTGTCCGCAAGGGACAGGATATATGCTTCTCGTCCGATACGCGCACAGCTCTGCTCAACAGCTACGGTAAGACCGTCTTTTCGGCTCCGCACGCTTTTATCGATCCTATCCTGTGCTCTTCACCTAAAAAGACGCTTGTATACAATCTCGGCAACACGGGATATCAGATAATCTCGGATAACAAGGTCGAGTACTTTGCTGATACGCAGGACAAGATTCTCGTAGGTGATATAACGGACAACGGCATCTACGCGCTGGTGACCCAGAGCAGCGGCTATCTCTCTAAGCTCTATGTATATAATGAGGCTAATGAGCAGATATTTGCTTATTCGTTCGCTGACTACTATATAACCTCAGTAAGCCTCAACTCCAAGGGTGACAGAGCCGTGTTGTCGGGTGTGTCGGCGCTCGACGGTGTGAATATCGCGTCGCTGTATCTGCTCGATTTCACTAAGGATTCGCCTGTATATTTCAGCGAGTATGAGAATAATATCATATATGACGTATGCTATCTTAACGATAACAGAGCCTGCGCCGTGGGCAGAACCTCCGCTTACTCTTTAAATACGGGCAACGGTAATGTTGAGGTGTTCGACTATGAGGGCAAGGCGCTTACGGCATACGATATCAATACCGATACAGACACATTCACCGTATCCCTGTCTAACTCGGGAGACGGCAGAAACTGTGAGATAATATCTCTCAACTCGGACGGTAAGAGGGACAAGTCGTTTGACGTAGAAGAGAAGATCATCGACCTGTCTACATACAAGGGCAGAGTCGCGCTGTTGAGCAACGATGAAGTCATGCTCTACTCTAAGGACGGCAAAGCCCATAACCGCAAGACTCTGAGATCCGATCCTCACGCTGTGGCGCTGTATACAGGCTCCGCTGCATATGTGCTGTGTACCGGTTACATAGATACTGTATCTCTGTGAGGTTTTTATGATCTATGATGTAATACTTATACTGATTTTTATCGGATTCATCATATTCAATGCTGTTCGCGGCGCGTCAAAGTCGCTTGCCGGCATACTGATATCCATAGCTTCATATATCAGCGCGTCGTTTCTCGGTAAGATAGTGTCCTTTAGTATTTATGACGCTATCCTCAGACCCGCCGTCAACAACGCGGTAAAAAACTCTGTCGGCAATATCACCGACAACGCTGTTTCTAAAGCTATCGAGGCGCTGCCTGATTGGATATCGGGCTTGGTCAAGACTTCGGGCGTCGATATATCGGGCTTTCTGGACGGTAAGCTCTCGGGCGCTACCGAATCGGCGGGAAACGCTCTGAACGAGGCTATTCGTCCGATAGCCGTAGATGTTATGACCTGTTTGCTTACCTTAGTGCTGTATCTGCTTATACATCTGCTTCTCAGCAGATTTCTGGCAAAACCGCTGCTCAAGGTTTTCAAACTTCCGGTCATCCGAACTGTCGACATGCTGTTAGGCGGTGTACTGGGTTTTGTGAGCGCGTTTTTGATCGTGAGCCTGCTCGCGTATCTCTTAAAGCTGCTCATACCGCATATCGGTTCAGAGTCCGGGATGCTGAATGAGTCAACAATTTACAATTCTTTCATATTTTATCACTTTTATAGTGGTAATATATTTACGGCGATCACTTCATGGATCAAATAGCCGTGAAAAATATTAGTGAATAATTGAGGAAAGTAAAATGTACAGTGATAATAAAAACGAAGTGATAAGCAAGGATCTGATGACGATACCGAACGCTATATCGTTTTTCAGGATACTGCTGATAACACCGTTTGTAGCCTTTTTTGTCGCGGCTAAGTATATTACGGGCAATTATATCCCTGCTTTTATCGTCTTAGGTCTGTCGGGTATATCCGATCTGCTCGACGGTATGATAGCCCGCAAGTTCCATCAGGAGTCAGAGCTGGGCAAGGTGCTCGATCCTCTCGCCGATAAGCTGACACTGATAGCCGTAGGCGTCTGTCTCATCATGATAGAGCCCTTTGTGCTGCCGCTGATGATCATTATGGTAGCTAAAGATATACTTATGATAATAGGCGGCATGATCGTCATCAACAAAGGCGTTATCCCGCCTAAGGCGTCGTGGTACGGCAAGCTCAGTACATTCATGTTTTATATCTCGGTAGGCATGGTCGTGCTCATGGCTGTTTTCGATTATGTCAATAAGCCGCTTACACTGACCGTGCTCGGCATAACCGCGACCATGATGATCTTTGCTCTTATAAATTACGCGATAGTATTCTTTAAGATACAAAAGCAGCTCAAAAACTCAGATAACAACGCCTCTGTCCAGGCGTCTATAACCGATAATAAATGATAAGCACCTTTTATCTGCTGAAAAGGAGGAAGATATATGATTTGTTCAAGATGTCAGAAGCGACCCGCGGTCGTCTTTGTATCTAATAACAAGAACGATAATGAGCCTCGCGGCTACTGCCTGCTGTGCGCTAAGGAGCTCGGCATAAAGCCCGTAGAGGATATCATCAAGCGCATGGGCATCTCTCCCGACGACCTTGAGTCGGTGCAGGAGCAAATGGACTCTATCATGGAGAACATGGGCGATATGGGAGATATGTCCGAGATAGCACAGAATATGGGCTTGCAGAACGTATCTCAGGATCAGGACAACAACAATAATGATAACGAAGAAGAGGATTTCACCCCGGGCGGAGCGCCTTCGTTCCCTAATTTCTTTAATATGTTCGGAGGTAACGCCTCTAAGACCCAGTCTGACGGAGATAAGAAGCCTAAGGATAAAAAGCAAAAAAACCGTAAGCATATCAATCTCTACTGCGAGGATCTCACCCGTAAGGCTCGTACGGGAGCTATCGACAGAGTTGTAGGCAGGGATAAGGAGATCGAGCGCGTCATCCAGATACTTTCCCGCCGCACTAAGAACAACCCTTGTCTCATTGGTGAGCCCGGCGTAGGTAAGACAGCTATCGCCGAGGGACTTGCTCTGCGTATAGCTCAGGGCAACGTACCGCACAGACTCAAGGATAAGGAGATACAGCTGCTCGACCTTACCGCTCTTATCGCGGGCACACAGTTCCGCGGACAGTACGAGAGCCGCATCAAGGGTCTTACCAAAGAGGTCAGAGAAGCCGGCAACATCATCCTGTTCATAGACGAGGTACACAATCTTGTCGGAGGCGGTGACAGCGAGGGCACAATGAACGCCGCCAACATCCTCAAACCCGCCCTGTCAAGAGGCGAGATACAGGTAATCGGCGCAACCACCTTCAACGAGTATCGTAAATACATCGAAAAAGACTCGGCTCTTGAAAGACGTTTTCAGCCTGTCAAGGTCGCCGAGCCGAGTATCGGTGATACCATAGATATCCTCATGGGCATCAGAGAGTATTATGAGAACCACCACAACGTCAAGGTGGGCGACGATATCGTCCGCAAGGCGGCTGTGTTCTCCGAGAGATACATCACCGACCGCTTCCTGCCCGATAAGGCTATAGATCTGTTGGACGAAGCCTGCGCCTGCGCGTCTCTGCGCAACAAGGAGCGCGAGAAGTACGAGGATCTCATGGACGAGAAAAAGTCTCTCACGGCTACCAAGGAGGCTATCTCGGGCGAAGAGACCGTAGATTATGAGGCTCTTGCTACCGTTACCTCGGAGCTTGCGAGGGTAGAGGAGCATCTAAAAGGCTTTGATGAAGGTTCGCTCACCGCAGAGGTGACTGAGGTCGATCTCGCCAACGTCATCGAGTTGTGGACAGGTATACCGCAGTCGAGAGTCCGTGAAAACGAGCTGTTGAAGCTCAAGGATATAGAAGAATCACTCAAGCGCAAGATCATCGGTCAGGATGAGGCTGTAGACGCTCTCGCCAAGGCGATCAAGCGCTCCAGAGTCCAGATATCTCCGCGCCGCAGACCCGCGTCGTTCATCTTTGTAGGTCCTACCGGCGTAGGTAAGACAGAGCTTGTCAAGGTACTCGCTCAGGAGCTTTTCGACACTCCCGAGACGCTTATCAGGCTCGATATGTCCGAGTTTATGGAGAAGCACTCTGTCTCTAAGATCATCGGCTCGCCTCCCGGCTATGTAGGCTATGATGAGGCGGGACAGGTCACCGAGAAGGTGCGCCGCAGACCGTACTCTGTACTGCTGTTCGACGAGATCGAAAAGGCGCATCCCGATGTTATGAACATACTGCTTCAGATACTCGATGAGGGCAAGCTGACAGACGCTCACGGCAGGACGGTAGATTTTGCCAACACCGTCATCGTCATGACCTCAAACGCCGGATCAGACAGACGCGAGAACGCTCTCGGCTTCGGTAAGAGTCAGGAGACCGCAGAGAAGGAGCGCGTGATGAAGGCTCTCAGAGAGTTCCTGCGGCCCGAGTTCATCGCCAGAGTAGACGAGGTCATCGCGTTCAAGACTCTCTCGGCAGACGATTTTGTCAAGATAGCCAACCTGATGCTGTCTGAGTATGTAGACACCCTGCGCGAGAAGGGCATAGAGTTCCGCTTTGACGAGAACGCCTGCAAGTATCTCGCTGAAAAGTCGTGCAACGGTCAGTCGGGCGCGAGAGATCTGCGCAACCTCATTCGTAAAGAGGTCGAGGATAAGATCACCGAGCAGATGATAATCCACGGCGAGGGCGGCATAAGCGCCATAGCGCTGTCCTCCGACGGCGAGAGCCTTACCGTAGAAACATTGTAATAAAATACAGATATGAAAACGCGCTGTGCTTTTAGGCTCAGCGCGTTTGCTTTAATAACGTATTGAATTGTTGTTCAGATATTTGTATTTGTTGTTCCTCAGCTTGCCCTCGGGAGCGTCAGACACATCCTTGTGGTACTTTACGCTCTGCGCAAGTCCTATACCGGCGAGCACAGCTAAAAGCGAGGTTCCTCCCGAAGAGAAGAAGGGGAGGGTGATGCCGATAACGGGCAGAAGTCCCAGCACCATGCCGATGTTGATGACAGTCTGTACGCCTATCATCGAGAATACCCCTATGCAGATCATCCTGCCCTGATAGTCTCTCGCCTGCATGGCTATCAGTATCAGCTTGACGCACAGAGCGAGCAGTATCGTTATCAGCAGCAGGCATCCGATGAAGCCCAGCTCTTCACCCGCGACAGTGAAGATAAAGTCGTTCTCCTGCTCGGGTACTATGCCCGAGGCTACTCTGGCGCCGTTGCCGAGTCCCGTGCCTCTCAGTCCGCCCGAGGCTACGCTTACCTTGCCCTGGTACTGCTGCCAGCCGTAGTTCTTCATGGCGTTTCCGTCTATGTCAAATATCGCCGTGAAGCGGTTTTTGTGCTCGTCGTTCATGAAGTACGTCCAGATTATCGGTATGCCGGCCGCGAGCAGAAGCAGCATGATGAGAAAGTATCTCAGCTGTACTCCGCCGACGAAAGACATGATGAGGAACATGAATATGAAGATCAGCACCGTACCGTCGTCGCCCTGCATATGGATGATGACTACCGGTATCGCGGTGTGTATCAGCAGAGAGAGCACGCCGGCGAGGCTGTGGAGCATATCGTTGCCTTTGAGAAGGCTCAAGTGCTTTGAAAACGTGATGATGAAGAAGATCTTGACTATCTCGGACGGCTGAAAGGATATGCCTCCCGGCAGAGTTATCCACGCCGTATCGTCCGTACCCGTGACATTACGTCCGAAGATGAACACCAGCATGAGCAGTCCTACAGCCGCTATACCAAGCAGCCACCAGAGCTTTGTCAGGCGCTCATAGTCGATGACTGTCAGCACTATCGCGGCGAGATATCCTACCAGAAGCGCCAGAATCTGAGGCGTCATGTAGCTGTAGCTTGATGCCCTCTGCATAGAGTTTATCAGCAGCAGGCTGAAGACTGTAGCCGATATCGTGAAAAACCACAGTATCATATCCGATTTTGTAAAAAACTTTTTGAGTCCTTTTACTATCGAAGTCATATATTACCTTTCAAGGATTATAGTTACATTATTATTATAGATAACGCAGGCTGTAATTACAAGATAAAAGTTTGTAATAAATTTTTTTATTTTGCCTTTCGGCATTATGATTAAAATACTCTGTGTTAGAATAATAAATTGAAAACTTGGGAGATATATATGTTAAGATTTGTTTCAAAGTCCGCAAAAAGTACAGAAGAGCTCGGCAGCCGTATCGCCGGCGTGCTGAAAGGCAAAGAGATGATAGCCATGTTCGGCGATCTCGGAGCAGGCAAGACCGCCTTTACCCGCGGATTGTGCGAGGGCTTGGGTATAGTCGAGGGCGTCAGCAGCCCTACCTTCGCCATAGTCAACGCGTACAGCGGCAGGTATCCCGTGTATCACTTTGATATGTACCGTATCAAGGATGTCGACGATCTCTTCGCTACGGGCTTTTACGATTATATCGGTACAGGTATCACGATCATCGAGTGGAGCGAGAACATCGGGAGCGAGCTTGAGCCCGACTGTGTCAGGATCAGGATAACTAAGACCGATGATGAGAATGAGAGAATATTTGAGATAGAGGGGTTGGACGCGTATGCTGATATTATCTGTTGATTCATCGGCGGCTCCCGCCTCGGTGTGTCTGTATCAAGACGGAAAGATACTCGCTGACTTTTATCTCAACAGCGGTTTTACGCACAGTCAGACTCTCATGGCTATGGTCGAGTCGGCGCTTAAGATCAGCTGCAGGACAGTATCCGATATAGACGCTTTCGCCGTCAACAACGGTCCCGGGTCATTCACGGGCGTCAGGATCGGAGTCAGTGCCATAAAGGGCATGGCATACGCCGCCGATAAGCCGTGTGTAGCCGTATCCACCCTGATGAGTATGGCTTATAACTCTCTGACGAGCGACGGTATCATCTGTGCCTGCATGGACGCCAGACGCAACCAGGTCTATAACGCGCTGTTCAGAGTCAGCTCGGGCACTGTGACAAGGCTGTGTGAAGACAGAGCGATCTCAGTAGCGGATTTGCTTGAAGAGCTCGGCTCTTATGACGAGAGGATCATGCTCGCGGGCGACGGCGCTCAGCTCGTTTTTGACAGCTCGGATAACGACAACATATCTCTGCTGCCTGAAAACATAAGATATCAGAGAGCCTCATCCACTGCGATCGCGGCATTTGATAAATACAACAGGGGAGAGGCGCTCTCTCCGGCGGCGCTCATGCCCTCATATCTGAGATTATCTCAGGCAGAAAGAGAGCGCTTAGAAAAGAAAGGATGTTGAATATGATAGCTATAGGCTGTGATCACGGCGGTTTGAATATCAAGAACGCCGTTATCGAATATTTTAAGGAGAACGGTATAGAGTATACCGACTGCGGCTGCTATACCGATGAGAGCGTGGATTATCCGATCTACGCGTATAAAGTAGCTCAGAGCGTAGCCACGGGCGGCGCTGAGCTGGGCATCATCTGCTGCGGCACCGGTATAGGCGTATCTATGGCTGCTAATAAGGTCAAGGGAATCCGCGCTGCTGTATGCACCGATGAGTTCTGCGCCGAGATGACCCGCCGTCATAACAACGCCAATATCATGTGCATGGGCGGCAGAGTCATAGACGAGGCTAAGGCGGTCAAGCTCGCCTCTATCTTCCTTAACACTCCCTTTGAGGGCGGCAGACACGAAAAGCGTGTAAACATGATCACCGAGATCGAAAACGGTGATTTTAAAATCTGAAATATTATAAGCAATATACCTAAACGAAAGAAGGATCAACATGAGTAAAGTAACTATTTTTGACCATCCGCTTATCCAGCATAAGCTCTCTATCCTGCGTGACGAGAACACCGGCACCAAGGAGTTTCGTGAGCTTATCTCCGAGATAGCCATGCTGATGTGCTATGAGGCTACCAGAGACCTGCCCCTTGAGGACGTAAAGATCAAGACCCCTATGGCAGAAATGACAGCCAAGAAGATCGCCGGCAGAAAGCTCGCCTTTGTACCGATCCTGCGCGCGGGCTGCGGTATGCTCGACGCTATGCTGACTATGGTGCCCTCCGCTAAGGTAGGTCACATCGGTCTGTACAGAGACGAGGTCACACATAAGCCCGTTGAGTATTACAACAAGCTCCCCGGCGACGTAGATGAGAGAGACGTATTCGTGCTCGATCCCATGCTCGCTACAGGCGGCAGCGCAGTAGACGCTATCCAGATCATCAAGCGCTCCAATCCGCGTTCGATAAAGTTTTTGTGCATCATAGCGGCTCCCGAGGGCATAGAGGTGCTCTCTAAGGCTCATCCCGACATAGAGATCTACTGTGCCGCTAAGGATGAGTGCCTTAACGAGAACTGCTACATCCTGCCCGGTCTCGGCGATGCGGGCGACCGTATCTACGGCACCGATGTTGTCGGCGAGGTATCGGTAGATAAGCGCGGCAGTACGGTCAAGCTCCACTCTAAGACAAAATGAGAAAAACAGTTGCCTTTCTGTGCGCTGTCCTGATCGCTTTGACTATGCTGTGCTCATGCTCGGGCAAAAAGCCCGACGGAGACATGACCCCTGTCAAGGATGACTCGGGCAATATCACAGGCTATGAGCGAAGATATCACAACGATAACGGTGATATAACCCGCTGGGACATATACGACGCCGATCAGGTCTATCAGAGCTATGTGCTCTATGAGTACGATAATCATAACCGTCTTATCAGTGAGATCACCTACCTTGCCAACGGTATAGGCGACCACGGTATCGATTATGACTATGACGATGACGGAAACCTCATCCAAAAGCTGGAGTTCTCAGCTAAGGGCGGCTCTACCCGTACCTTGTATGATAAAGACGGCAACATGACGGACGTCTACGAGTATGACGATACCGATAAGCTTACCGAGCATAAGGTGTACGAGAACGGCAGTTGGAAGTCTGTACCGATAGAGGAAGAGACCTCCGCGACTGCCGGATCATAATAAACTACAAGAAATCGCGCTGCGCGCGCATTTCGCATAGCCATCTCCCGTTGTTGCGTAGCAACAAACCGGGAGGGCATATAAATCTTTTTTACCTTATAGGAAAACAAACCGGGAGGGCATATAAATCTTTTTTACCTTATAGGAAACGAGCAGTTTCCTATAAGGTAAAAAATTGAGCCGCTCTTTGTGAGAGCGGCTCGTTCTTTTGTGATTTATTTTGTTCCTTTTTCTGCTGCTTCTTCAGCGGCTTCTTCTACAGACTTAACTGCTTCTACCGCTTCTACAGGATCTACAGCCTCTACTGTTTCTGCTGTTTCTACGGGCTCTGCCGCTTCAACAGGCTCCTCAGCGGCGATCTCTTCGCCCTCAGCCTCAACATGGGGGTTATCCTTTCTTGCCCACTCAACAGCGGACTCTATACCTGCTCTCGCGGTAGCGGCGAGTGAGATACCGAGATCGTTGATAGCCAGTACAAATGACTTACCTGTCTGTGTCCATGCTTTTTTAAGATCTACCATATTGATTTCTCCTTTGCTATTTTAGTAAATATATTATATATCCTCAGCATATCAAAGTCAATTAATAAATTGTGTACTTTTCGCTGTTATGATATAAAGTATGATAATTTTTTCTTGATTTATCAACAGGTTTGTTGTATAATACCTGTTGTAGACGCCGGCATGTCGGAATTGGCAGACGAGACAGACTCAAAATCTGTTGTCTTCACGGGCGTGTGGGTTCGAGTCCCACTGCCGGCACCATAAAAGAGGGTATCCGTATGGGTACCCTTTTTGATAGCACATACTGTTCAGTATCATTTGCAGAATACAGGATCGAGGTGCGTTATGGATAGTATAATATTCGCCGATATCGCGGACAGGCTCGGCAGGGGAGAGTCAGCCGAACTGACTGTCAGAGTTGATGACACAGTGTACACACGCAGATTTGTACGCAGCGACAGACTCATACTTCTCGGCGGCGGCCATGTCTCTCTCGATGTCTGCCGTTTGGCTCTATTTCTCGGATTTGATGTAGTTGTCGCCGACGACAGACATATGTTCGCGAACTCCGAGAGATTTCCCGAAGCTCAGGTCATCTGTGATTCTTTTGAGAACGCCATTGATCGCATAGGTATTACCGATAAGGACTATGTATGCGTGCTCACCAGAGGTCACAAGTGGGACAGAGAGTGTATAGAGAAGATTCTTTCGGGAGCGATGCCGTATTATCTCGGCATGATAAGCTCACGCCGCAGGGCTGAGGGCTTAAAGGATATACTGCTTGAAAAAGGCTATGACAAGGATCGCGTAGCGGCTGTACACGCTCCTATAGGGCTTGATATCGGCGCCGCGACAACAGCAGAGATAGCCCTGTCCATCTGCTCCGAGATGATACACGAAAAGCGCAGAGAGCGCCGCAGACCTGCCGATAATGAGCTGCTCCAAACCGACGTCAACCTCGACGCGATCAGATACTTAGCGTACAGTGATGAGCCGAGAGCGTTTTTGATGGTGCTCCGGTCTACCGGTTCTACTCCCGTCAAGAGCGGCAGCATGATGGCTGCGGATATACTCGGCAACGGTCGAGGTACTATCGGCGGCGGCTGCAGTGAGGCGGCTGCGGTGAACAAGGCTCGCAGACTTATCGGCAGCGGCAAGAGCGCGATCATCACCTTTGACATGACTGACGAGGCAGCGGCTGACAGCGGTATGGTATGCGGCGGCGAGATGACTGTATATATCGCTGATGTGAGCAGCTCAAACAACTGATACTTGCTAAACGTTTATGAATTTGATATAATCCATATTATTGATTGATTACTACCGAAATGTGGTGAATTATATGAAAATAATCAAGATACTAAAAAATAACAGCTGTTCGCTGTCTTTTGAGGTGTTTCCTCCAAAGGCTTCGACCTCATTCGATCAGGTCAAGCCCGCTATCGAGAAGATAGCTAAGCTCAATCCGTCTTTTATGAGCGTTACATACGGCGCCGGCGGCGGTACGAGCAGGTATACTCTCGATATAGCTCAGGATATACGCAACCGTTACGGCGTGCCTACGATGGCTCACCTTACCTGCGTATCGTCTACTAAGGAGACTGTAGCCGAAAAGATAAATGAGCTGAAAAAGGCAGGCATCCAGAACGTCATGGCGCTCAGAGGCGATCTGACCGATGAGATGAAGCTCAGCGACTCTCGTCGTTGGGATTACAGCCACGCTATAGATCTTGTCAGAGAGCTTAAGGAGAGCGGAGCGGACTTCTGTATAGGCTGCGCCTGTTATCCCGAGGTACACCCCGAGAGCAAAAACCAGACCGAGGACATAAAGTATCTCAAAGAGAAGGTAGACGCGGGCTGTGACTTCATCACCACTCAGATGTTTTTTGACAACAACCTGCTTTACAACTTTCTGTATAAGATTCGCGAGGCAGGTATCACTGTGCCCGTTCTGCCGGGTATCATGCCTATCACCAAGGCTGTACAGCTTGAGCGCGCTATCAAGCTCTCGGGTTCTTTCATCCCTCAGCGCTTCAAGGCTATCGTTGACCGCTTCGGCTCGGATGACTTCGCCATGACCCAGGCGGGCATAGCCTACGCTACCGATCAGATCATCGACCTGTATGCTAACGGCATCAAAAACGTTCATCTATATACCATGAACAAGCCCGAAGTCGCCAGAGCTATCAAGAACAACCTCAGCAGTATCATCGGCAAATGATTGGCGTAAAGATATTTGATCCACCCGAGTGGAATGTACGCGAGATAATGCGGTATGCCCGTATACGCGGCGCGGATGAGAGCTATAGAGATCTCATAGACGAGTGTATGGCGGAGGCTGAGTCGGCGCTGAGCTACAGGGTATGCTATATGTTTTCGGATATATGCCGGGAGGAAGACAGATTATCGTTTTCGGGTGTGAGCGTATCTTCGGCGACTCTATCTAAGGCGCTCAAGGACGCCGACAGGCTTTTGCTCTTCGCGGCTACCGTAGGCGCTCCGTTTGACAGGCTTATCCAGAGATACAGCCGTCTGTCACCGTCAAAGGCGCTTATCTTTCAGGCTATAGGCGCTGAGCGTGTCGAGAGCCTGTGCGACGCTTTTTGTGCAGGGATCAACGCTTCACTGTGCGCGGATGATATGAAGCTGACCACGCGAGTCAGCCCCGGCTACGGAGATATATCTCTCGATATGCAGAGGGATATTTTCGCCCTGCTTGATTGTCCGCGGAAGATCGGGCTTACTCTTGACGAGAGCCTGCTGATGTCGCCCTCTAAGTCGGTCACGGCTATATGCGGAGTGATCGGCTCAGACAGAGCAACCGATACAAACAAATGCGGTAGTTGCGGCAGTATCGACTGCCCTTACAGAACCGAGGATAATATATGAAACTCAGAGAATACTTAAAGGAAAATATAGTTATACTGGACGGCGGTATGGGTACGCTGCTGCAGGCTCGCGGCTTGCAGCCCGGCGAGGCTCCCGAGAGGTGGAACCTCACTCATCCCGAGGATATCATAGATATACACAGGAGCTACTATGACAGCGGCTCCAATATAGTCAATACCAATACCTTCGGAGCTAATACCCTGCACTTCTCCGCAGATGAGCTTGAAGCTATCATCAAGGCGGCGGTAGATAACGCAAACAAGGCGAGAGAACTCAGTAATTCTGTAAAAGAAAAATATATAGCTCTTGATATAGGCCCTACAGGCAGACTATTAAAGCCCATGGGCGACCTTGACTTTGAAGAGGCTGTTGAGATATTTGCTTATACAGTCCGACTCGGAGTGAAGTACGGCGTCGATCTGATAATGATCGAGACCATGAACGACAGCTACGAGACCAAGGCGGCTCTGTTGGCTGCTAAGGAGAACAGCGATCTGCCTGTATTCGTCAGCAACGCCTACAGCGAGAACGGCAAGCTGATGACAGGCGCGTCTCCCTCGGCTATGGTCGCCATGCTCGAGGGCATGGGAGCCGACGCTATCGGCGTGAACTGCTCTTTCGGTCCCGATAAGCTCGCCCCGATAGTCCGCGAGTATCTTGAATACGCTTCGGTGCCTGTTTTGCTGAAGCCCAACGCCGGACTGCCTCACAGCGAGGGCGGCAGGACTCTATATGACATCGACGCGGATATCTTCTCGGATATCACATCTGGTCTTGTGGGCGAGGGCGTTCGTGTGGCGGGCGGCTGTTGCGGAACTACTCCCGAGTATATCAAGGCTCTGACGGATAAAGTATCATTCACCGTGCCTTGTTTACAGGCTAAAGATCACACGGTCATCTCCTCGTATACTCATGCTGTTTTCTTCGAGGATGACCCCGTGCTGATAGGCGAAAGGATAAACCCGACTGGCAAAAAGCGTCTTAAAGAGGCTCTGAGAGCCGATGACCTCGACTATATACTCGGCGAGGCGCTCAAACAGCAGGACGCGGGAGTACACGCTCTCGACGTCAACGTCGGTCTGCCCGAGATAGACGAGCCCGCGATGCTGACCAAGGTTGTTTATGAGCTGCAGTCGGTCACCGATCTGCCGCTCCAAATAGATACCTCCGACCCTGTAGCTATGGAGCGGGCTCTGCGCATCTACAACGGCAAGCCGCTTATCAACTCCGTGAACGGCAAGACCGAGAGCATGGAGGCTATCTTTCCGCTGATGAAGAAGTACGGCGGTACAGCCATAGCGCTGACTCTCGATGAGAGCGGCATACCCGATACTGCCAACGGCAGGGTAGCCATAGCCGAGCGTATAATCACTAAAGCCGCCGAGTACGGCATAGATAAAAAGGATCTGATCTTCGATACCCTCGCCATGGCTGTCAGCGCGGATAAAAATGCCGCGACGGTGACTGTCGAATCTCTCAGACGGATCAGACATGAGCTCGGCGCGCATACCTCGCTCGGTGTATCAAATGTATCATTCGGACTTCCTCAGAGAGATATAGTCAACTCTGCGTTCTTCGCTCTCGCTCTCGCAAACGGGCTTTCAGCAGCTATCATGAACCCGTTTTCTGCCGAGATGATGAAGACGTATTACGCCTACAGAACGATCAGCGGACTGGACGAAAACTGCTCAGATTACATATCCTTCGCCGATACGGTAGAGACAAACGTGACTCTGTCCGATAAGTCAAAAAGCTCCGCCGCCGCTGAGTCGGAGAATACTCTCTCCGGCGCGATAGTCAAGGGACTCAAGGATCAGGCGGCTAAGCTGTGCGTCAAGATGCTCGCCGATACAGAGCCTCTGACCGTAGTGCAGGAGCATATCATCCCGGCTCTCGATACGGTCGGCAGGGACTATGAGCAGGGCAGGGTATACCTGCCGGGACTGCTCATGAGCGCCGAGGCGGCAAAGTACGCCTTTGAAGAGATAAAGTCGCGGATCACGACCGACAGCAGTGATAAAACAAGCGCCAAATGTAAGTTTGTTATCGCTACCGTCAAGGGCGATATCCACGATATAGGTAAGAACATTGTCAAGCTCCTGCTCGAGAACTATGGCTTTGAGGTCAGCGACCTCGGCAAGGATGTAGCTCCCGAGACGATAGTCGAAGAGACAGTGCGTCTGCGCGCTCCGCTCGTGGGTCTGTCCGCTTTGATGACTACCACAGTGCCCGCTATGGAAGAGACGATAAAGCAGCTCAGAGTCAGCGCGCCCTGGGCTAAGGTTTGCGTAGGCGGCGCCGTGATGACTAAGGAATACGCCGATTCGATAGGCGCTGATAAGTACTGTAAGGACGCTATGGATACAGTAAGATACGCCGAAGAGATCAACTCATCATTATAGCTTTTCAGCTCTGATCCTTAAACGACATATTTTGTTAAAAGGCTTGACAAAAGCGCTTATATCTTATATAATATTTAGGCTGACATAAAATGCATGTTCGTTTTGTGCGGCGACAATGCGCCAATAGCTCAGTTGGATAGAGCAACTGCCTTCTAAGCAGTAGGTCAGGGGTTCGAATCCCTTTTGGCGCGCCATATGGTGGTTATAGCTTAGTTGGTTAAAGCGCCAGATTGTGGCTCTGGAGAGCGTGGGTTCGACTCCCACTAATCACCCCATTAGACTCATTAGCTCAGTTGGCAGAGCACTTGACTTTTAATCAAGGTGTCCGGAGTTCGAATCTCCGATGGGTCACCATAAAGATTAAGGCAGTGACCTTTACGGTTGCTGCCTTATCTTTTTCATAAGTGAGCCAACGGAGATTCGAAGCGACGGTGCCAAGGTTTAAGCGTAAGCGCAAACCGCGGGCAAAAACGCCATAGCATGGCGTTTTTAGGGAGAGCGTAGGCGTGAGTTCGGTCAGGCGGTGACGCTCCGAAGACGGGGCAGAGCTGACCCGAAAGCACATGCCGTCCGATTGGTCACCATATTGATGACGGAGATACCCTAAGCGGTATCTCCGTCATTAACTTTATAACAGTGATCCCATCGGAGATTCGAAGGCGAGTGTGCCGAGGTTCGAGCCGCGCGAAGAACTGAAGGTAAAAACAGTATAGTAGGACACATTAGATAAAGAGTGAGATTTAGATCGGTTATGTAAAACAGTCGGATAGATTGAATTTGTATCATTTGTCTCTATATACAATAAAACGGAGCTGTTGTTACACAGCTCCGTTCTTTTATGCCTTTTTCGCTTTTTGCTTTTTGATGACCTTCAGGCGTGAGAACTCTTCTCTGTCCTTTTCGTCGAGGGCGTCTGTAATGAATTTTACATCAGCCTCAAACTTAGGTATCATGATATTCTTGAGCGCGTTCGCCCTCTTTTGAGTTTGCTTTATCGCTACGGCGAGCCTGAACACGCTGTTCTCGATCTCGGCAAGCTCTACGGTAAGATACTTAGCCTGCATGAACAGCGCTACAGCCTCGTCAAAGCGGGCGTTTGTGTTCCTGAGCCCGTAGTGCAGTTCGTTCTCTTCGGGCTTATCTATCGTGAGCATCGGTATCTCGACGCCCATGATAGAGCGCGAGTCCATATGTACGCTTGTGTCAAAAGGTACGGTCTTGGACAGCTCGCTGCAAAAGCCGAGAGTGATGTTGGCGCGTTCGAGAGCCTTGTACGCGTTTGAAAAGGCTTCGTCTATAGTGCCCTGTATCTGTGACGCTCTGTCTATCAGCGCCATCATCTCGCGTATGAGTATATTGCGCTTTTTGTCGAGCAGCTCATAGCCTACCTTAGCCAGAGCGAGCGACTTTTTGGTCGCTATCAGATTACCTTTGGTCGGTACAGCCTGCTGTGCCATGATATACCTCCTTGTCTGTAGTTTTTAGTCGGTGGTTATTTAATTATGAATTAGGAAATAGGAATTAGGAATTATGGGAAACGCTGACGCGTTTTATATTGATATAAAACGGGTACGGATGTCCCGCCCTTTTCCGTTCTCCTTTAACCGGTATCTGGTATCCGATAACCACCGATCAACTGTTTTCGGTTTTCTATTAACTCTTATCTCCGTCATAGAACTTATCCAGCAGCTCGTCGTCTACTCTGTCAAGCTCGGAGCGGGGGAGAAGTGAGAGCAGCTTCCAGCCTAAGTCGAGGCTCTGATCTATGCTGCGGTTCTCGTTGAAACCCTGATTGACAAAGGTGTTCTCAAACTCTCTGCCGAATATGATATACTTTTTGTCGATATCCGAAAGCTCCTCCTCGCCGATAACAGAGGCGAGTGAACGCGCGTCTATGACCTTGGCGTAGCTCGCGAAGAGCTGGTTTGACAGCGGCGCGTGATCGGCTCTGGTGTAGCCGTCGCCTATACCGTCTTTCATAAGACGAGAGAGTGACGGCAGGACGTTCACGGGCGGATATATGCCCTGAGCCTGCAGACCTCTGTCGAGAACTATCTGACCCTCGGTGATATAGCCCGTGAGGTCGGGGACAGGGTGAGTTATATCGTCGTTCGGCATAGTAAGTATCGGTATCTGTGTGACTGAGCCCTGTGAGCCTTTTATCATGCCTGCTCTCTCGTACATAGAGGCAAGGTCGCTGTACAGATATCCGGGGAATCCCTTTCTGCCGGGGATCTCGCCCTTTGAGGATGAGAACTCACGCAGAGCCTCGGCGTATGAGGTCATGTCCGTCATGATGACCAGTATGTGCATATTCAGCTCAAAGGCGAGGTACTCGGCGGTAGTCAGCGCGCATCGGGGCGTGAGAGTACGCTCGATGATAGGATCGTTCGAGAGGTTGAGGAACATCACGACCCTCTGCATTACGCCCGCCTGCTCAAAGCTGTTTCTGAAGTAGTCGGCGACATCGTTCTTGACGCCCATGGCGGCAAAGACGATACCGAAGTTATGCTCATCTGCTCCCTGTATCTGAGCCTGTCTGACTATCTGTACAGCAAGCTCGTTATGCTTCATGCCCGAGCCTGAGAAGATAGGCAGCTTCTGACCTCTGATGAGCGTAGACAGGGTGTCTATGCTCGATATGCCCGTGTTGATGTAGTTACGGGGATATATACGCGATACTGGGTTGATAGCCGTACCGTTTACGTTGCGTTTAACAGTCGGGTAAATGTCGCCGAGACCGTCTATAGGTCTGCCCGCGCCGTCGAGTATGCGTCCGATGATCTCGGGAGCTAAGGGCATCTCCATGGGGTGTCCCGTCAGTACGGTGCTGGAATTCTCAAGACTAAGATCTCTCGTGCCCTCAAACACCTGCACTACGACGCGGTCGCCTTCAATCTGCACGATCCTGCCCTGTCTTACGGTGCCGTTGTCGAGCCTGATGTCTACGATCTCTTCATACGACGCGCCTTTGACGCCGTCTATGACTACGAGAGAGCCGTTTATCTCTTTGACTCCGACATATTCGATTATCATTAAGGCTCCCTCCTCAGCTAAGTATAGAATCTATTTTTTCGTCGATATCCTTGATATACTCGTCAAACATCTCGGGTCTGTCGTTGGGGATATCGTATTTTATCTTTATGACCTTTTCGAACAGCCCCTGGCTCTTGATGCGTGATATGGGTATGTTCTCGGCTACTACCTCTTTAGCCCTCTGATACAGGTGCAGTATGACCTGCATCATGCACTTCTGCTTATCGAGAGGCACATAGGTATCGTCTTTATGGAAGGCGTTTTGCTGTAAAAAGCCCACGCGGATAGCCTTGGCGATCTCTATGATCAGCTTCTGATCGTCGGGCAGTACGTCCGAGCCTATGAGCTTGACTATCTCCATGAGGCGATTCTCTTCCTGCAAGAGAGCCGTTATGCTGCTGCGATACTCGACGAACTCTCTGCCGTAGTTTTCGATATACCACGGGTCAAGATCGGTGAAGTACTCGCTGTAGCTGTCATTCCAGTTGATAGCGGGATAGTGTCGGGCGTAAGCCAGCGACTTATCCAGCGCCCAGAAGCATCGTGTGAAGCGCTTGGTGTTCTGAGTGACAGGCTCGGAGAAGTCTGAGCCCTGGGGCGATACGGCTCCAATGATAGTGACCGAGCCCTTGGAGCCTGAGAGCACATCGGCGCGACCCGCTCTCTCGTAGAACTCCGAGAGTCTCGAAGGCAGATACGCGGGGAAGCCCTCTTCGGCAGGCATCTCCTCCAGTCGTCCCGATATCTCTCTGAGAGCCTCAGCCCATCTTGAGGTCGAGTCTGCCATGATAGCTACATCATAGCCCATATCGCGGTAGTATTCGGCGAGAGTTATGCCTGTGTAGATAGAAGCCTCACGAGCCGCGACAGGCATATTTGAGGTGTTGGCAATAAGAGTGGTGCGGTCTGTGAGCGGTCTGCCTGTCTTGGGGTCGATAAGCTCCGAGAACTCCTGCAGAACCTGGCTCATCTCGTTGCCGCGCTCACCGCAGCCGACATATACTATGATATCGGCGTCACACCACTTTGCGAGCTGATGCTGGGTCATGGTCTTGCCTGTACCGAAGCCCCCGGGTATAGCCGACGTGCCGCCCTTAGAGATAGGGAAGAGGGTGTCTATGACTCTCTGACCTGTTATCAGCGGTATAGTCGGAGTAAGTCTTTTGGCTACGGGACGGGGAGTCCTGATAGGCCAGCGCTGACAGAGCGTGAGCTCATGTACCGTGCCGAATCTATCCTCTAATTTGACTATCGTATCATTAAGCTTGTATTTGCCGTCGGGCGCGGCTTCGATGACCTTGCCGCTGATGAGCGGAGGCACCATGAGCTTGTGAATTATCAGCTTTGTCTCGGGAGTTGCAGCGTAGATCATACCGCCGCTTAGCTCGTCGCCTACCTTAGCGGTGACTGTGACGTCCCATTCTCTCTCTGTGTCGAGAGACGATACGGCTGAGCCGCGGTTGATGAAGGCTCCCGCTTCTTTCTCTATCTCGGCGAGAGGTCTTTCGATACCGTCAAAGATGTTGTCCAGTATACCGGGTCCGAGCATGAGGTTCATCTGCGCGTGGGTGCCCTCTACAGGGTCGCCGGGCATGAGCCCTGTCGTCTCCTCATAGCACTGTATAGTCGTGAAGCCCGAGTTGATGCCTATGACCTCGCCTATAAGACGTTCGTGTCCTACATAGACCATCTCCATCATAGCAAAGCTCGAGGTGTCTCTTACGGTGATGACAGGACCGTTGATTCCGTATATTTTTTCAGCCATAGTTACACCACCTTAAGTCCCGAATTCTCTATGAACCACGCTTTTTGAGCTTCGAGTCCCGCGTCGAGAGTGCAGTCGGCGTTGATGCCCAGCGCGCGGCAGTAGGCTCTCAGACCACCTATGGTTATATGAGAGTCGTCCTTGAACTGAGCGTCGGGCAGTATCTCGGCGATAATTTCTCTGGCTCTTTGATCGTTGGGAGCGGTGAATACCGTACAGCTCTCGCCTTTGAAGAGCTCTTTGACCTTTTGAGCCTGAGAGCGCAGATATTCAGCGTATTTGTCGGATGAGACAAATTCTTTCAGCTCAGCCTCAGCTTGAGCGAACACCTCGTCGCTTATTGTCTGACGGTATTCGAACAGCTCACGGCGCATCTCGAGCTCTTTTTTAGCCGTCTCATTGACTATAGCGGCTTTTCGGTTGGCTATATCGCTCTTTATCAGCTCATAAGCGTCCTTTAAGCCCTGCTCGGTAGCCTGTTCTATCTTAGTGTTTTTATAGTCCTCTATCTCCTGAGCTATCTGCGCCTTTTGACTCTCGGCGTACTTGTTGATAGCGTCAAGAAACTTGGATTCTTTGGTTCTTTCGTTCATATCTTACCTTCTCTCAGCTCATATCCACGCCTATAGCGTCCTTAACATACTTAGTGATACTGTCCTTGGTGCGTCCGTTGCCGTGACGGTCGGGTATCTCGATGATAAGAGGCTTACTGCGTCTGAGCTTAAGGTCATATATTGTTTCGCTGATCATATTGACCAGTGTAGATGTTATCATTATCACCGCGATGTCTTCATCATCGAGCAGTGTTTTGAGCTTATCTCTGAGCTCCTGTTCTTCATGCAGCACTACGCCGTCTACTCCTGACATACGCATACCTGTCAGGGTATCGACGTTATCGCTGAGCAGATACATCCTCATGGTATCAGAGGCTGGTGATGATCATGATAGAGATAAGCATACCATAGAGCGCGCAGCCCTCGCCGAGCGCGACGAAGATGATAGACTTACCGAAGTTCTTGGGATCCTCGGATGTAGCGCCGATAGCCGCGGGAGCTGAGCCGCCTACCGCTATGCCGCCGCCTATACAGGACAGACCTGTAGACAGACCCGCTGATATGTATCCGAGACCCTTAGCGGAGTTAGCCGCTGTATCGGCTACTGTTGAGGCGTCTGCGGCGTTGGCTACGATAGGGCAGATGAGGCAGAACGCCGCTACCGCGCAGAAAGAGCATATCTGAGTCAGAACGGCTCTCTTGGGGCTTTTGCCCTTGTTATAGGCTCTCATGCAGAGCAGTACCGAAACTACCAGAAAAGCCGCGGGGATGAACATCAATAAATATTGTAACATAATAAATACCTCCGAAAAATTTAAATATCCTTAACAGTGACAGGCTCGTACTTTCTGCCGTCACCGATATAAAACCTGCTGAACATCTCGTAGTACTCGAGTCTTAAGACCTGTATGCCTACGAGCAGCGCCTCGAGCGCCATGACGAGGATGTTGCCTACGATGATCGTGATCGTATATCCTACCGGTCCGAACATTCCCGCCAGTACGAATACGACCTTCATCATACCCGCGTGGACCAGTATGAACGCTCCGACACGAAGAAAGCTCATCGTGTTTGTGACATATGAAAGAGCTACCTCGAACATCTCAAAGAGATTGTCTACGATAAAGCTGCCTATACCGCCTTCAAATACCTTTCGCTCGCCTTTGATGAGCTTGGACAGCGGCTCTCTGAAGAATATCAGTATCAGCGGCAGAACTATCAGTCCGAGCACATACGCCGTGTTCATCAGCTGTACTCCCAGCACAAGACTGCATACGAGACCGACCACGAGAGATACATAGAACACAAGTCCCGCGACTCCGTTCACTCCGAACAGCGCGCCGCCCGTATCTCCGCGCTTAAAGCAGGATACTATGTTGAGTATCATGGCGATGATGAGCAGCACTACGCCTATGCCTACGGCGCCGAAGATCAGCATCATGGTGGTGTTGCCTTCCATGACGTCTACCGGCTTCTCTTTGAGTCCGAACAGCGCTTTATACACAGGCGTGAGCAGTTCTTCAAAGCCGAATACCGAGCCGAAGATAAAGCCGAATATCGTCGAGCATATCGAGCACGGTATCAGCAGAGCGCCGAGCGGCATCTTGAGCTTTTTGTACATATATATCGCTACTATCAGCAGCATGATGCCCTGTCCCACATCGGCAAACATGATACCGAAAAGCAGGGTGTAGGTGAGGGCGATGAACCACGAGGGATCTATCTCAGAGGCGTTCGGCAAGCCGTACATCTCCGTGTAGTACTCAAACGGTCTGAAGAAAAACTTGTTTTTCAGCTTCACCGGCGGTGAGTGCTTCATCTCGTCCTTGGCGTCAGTGAAGGTGACTTCTACGCTGTTTATAGCTTTGAGAGCTTCTTCGATCTGTCCTTCATACTCGGCGGGGATCCAGCCAACCAGGACAAAGCTCCTGCGGCATTTGCAGGCATGATTCTTGATCGACAGAAAAGCGTGCTGCTTGCATATCGCGGTAAATACCTTGAGTATCTCTTCCTTGTGCTTGTCTGAGTACGCCGATATATCCTTTTCGGTCTCCTTGACCTTATCACTCAGCTGAGATTTCAGCTCCTTCTGCTGTTTGACATAATCGTCGGGAGTGCCGTGTATATCCGAGATATCGACCTTTTCAAAGTACAGCCGTGAAAAGATGCGGTCTATACTGTCCGCCTCGCTTATCGGGGTGACGTATGTGCCCCAGTAATACGCGTCGTCCTTAGTGCAGGGGAAGAACTCTACATACGGGTTCTCGCTGTATGCCTGCAGCTTGACATAGCTGTCCTTAGGCAGTCTGCCGAAGCGCGTTATGATGTACTCGCAGTCGGCGATCTTCTTTACGCCCAGATCGAGTCCGACAAAGTGCTGAGCCTTTTCGATATTGGTATCGCAGACGGCTATCTCTTCATTCAGCTTATCCCGTACCGATATCAGCTCTCCGAGCTGTGAGTCCGTATCGCTGACAAAGCTCTTTACTTTATCGGTGCTGACGTCGTCATACTCGGAGCTGTCGACTATCTGCGGTCTTATGCCGGCGCCAGCCATAAGCTCTTTGAGCTTGTCGAGCAGAGGCTGATAGTCGTTTACCGAGCTTATCGGTATCAGGCTCTCGTTATCTGAAAAGAACTCGGCTGTCTCGTCCGGCTGAAATACTCCTGTCTTGCCGAGCGCCGTTACGGTGTCGTCAAGGAAGCTCAGTCCGCCGATGACGTTCACGAGTTTCATTTTTGCAAGTGCCATTGTTTCACCTCACATTATAAGTAACGCCAGTATATCCTCGGGCGGTGTTTTATATCTGACGCCCTCGATGACGGCTATCAGGTTAGACAGCTCTGTCTCCGAGAGGATATAGAAAGCAAGCATTATTATCTCGGGATTGGTTGAAAAATACAGCTCGTGTCTGCATTTGTTGAATCTTCCCTGCACAGCCATCTCGCTGTTTTTGTCTATCGTAGCGGCTTTTTTGCCTACCGAAGTACGGCTCAGCTCTTCGCGAATATCGCTCAGCTCCTCTTTGCTCAGTATTCGGTCAAGTCTCTTGCCGGTCAGTGAGCCGTAACCGAGCAGATGAGAGCGCACGGTTTCGTTGTTCAGATTATAATATTTCTTTAAACGAATTATACGAGAATAATTGCTGTAGTCGATAAGTGTGTCGAACAGCTCTTTGAGCTGGTTTCTGTCTTTTTTGTTCTTTATTTTTCCGAAGTCGGCGTACAGCTTTTTAAGACTGTAGCTTATCAGCGCGTCTTCCACGGCGGCTAGATCATAGTCTCCGATCTCGTTGGGCGGGAACTGCGCCACTATATCTTGATACTCGGTCTTGGAGAGAGCCTCCAGAAGCTCGCGGTGACTGTGAGCCGTCGACATCGCTTCGAGGTCAAGCTCGGTGTGCCTCATAAAGTACAGAGGCAGCGCGAAGATGTATTCTTCGGGTCGGTTTATCGACAGCAGAGTTATCTTGCGCATCAGCTCGGTTATCTCACAGCTTCGCAGATAGTATTCGGTGACGGGGGAGAAGCCCGAGCAGTATTTGCAAAGCGCCAGATACTTTTCAAACTGTTTTTCTCTGAGAGTGCTTTCGAGGTTGCCTCGATGGACGTAGTTGCTTATTTTATCCAGCGGCTCGCGATAGTGAGTATATGCTTTCAGATACTGCATGATCTCACTGATGCTTTCACATTTAGCCATATTCTGATAGTCCTTCAGCTTAAGGCGTTTGCCGTATATAGACCGTACCTTTGCGGTTATAGCCGACGAAGGATTGATCAGCGCCATACACTCACTCCTTTCTTGTTAAATTAAATAGTCATTGCGAGGGGGATTGTCTGCGGCGATCTCAACCTATAAAATCCGTGATCATCAAGCCAAAACTCTGCCGACGATCTCGCTTACCCATTTATCTTTGTTATCCTCATACAGAGCGCCCATATCAGCCTTGGCTTTAGCTGTGTCCTCAGCGTAAGCGGTGAGCTTTTCTTCGGCGTGAGCCTTATCAATCGCTATGTTCTTTTCGACTCGCTCTTTTGCGCGCTCTATATAGTCTGTATATATCTTTTCTCTGAGCTGCTCGACTTCAGCTTCGCTCTTTTCCTTTTCGGATTTAGCCTGCTGTTCTATCTTTCGGGCTTGCTCATCCATTTCTATGATTTTTTTCAACAGATCCTGCATGATATCACCTCTTGATCAATATTCGATCAGTTTTTCAGCGACTGAAGCGGAGCCGGTATCCTGCCGCCTAAGTTGATGAATCTCTCCGCACTGCCGTATCTAAGCGGCATTACGGGTCCTTTGCCCAGCAGTCCGCCGAAGTTCAGCTCGTCGCCCGCGTCGTGACCTATGGCGGGGATTACGCGCACGGCTGTGGTCTTTGAGTTCACCATACCTATAGCCGCCTCATCGGCGATGATAGCCGATACGGTTTCGGGAGTAACATCGCCGGGTATGACAAGCATATCCAGGCCTACCGAGCATACCGCGGTCATAGCTTCTAACTTGGTTATATCCAGAGCTCCCTTCTTCACGGCGTTGATCATACCGTGATCCTCCGAAACCGGGATGAAAGCGCCCGATAGTCCTCCTACATGGGATGACGCCATCACACCGCCTTTTTTGACCGCGTCGTTGAGAAGCGCGAGAGCCGCTGTGGTGCCGTGACATCCGCAGATCTCGAGCCCCATCTCTTCGAGTATATGAGCTACCGAGTCGCCAACCGCCGGAGTGGGGGCGAGGGAGAGGTCAACTATGCCGAATGGTACAGAGAGCCTTGATGACGCCTGCTGAGCTACCAGCTGCCCCATCCTCGTTATCTTGAAGGCGGTGCGCTTTACGAGATCGGCTACCTCGGTGATGTCCCTGCACTCTGTCTTTTCGAGAGCGGCTCTGACGACTCCGGGACCGGATACGCCGACGTTGATCACACAGTCAGCCTCGCCGACTCCGTGGAAGGCTCCCGCCATGAACGGGTTATCCTGTACCGCGTTGCAGAAGGTGACCAGCTTAGCGGCGCCGATGCAGTTCTTGTCCGCCGTGAGCTTTGCCGTATCTACAACGGCCTTGCCCATCATCTTGACGGCGTCCATATTTATGCCTGCTTTTGTCGAGCCTATGTTCACCGATGAGCACACCTTATCGGTGAGGGACAGAGCATCGGGGATGCTCTCTATCAACGCGTAGTCGCCGGAGGCAAAACCCTTTTCGACCAGAGCCGAATAGCCGCCGATGAAGTTTACGCCCAGTGTATCGGCAGCCCTGTCAAGAGCCTGTGCGAACTTCACTATCCTGCGGGTCTGACATACGCCCGCTATTATAGAAATCGGTGTGACCGATATACGCTTGTTGATGATAGGTATACCGTACTCTCTGGTGATATCCTCGCCTGTTTTGACGAGATCCTTGGCGTACATACATATCTTATCATAGATCTTGTCGCACGCCTTGTCGATATCGCTGTCGATACAGTCTATAAGCGAGATACCCATCGTGATGGTACGCACATCAAGGTTCTCGTTATCTATCATATTTATGGTCTCGAGTATGTCTTTTGTTTCAAGCATAAGTCACCTCAGATCTTGTGCATGCTGTTGAAGATATCTTCGTGCATAACATGGATTTTGAGGTTGTTATCCTCACCGACCTTATCGAGATTCTTGGTGAGCTGTTCAAAGGTGACGGTAGCCGAGCCTATCTCGGCGAGCATGATCATAGCGAACATATCCTGCAGTACGCTCTGAGTCACTTCGATGATGTTTACGCCTACATCCGCGCAGGCTGTGCTTACCTTGCTGAGTATACCTACGCTGTCCTTGCCGAGTACAGTGATTACAGCTTTCATTTATTGACCTCCGTTAAGTCATATTAACAATAGATGCTACTATACCTGTTTTTTAACCGTACATATTATACTACTTTTATTTTGAGCTTATTTATGGTACGGAATTAAAAAAATTATATTTTTGTAACTTTAGCAAACGAGAATAAAAGAGCGACAAAACGCCGCTCTTTATGTCAACAGATTTTATGCAATTTTGGATCAAAGAGTCTTGGCGAGCTCCTTGATGTACTCTCTCAGACCTTCTGCTGTGTCCTTATGTTTGAGACCGACCTCGATGTTAGCCTGCAGTATACCGAGCTTGTTGCCCATATCATAGCGCTTTGAGCTGAATTCTACCGCGGTCATTCCCTCGCTCCTTGCGAGCTGAGCCATAGCGTCTGTCAGCTGTATCTCGCCGCCCGCGCCCGGCTCGATGTTCTCGAGTATATCAAAGATCTCAGGCGGTAGTATGCAGCGTCCGAGAATGGAGTACAGCGACATTATCTCTTCTTTGGTCTGAGGCTTCTCTATCATATCGGTACACTTGAACACGTTGTCATGCAGGTTCTCGACCTTGAGTGAGCTGTACTTTTTGATAGCCTCCTCGGATACGGGCTTTATGCCCAGCACGCCCTTGCCGAAGGTGCCGTAAGCGTCGATGAGCTCTTTAGTGGCGGGGATATCGCCGATGATGACGTCGTCGCCGTACATGACCGCAAAGGGCTCGTCTCCGACGAAGGTGCGCGCTCTCGATACTGCGTGACCTAAGCCTTTGGTAGTGATCTGACGAATATAGTGGATGTTGGCGAGGTTGTGGATATCCTTGATAGATTCGAGCTGCTCGGTCTTTCCGCTCCTCCTGAGTATTTCTTCGAGACTGACTGAGATATCGAAGTGGTCCTCGATTACGCCTTTGCCTCTGTTTGTGATGATCAGGATATCGGTGATGCCCGATGCTACCGCCTCTTCGACAATATACTGTATAGCCGGCTTGTCTACTATCGGGATCATTTCCTTGGGCATTGATTTTGTCGCGGGGAGGACTCTTGTGCCTAAGCCCGCGGCAGGGATGACTGCTTTCCTTATTTTCATGTTAATTCCTTTACCTTTCTGGATGCCGCAACTGTATTTCGGATCGGCGATCTGAATTATAATTTATGCATTTACTGTTTACATATATAAGCCGATTATCCTCGGCAGATATGTGATCAGCATAGCCGTTACCAACAGTGATACGGCAAGTGCGACGTTCACGCCGCCTTTGGTTTGCAGCACCGTGTCGGGATTCTCTCCTTCGGCGGTATTGTTCTTTATAGCTATGATCTTCTTTTTGCAGTGGGTCATATACATACGGTTGGTGCACAGTCCTACTACGATCATCATCACGATCCTTGCGAGGTCTATCAAAGTAGGCAGATACACAACCAGTATATCGGTGGGCGATGAACTCTCCATAAAGGCCGTGTAGTTGCTCAGCATCTGACTCATATCGCCCGCGTTCGTATATATCTTGGAGAACTCTGTGAACAGAGAGCTGTAAGTGACGGTCAGATACATCTCAAAGATCATCATAGCCAGCTGCAGAGCTACAAGAACAGCGCCTATCTTGTACATCTTGCGGTACAGCAGGTATCCGCCCGTGAATAACGCGGCTGAAAAATTGAACTTGCTTTTATTGAAGTTCTTTATATTTGAAAAGACGCGGATGAAGTAGGGAGTATTTTGCTTTACATACTTCGCCGCTTCGCCTGCGGTCACGCCGTCTCCGAGATCGGTATCACCGGGCACTCCACCAAGCGGATCGGTAAGGTTAGTGAAAACGGGATTGCCCGGCTGACCTGCTCCGAAAGGAAAGCCGTTCGTGTTTTGTTCATTCTGATTATCTGTTTGAGCTTTTCTGTCAAGCGGCGTACCGCAGTGTTTGCAGAAGAAGCTGTCCTGTTCATTAGTCTTTCCGCAATTTGGACAGACCTTTGCGTTATCCGAAGAGTCTTCACGCTGCTCCGAGTAGTCATAGCCCTCGGCGTGCAAAGCGAGGTTCGCGCAGTGACCGAGCTCCTCATAGCATTCTCTGTGATGAGGAGTGCCGCACTCCGGACAAACGACTATGTCATCG
This sequence comes from uncultured Ruminococcus sp., assembly GCA_902776975.1. Taxonomy (GTDB): domain Bacteria; phylum Bacillota; class Clostridia; order Oscillospirales; family Acutalibacteraceae; genus Ruminococcoides. Next base: position 57,777 of record CACYSI010000009.1, read on the forward strand.
TCGGCGTGAAAGTATTTTCCGCAAACAGGACATTTATCACCTATATAGTCCATACTGTTACTCCTATTATATTTGTCATTACATTATAACAAATTTTTTTAGCGGTTGCAACCAAAATTTTTGTGAATAATATTGATTATCGTGTATGAGCGATATTTGTTCAATATTATTCTTTACATATAATTGGTTTTGTATTATAATATTCTACTGACGAAATTATTTGCGGAGGGTAAAAATGCTGCAATTTGAAGAACTAAAGCTCAGTCTTGAGGCTATGAAGCCCGATATAGATGATCTGGCTTCTGCTTTGGGACTTTCTCAGATGAAAAGCGAGATACAGCAGCTCGAGAACCGCGCCGCCGAGCCGGGCTTCTGGGATGATATGGATACATCGCAGAAGATACTGCAGCGTACCGCTAACCTTAAGGCTAAGGTCGAGAAGTACGAGAAGCTCGAGGCTAAGTACGATGACGCTCTGGCTCTGATAGAGCTGGGCGACGAGGCTGAGGATGAGTCGCTGATAGACGAGGCTAAGGATGAGATAGACGGCATCAGAGCCGAGATAGACCGTCAGAGGCTCGAGACACTGCTTACGGGCGAGTATGATAAGAACAACGCCATACTGACTTTCCACGCGGGTTCGGGCGGCACCGAGGCGCAGGATTGGGCTGAGATGCTGTATCGTATGTACTCTCGCTGGGCTGCCGCTCACGGCTTTAATGTCAAGGAGATCGACTACCTCGACGGCGATGAGGCGGGTCTCAAGAGCGCTGTACTGCTGATAGAGGGCGAGAACGCCTATGGCTACTTAAAGAGCGAGGCGGGCGTGCATCGTCTGGTACGAGTATCGCCGTTTGACTCAGCGGGCCGCAGACACACAAGCTTCTCTTCTCTTGAGGTCATGCCGGAGATCAACGACGATATCAAGGTCGAGATACCTCCCGAAGAGATCAAGATGGATGTTTACCGCGCGTCCGGCGCGGGCGGTCAGAAGGTCAATAAGACCTCGTCCGCAGTCCGACTGACTCATATCCCCACAGGTATAGTGGTCGCCTCTCAGGTCGAGCGTTCACAGTATCAGAACCGTGACGTGGCTATGAAAATGCTTGTCTCCAAGCTCATGGAGATCAAGGAGCGCGAGCATCTCGAGAAGATAGAGGATATCAAAGGCGTGCAGAAGGAGATTACCTGGGGCTCTCAGATACGCTCATATGTTTTCATGCCCTATACTCTCGTCAAGGATCACCGTACCTCCTATGAAACAGGCAACATCAACGCCGTTATGGACGGCGACCTCGACGGATTCATCAACGCTTACCTCAAGGCTCTGTCATTAGGCGAGCTTCAAAGCTGATATCTTTTATAGTATAAGACCAGCCTCCCGAGTATGGGAGGCTGTAGTTGTTTAGGTTTGTTTGAATTTGCCTGAGTTACTTGAAAAACTCCACCGGTATCGCCAGCCACTCGCGCACAAAGTATGAGGGATAAGCCGCTATACCTATGTTGTTGTTCTTTGTGTTCACAGCTCCGACAGTGATGTTGCTGTAGGCTTTTTTGGTGATTATCCGCGCTCTGAGCTGATGATAGCTGTCGCTGACTATCGCGATATCGGAGTTTAGGTTATTCTCAGATATGATCTTAAGAGAGTATTTGATATTCTCATAAGTATTGGTCGCCTTATCCTCGATATAAACGCGGTCGGGAGCTATACCGTCAGCGGTCATGACGTCATACATACACTGACCCTCGCTCATTACTTCGTTACTGCCTTTACCGCCCGTAACAACAGCCGATACATCGGGGCGATCGTTCATAAACTTTTCTGCCGCGTCTATCCTCTGCCGCAGCAGGACGCTGGGTCCCCACGGCTTTACCTCGGCGCCGAGCACCACGGCTGTGGCGTTATCTCTCGGAGCAGCACTCATGGCGTAAATCATAAACGACGATACGACGACAGCATAAATAATGAAAGCAACAGCGCCTGTTTGAATGACGCGCAGGATCATCATTGTAGGTATATGGCTGAGCATAGCTGCCTTGAGCTTAAGGTAAATACCGGCAAAGCCGAATCTGAATATGACCGCGCAGGAGATCAGTATACCGACTGTATTGCCTATGTGAAAGATCCCGTATACAGACGGTATGATGAACCACAGCAGCATAGCGCAGCCGATCACCGTCATTATTACTCTTATCACTCTGTACATCAAGCGTCCTGAGCGGCTCTCAGAGCCTTGGCGAGCTGGTCGGGGCATGAGGTGCCTCTGCCGGCGCAGTCGATGCCCTCGAGCTTTTCGACAGCGTTGTCTATCTCCATACCTGTCACCAGCTTTGAGATACCCTGCAGGTTGCCGTTGCAGCCTCCTATGAACCTGCAGCCTTTTATCACATCGTCTTCGATCTCAAGCTCGATCATCCTCGAGCAAACTCCATGGGGGATATATGTGTATTTCATACTTATACTCCTTAATTATATTATATAGAAAGGGTCTGCCGAGACAGACCCTTGGAGCGGATAACGGGGCTCGAACCCGCAACATCAACCTTGGGAAGGTTGCGCTCTACCATTGAACTACATCCGCTTAACACTGACAGTATAATACTATTTTGCCGCTAAGTCAAGAAAGCCGACAAAATATCTTTTTTATTTCTGTTACAGATAGAATTTGAATATCTTTTGTGTTATAATACATTTTACTCGCTTTATTATTTAGATAAGGATGATATAATGTCATATAAGATCGATCTGGGTCAGTGGGGAGGTATCTTTGCCGTTCCTAACTCTGTAGTAGACAATCATATAAAGCTCGCGGGCGAATCTCAGCTCAAGACACTGCTGTACTTGCTCAGACACTCGGGCGAGGACATAGATGATTCTGTGCTGTCTGAGGCGCTTAACATCTCGGCTGATGAAGCGGCTAATGCCGTAGACTTCTGGATCGAGCGCGGACTTATCCGCTCTGAGAACGGCTCGCTGACTCCGAAAGGCTCCGAAAAGCCGGTACAGTCAGCTCCACCTGCCGCGTCGTCAGAGCCTGAGCCGCCTAAGAAACGGTCTACGGCTCCGTCAAGGGCACAGAGACCCGATCCCGCCTTTGTAGCGCGGAGGCTCAACGAGGATCCGCTCCTCGCCGGATTGCTCCAAGAGGCTCAGAGAACGCTTAAAAAGCCGCTTTCTCACGGTGATACGGCGACTCTCGTGATGCTGTATGATACCTTCGGCCTGCCGTGCGACGTCATAGCCATGCTCATGAACCATTTAGCCGAAAGCGGCAACGCGAATATGCGAAACATCGAGAGAGTAGGCATACGCTGGGCTGATGAGGGCATCAAGACCGCCGAAGCCGCCGAAGCCGAGACAGAGCGTATGGATAGCTCACGCAAAGCGTGGGGGAGAGTATCTTCTCTGCTCGGTATACGAAATGTCGGAAATCCCACCAAATCCCAGACTGAGCACGCTTATCGCTGGCTTGTGACATGGGATTTCAACGATGAGATGATCACAGAGGCGTATGAGCGCTGTGTGAATACCAAGGGAGAGTATAATATAAGGTATATAAACGCGATCCTTCAAAAATGGTATGAGAAGGGCATAAAGTCGCTTGACGCTCTCAAAGAGGCCGAGTCAGCTTCGGTAAAGCCTAAGACCAAAAAAACTAAGTCTAAGAAAGGCTCTGTGTTCTCGGTAGAGGGAGCGTCATTTGACGTATCGAAGTTTGAGAGCGATTCACTGTTTGACGATTGACAGAGGTGTAAGTAATGCCGTATTCAAATGAAGTTTATAATATAGCCGCGAACAGGCTCTACGAGCGCAGACAAAACGCTCTCAGGTTAGCCGATTTCAGGCGTGAACAGCTTTTTACCGAGTTTCCGCGACTAAGAGAGATCAACAGCGAGCTTATGTCTATAGGCGCGTCCATAGGTAAGTGCATCATAAAAGGATCATCACAGCCCGATATCAGAGAGCTCAGCGAGCGCAGTCTGAGTCTGCAGCAGGAGCAGGACAGGATCTTTGCCGATATGGGTATCGACAGCAAGGTCTTACAGCCTGAGTTCACCTGTCCCGTATGCGGCGATACGGGACATATAGAGCTTGAAAACCGCACCGTGGTATGCGACTGCTTCAAAAAGCTCATGGCGGATGTCGCCGCGGAGCAGCTCAACACCGATCTGCCTCTTGATAAGTGTACCTTTGAGACGTTCAAGCTCGATCACTACAGCGATAAGCCCGACCAAAACGGCAGATCGCCGCTTGATCGTATGTCTAAGATATATAATTACTGCGTGGATTACGCCGATAACTTCACCGTCAGCTCCAAGAGCCTTTTTATGCGCGGCGCTACGGGACTGGGCAAGACTCATCTGAGCCTCGCTATAGCTAACGAGGTCATCAAAAAGGGTATGTCCGTGATCTATGTGTCGGCTCCCGATATACTCTCTAAGCTCGAGAGAGAGCATTTTACATATCAGTACTCCGCTCAGGAGGATACTTTCAACTCTCTTATCAAGAGCGATCTGCTTATCATAGACGACCTCGGCACGGAGTTCTCGTCGCAGTTCACTGTATCCTGTCTGTATAATCTGTTCAACTCCAGACTTCTTGCCGGAAAGCCTGTTATCATCAACACTAATCTCCGACTTTCGGAGCTTGTGGAGGCGTATTCACAGCGCTTTGTATCGCGCGTACTCGGTTCATGCGACAGACTCGAGTTCATCGGCGAGGATATACGCACTTTAAAACAGAGCAGATAGGCTTGTTTTCAGCGCTCTTCAGGCAGCGCTTATTACATCTAAAATTATATGAAAACGGCGTGACTGCTGCGGTCACGCCGTTGTTGTCTATAGTTTTAGCAGGAACTACCTGTTCTCCTTGAACATCATTATCGCTACTATCGCGAGCAAAAGGAGAGATATCCATATCGTTTTGATATAGAGTACATCAGACAAAACACCGCCTACTCCGGCTCCTATGGCAAAAAACAGAATAATGCCGAAGAAATGAAGCGCTTTACTCAGGGATGCGCGGTCTCTGTTTCTGATATAATGCGATAAGCTCTCTGTTCCGCTTCTCAGATTGCCGATACACATTGTGCTGGCGTATCCGTAACCATGTACTTTTCTGAATGCCTGGACCTGCATGGCGCAAGCAAATGAGACCAACATATTGGCGACTGTATTTATATCGGTCGGCATAAGTCCCACAATACCGAGTAAAAAGATCTCGAACAGCAGTACGAGCTGTCGCCAGTGTACGCCTTTGTTGATTTTGAATCTGTATTCTATCTGTTCCGTTATAAAAACTCCGGCGGCAAATGAGATCAAAGGAAGCATGTAGCTGATACCGCTGTACCAGTTTCCCATCATAAAATTCTGGCTCATAAGAACAACATTACCGGTCTGAGCGTTTGCGAACACGTTTCCTCTTACATTATATGTATATGCGTCTTGCAGACCGCCGGAAAAAGACAGTATCGCACTTAACCTAAAACTCTCCGATGTCTGCATTTCAGATTCCTCTCCCTTTCAAATCACGGCGGAAATAATCTCGCAAAATAAAAAAGACCGCTTATGCGATCCTTTTTATTTGGTCGAGGTGACAGGATTTGAACCTGCGACCTCTTCGTCCCGAACGAAGCGCGCTACCAAACTGCGCCACACCTCGAAAAAACAGCCCCGAATAAACTTCGGGGCCTATGGCTGCGGAACTAGGATTCGAACCCAGACATACAGAGTCAGAGTCTGCTGTGCTACCCTTACACAATTCCGCATCGCACTTATATTATTATATACAAATTTTAAAATATGTCAATAGGTAGATGAAAATTTTCTTTTTGATTTCTGTTACTGCATATTATCCTTTACATTAAGTAGACAATGATTAATTCGGGTGCGTAGATTGCACAATCAGATTTTTCGTCAGTTTGTCCAAATAATTGGCTCGCATACTGACGTATGGGTGCCGATTTTTGGGCAAACTGGAGGAAAAGATGCAAGCAAGTTGCGTACCCAGCCGCAAGGCGTAAATTAATCAGTGGCTACTTAATATATAGCTGCACCCCCGAGGCTTTTTTTAGCTTCGGGGGTGCGCTTTCTGTCTACATCACCTTCTCTAACTCTGTTTTCAGCTTGCCTATGATCCTCTTTTCGAGTCTTGATATATATGATTGGGATATCCCCAGCAGGTCGGCGACCTCCTTTTGGGTATGCTCTTTGTTGCCGTTGAGACCGAACCTAAGCTCCATTATCATGGCTTCTCGGGTATTGAGGCGATTCACGGCTTCGAGCAGTTGGTTGACTTCGATCTCCTGCTCAAGATCGGCGCTCACCGTATCGTTATCCGAGCCTAATACATCGCTGAGCAGCAGCTCGTTGCCGTCCCAGTCGGTAGACAGAGGCTCTTCTATAGATATCTCATACTTGCTCTGAGTCGTTTTTCTGAGAAACATCAGTATCTCGTTTTCGATACATCGTGAGGCATAGGTGGCGAGCTTTATCTTTCGCTCGGGTGAGAAGGTGTTTACCGCCTTTATCAGCCCTATCGTGCCTATAGAGATCAGATCCTCAATGTTGACGTTGCTGTTCTCAAACTTTTTTGCTATGTATACCACCAGTCTCAGGTTGTGAACTATCAGCGGCTCGCGGGATTTCTCATCGCCCTCGGATATCCGCTTCATGATCAGCGCTTCTTCTTCGGGAGTCAGGGGAGGGGGCAGAGCGCCCGCGGAGTTGATGTAGTATACGCTGTTTGAGAGAAATATGAATCTCAGCTTAAAAAGTATGTTTCTGATAAATTGCATTTTATCACCTTATTATATCGGGATTTATCACGGCTTGATAGCTGCCGTTGTGTATATCGCCTGAGGCTATGTATACCTGCTTTGTTATCGGTTTATGTTCGACGCTGACGGTATCTGCCTTGATCGCTTTCAGATACGACGAGCCGTTGACGGTAGTATAGGGGATGATCCTGCACGGAGTATCATTTGCAGGGGAGAATACCTCTTTATCGACTATTATCACAGGCGAACCCGAGAACGGCTCTGTCAGATCGCTGCCCGTATCGAGCTTGCCTATACATGAGTATTCTTTGTCGGATACAGCGAATTTCAAAGGAACTACCGTGCTTTTTATTCTTTCAGAGAATAATTTTATCAGTATAAGCAGGATCAGATATATCACGGATGTAAGCAGTATCAGCGACAGAGGATCAACGTTGAAGTAAGGCACATCGTTGATGATCAGCATATCCGGTGGCTTGAAAAGCTGATAGAATAGTATAAACCCGCCGCTGTACAGCATGGAGACGGCTATAGTCATCAAAGCGGCTTTGAGATACTCGGCATGACTCTTGTACCCGAAGGCGGCGAGAGTTATCACAGCGGATGATGCAACCCTTATGAGCAGCAGCAGGATCACATTGTCGATACGCAAAAAGACGATGAGCGAGAATATCGCTCCCAAAGAGGCTCCGGCGAGCAGCCTGAGCAGACGTATGCCGCGTTTGAGCAGCTTATCAGCCGTCAGCAGTACAGCATAGTTCACGGCGGCGTTTATCACTATCAGTATATCCACATATACAACCAAATCAAAACTCCCGAGCCGGTATACCGGCGCTTTATCTGCCGCTATTATCTCACATAGGCTCCGCGCATACTGTCAAAGCCGCTATGCTTATTATTGTAACATTGTTGCGTATAGTGAAAATTTTTATTCTTGTGGGGAAAATAATGTACAAATAATTCTGAATTAGAATAAAAATGTAGAATTAATATCAGTTATTACTGTTTGTTTATACCAAAATCATATTTTTGTACAAAAACTTTCAAAAAACATTTGACTTAGCGAGGATTTGAGGTTATTATTTAGGTTGATTAGTAATTATTACACTATATGGTGGTGATATAATGGCTTTATCCACAATAGATAGAGTGAGAGAGGCTGAGAAAGCGGCTGAGTCCAAGCAGATGGAGGCTGAGCAGACCGCTCTGCGTATCGAAGAAGAAGCAAAGCGCAAGGCGGACGAGCTGGTCGCCGAGGCGAAGAAGAAGGCTGAGGACTTTGACCGAGCCGCCTGCGCCGAGGCACAGAAGCGCGCTCGTGAGACGGTGGACGCCCGCAGGGCAGAGGCTCTGAGCAAAGCCGAGGCGCTTACCGAGAAGACTCTCAAGCTCAAGCAGAATGTCATCAATAAACTGATTATAGAAACTTTAGTATAAACAGGCGGTCATACCGCACAGCAGTAAGGAGGAGCATTATGGCGATGCTCAGGATGCAGCGCATACAGGTTTGCGCGCTGTTAAAGGACTGCAAGGATATACTGGAGGAGCTGCAGCGCCGAGGCGCCGTCGAGATCGAAAACGAGGATCTGACCGATGATGTTTTCTTCAAGGACGACACATCCGTCTATCAGGCGCAGTATCAGCACAACGCGGCTACAGCCGTTGAGGCTAAGGAGATACTCTCGCGATACGCTCCCAAGAAGAAAGGACTGCTTAGTTCTTTCAAGGGGCGTGAGCAGATATCCCGCAGGCAGTACGACGAGCTGGCAGCACAGACTCCCGATATCCTTCGGGTAGCGTACGATATCATATCGTGCCAAAAGAATATTGATACAAACGAGGCTGAAAAGGTCAAGTATCAGGCTCAGCTGGATGTGATACAGCCGTGGCTGGGGCTTGATGTGCCGATGTCATTTACGGGCACTACGACTACCTCCGCGTTTATCGGCAAGTTCTCGCCGCCTAAGACCTCTACGGATATACTCACTCAGCTCGCCGGGCTTATCCCCGAGGTCGATGACATCGACGTAGAGATCATCCACAGCGACGAGAACCAGACCTGCGTCTTTGTGCTGACCTCAAAGGAAAGCGCCGACGCTGTAGGCGACGCTCTGCGGCGCATCGGCTTTGAGTATCCGTCTTATGTGTCGAAAGTCGTGCCTGTCGAGCGTGAGAAGCAGATCAACAAGCATCTGAGCAATCGCGACGGCAGGATACTCGAAAATCAGAATATCATCAAGTCTTATGAAAAGTACCACTCAAAGCTCGAGTTCCTTGAAGACTACTATGTGATGAAGGCTGAGAGGTACGCGGCTTTTGATGATATAAGTACATCTAATAACACCTTTGTCCTGTCGGGTTATATACCGGAGCCTGACGCCGAGGGTCTCAAGAAGTATCTCGAAGATACCTACGACGCCGAGGTGGAGCTGAGCTACGCCGAGAACGACGACGCTCCCGTAAAGCTCAGGAACAATAAGTTTGCCGAGCCTGTCGAGGGCGTGCTCGCGTCCTACAGCTATCCCGATCATCATGAGTCTGATCCGACATCTATCATGGCGATCTTCTACTATCTGTTCTTCGGCATGATGTTCTCTGACGCGGGTTACGGACTGGTGATGGCTTTGGCGTGCGGCATATGCCTCTTGAAGTTCAAGGGCATGGAGCCCGGACTCAGACGCTCCGTCAAGATGTTCTTCTGGTGCGGAGTATCCACGACCATATGGGGACTGCTGTTCGGCTCGTTCTTCGGCGACGCGATATCGGTCATCTCCACTACCTTCTTCCATACTCAGCCGCCCGCTATCCCGGGACTGGTCGTCCCGCTGTGGCTGAACCCCGTATCGGATCCCATGAAGGTCCTGATGCTTTCGTTCTTATTGGGCATCATACATCTGTTCACGGGTCTCGGAATAATGGCGTTCAACTATATAAGGAACAAAGAGTATCTGCCGGTCATTTACGATGTTATCAGCTGGTATCTGTTGGTAGGCGGCGCTATATTGGCTCTGCTTTCTACGGATATGATGGGCAATATAGCAGGCTTCACCATCCCGCCGGTGTTCCTTACTATAGGCGGTATCATGGCTGCTGTCGGAGCTTTGATAATCGTTCTCTTCTCCGGCAGAGAGAGCTCAAACCCGATCATACGTCTTTTAAAGGGCGTCTACGGTCTTTACGGCGCTACGGGATATCTCAGCGATATCCTGTCATACAGCCGTCTGCTGGCGCTCGGTATGGCTACCGGCATCATCGCTCAGGTATTCAACCTTGTGGGCACCATACTCGGCGACAGCGTTTTAGGCGTTATAGTTTTCATCATAGTATTCGTTATCGGACATTCGGTTAATATAGGTATCAACGCTCTCGGAGCGTATGTACATACTAACCGATTACAGTTCGTAGAATTCTTCGGTAAGTTTTATAAGGGTGGAGGCAGAGGCTTCAATCCCTTTAAGATCAATACAAAGCATTATACAGTCAAGGAGGACATATAAAATGTCAGAGTTTTTTCAGAATTCAGGTTTGTTTTTCGCACTTTTAGGCGCCGCTGTCGCTACCCTTATGGCGGGTATCGGCTCGGCTATAGGCGTAGGTAAGGCGGGTGTAGCCGCTTCGGGCGTTCTTGCTGAGGAGCCTTCTCTCTTCGGTAAGGTACTTATCTTCCAGCTTCTGCCCGCGACTCAGGGAATCTACGGACTTCTCGTCGGTATCCTCATCCTCTCTAACGTCGGTCTTATCGGCGGAGTGAAAGAGGTCACCGCTCTTCAGGGACTTCTGTATTTCGCGGCTTCTCTCCCGATCGCTTTCTGCGGACTTTATTCCGCTATCTATCAGAGCAAGTGCGCTGTAGCCGGTATCGGTACCGTGGCTAAGAAGCCCGACCAGTTCGGTAAGGCTATCCTTATGCCCGCTATGGTAGAGACCTACGCTATCCTTGCGCTCCTTATCTCCATGCTTGCTATTATCGGCATCGCCGGTATGTGATCGGTGACTCCTTATGTCAGGAATCGATAAGATAATCGAACAGATAGAAAAGAACTCGGCTTCTGCCTGTGACTCGGTGATAGCCGCGGCTCAAAGCAAGGCTGATGCCGTCATCGCTCAGGCGACAGAGCAGGCTCAGCGTATAACTGCCGAGGGCAGGGATAAGACCGCCGCGCGTGTGGCGGATATCAAAAAGCGCGGAGATTCTGCCGCCGAGCTTGAAGAGAAGCGCGTCATGCTCTCAGCTAAGCAAAGCATCATCTCAAAGATGCTCGCCGAGGGCTTGGCTGCGGCTAAAGCTCTGCCCGACAACGAGTATTTTGAGCTTATCGAGAAGATGGTATCCGAGTATTCTCAGCCCGAGGACGGTGTCATCCTCTTCGGCTCAAAGGATATCAGCCGTCTGCCCGAGGGCTTTATCAACAGACTCAACTCTGTATCTAAAGGCGGACTGACTCTGTCAGATGAAGCTGCCGATATCGACGCTGGCTTCATACTCAAGTACGGCGGTATAGAGCAGAACTGCTCTTTTGACGCTGTTTTCGCGGGCGAGAGCGAGTATCTCAGCGACAGAGCCGGCAGGCTCCTGTTCTGAAAGGAAGGTTGATATGCAGCAGGATTTTACATATGCTGTAGCTCGTGTCAGATTCAGAGAGACTAAGCTTCTGAACGGCGCCGACCTCGACTCGCTTCTGTCGGCTAAGGATACCGACGCTGTTATGAGGATCCTCAGAGATAAGGGCTGGGGCGATAATACCGACACTGCTCCCGATCAGATTATTTCTATTGAAGAAAAAAAGCTGTGGGATTTTGTTGACGAGACCGTCACAGACCGTTCTGTGCTCGATTTTCTCAGAGTGCCCGATGATTTTCATAACATAAAGGCTGCCGTCAAGTGTATCACGCGCGATATAGAGCCGGACGGACTGTTTCTGTATAACACCGTCTGCGACCCCGACAAGCTATACGACTGTATCAAAAAGCGTGAGTACGGCGATCTGCCCGACTTCATCGCGGATACGGCGCGCGAGGCGATGACCGTATTGCTGCAGACCTCCGACGGTCAGCTCTGCGATATCATCGTAGACAAAGCCTGTATGGAGTATGTGTATAAGCTCGGCAAGCTCAGCGACAGCGATATCGTCCGACTTTACTGTGAGCTGTTCGTCGCTTCGGCTGATATCAAGACTGCCGTAAGATGCGCCAAAACCGGTAAGAAGCCCGAGTTCATCCGCAGAGCTATGGCTCAGTGCGATTCACTCGACGTCGACAGACTGGCGTCCGCGGCGTATGAGGGCTATGACGCGATCATATCCTATCTCTCTACCACACGCTATCGCACTGCGGTAGAGGCGCTTAATACATCTATGTCGGCGTTTGAGAAGTGGTGCGACGACTATATGACAGCCGCCATGAAGCCACAGAAGTGGGAGCCCTTCGGCATCGGCGCTATAGTCGCGTATATCATAGCGAGACAAAATGAGATCAAGGCTGTCAGGATGATACTCTCGGCTAAGATCAGCGGACTGTCCGAGCAAACGATAAAAGAAAGACTGAGGGATATGTATGTCTGAGAGAATAGCCGTGTTCGGTGACAGAGAGAGCGTATACGGATACGCTGTGCTCGGACTTGACGTATTTTACTTTGATACTTCACAGGACTATACAGCCCGATTCAAAAAGCTCTGTCAAAACAAGAATTACAGCATAATTTATATAACCGAGGCGGCTGCCGCCGTACTCGAAAAAGAGATCGAAAAATACCGCAGCGAGCCTTCGCCCGCCATTATACTGATACCCGGCGTATCGGGTAATACAGGCGAGGGACTGTCGGCTGTCAGAAAATCTGTCGAAAAAGCAGTCGGCAGCGATATATTCAACGAATGATAAGTGAAGGAGTTTTTAGTTTTTTATCGTCAGTTATTAACGGTAAAGCATTAGGAATTGGGTGCGGGCAGCGCCCGCCATTAACTCCTAATTCCTAACTCCTAACTACCGAAAAGGAATGATATTCTATGAGTACAGGTATTATAAAAAAGGTCGCGGGACCTCTGGTCATCGCCGAGGGTATGCGCGACTGCAATATGTTTGACGTTGTACACGTTTCGGACATGAACCTCATCGGTGAGGTCATCGAGATGCACGGCGACCGCGCTTCTATCCAGGTCTATGAAGAGACCTCGGGTCTCGGCCCCGGCGAGCCTGTTGTGTCTACGGGCAGTCAGCTCTCGGTTGAGCTGGGTCCGGGACTGATCGAGAGCATATACGACGGCATCCAGAGACCTCTTGACGATATCATGAAGGTCAGCGGCAACAACCTCAGCCGCGGTATCTCCGTGCCCGCCTTAAAGCGCGACAAGGTCTGGCAGTTTATCGCGACAGCCAAGGTCGGCGATAGGGTAGAAGGCGGCGACGTTATCGGTACCGTCCAGGAGACAGAGATCGTCCTGCACAAGATCATGGTGCCCGCCGGCATCAGCGGCACTGTCAAAGAGATCAACTCCGGCTCGTATAAGGTCACAGATACCGTAGCTGTTGTTGAGGACGAAAAGGGCGAGAAGCATGAGATAACTCTGATGCAGAAGTGGCCTGTCCGTATCGGCAGACCGTATAAGCGAAAGCTCTCTCCCGATATGCCTCTTATCACGGGTCAGCGCGTTATCGACACACTGTTCCCGATAGCCAAGGGCGGCGTAGCGGCTGTTCCCGGTCCTTTCGGCTCGGGCAAGACGGTCGTTCAGCACCAGCTCGCCAAGTGGGCTGAGGCTGATATAGTAGTATACATCGGCTGCGGCGAGCGCGGCAACGAGATGACAGACGTTCTCAACGAGTTCCCCGAGCTGCTCGACCCCAAAACGGGTCACAGCCTTATGGAGCGTACCGTTCTGATCGCCAACACCTCCGATATGCCCGTTGCGGCTCGAGAGGCTTCCATATACACAGGTATCACCATCGCCGAGTACTTCCGCGATATGGGCTACTCGGTAGCTCTGATGGCAGACTCCACCTCACGCTGGGCAGAGGCTCTGCGCGAGATGTCAGGCAGACTCGAAGAGATGCCCGGTGAAGAGGGCTATCCCGCGTATCTCGGTTCGCGACTCGCTCAGTTCTATGAGAGAGCCGGTCGCGTCATCACCCTCGGTACCGACGATCAGGAAGGCTCGCTTTCGGTTATCGGCGCCGTATCGCCTCCCGGCGGCGATATCTCAGAGCCGGTATCTCAGGCTACCCTGCGTATAGTCAAGGTGTTCTGGGGACTCGACGCGGGTCTCGCTTATAAGCGTCATTTCCCGGCTGTCAACTGGCTGACTTCATACTCTCTGTATGTCGATACCATGGCGAACTGGTATAAGGCTAACGTAGCCGAGGACTGGATGGATCTGCGCGCGCGTGTAATGGCGCTGCTGCAGGAAGAGAGCGAGCTCGAGGAGATCGTAAAGCTCGTAGGTATGGACGCTCTGTCCGATATCGACCGCGTCAAGCTTGAGGCTGCGCGCTCTATCCGTGAGGACTTCTTACATCAGAACGCTTTTCACGAGACAGATACCTATACAACTCTCAACAAGCAGTATCATATGATGCAGCTCGTCATGGCTTTCTATGACAAGAGCGCAGCCGCTCTCGAAAAGGGCGCTCAGCTTAACGCGCTTATCAATATGCCAATCCGTGAGCGCATCGGCAGATTCAAGTATGTCAAAGAGGACGAGGTCGACAAGGCGTATAACGATATCCTGTACAATCTCGACGTAGATATAGACAACATCATCAAGAAGGGAGATGACTGATCATGCCTAAGGAATACAGGACGATCCAAGAGGTAGCGGGTCCTTTGATGCTGGTCAAAGGCGTCAGCGGAGTCAACTACAATGACCTCGGAGAGATCGAGCTGTCCTCCGGCGAGGTCAGACGATGCAAGGTGCTTGAGATCAACGGCGAGGACGCTCTCGTCCAGCTCTTCGACTCAGCGGCGGGCATCAATCTCTCTGATTCCAAGGTTCGCTTTTTAGGCAAGTCCATGGAGCTCGGCGTGTCCACCGATATGCTCTCACGAGTATTTGACGGCATGGGCAAGCCTATCGACGGCGGTCCCGATATCCTGCCCGTTAAGCGTCTGGATATCAACGGTCTGCCGATGAATCCCTACGCGCGCAACTATCCGCAGGAGTTCATCCAGACAGGCGTATCCGCTATAGACGGACTGAACACCCTTGTCAGAGGTCAGAAGCTGCCGATCTTCTCGGCGTCCGGTCTGCCTCACGCTCAGCTTGCCGCTCAGATAGCGCGTCAGGCTCGAGTACGCGGTACAGACGAGCAGTTCGCCGTTGTGTTTGCCGCTATGGGTATCACCTTTGAAGAGTCAAACTACTTCATCGAGAGCTTCAAGGAGACGGGCGCTATCGACCGTACCGTCATGTTCGTGAACCTCGCTAATGACCCTGCTATCGAGCGTATATCCACGCCCCGTATGGCGCTTACCGCCGCCGAGTATCTGGCGTTTGAAGCTGATATGCACGTTCTTGTCATCATGACGGATATCACCAACTATGCCGACGCTCTGCGTGAGGTCTCCGCCGCGCGCAAAGAGGTGCCCGGCAGACGCGGATATCCCGGATATATGTACACCGACCTCGCTACACTGTACGAGAGAGCCGGCAGACAGAAGGGTAAGAAGGGCTCTATCACCCTTATACCGATCCTGACCATGCCCGAGGATGATAAAACTCATCCGATCCCCGACCTTACAGGCTACATCACCGAGGGTCAGATCATACTCTCTCGTGAGCTTTACCGCAAGAATATCGCGCCTCCCATAGACGTTCTGCCGTCTCTGTCCCGACTCAAGGATAAGGGTATAGGCGAGGGCAAGACCCGCGCGGATCACTCCAACACCATGAACCAGCTCTTCTCGGCTTACGCGCGAGGCAAAGACGCTAAAGAGCTTATGGTCATCCTCGGCGAGTCCGCTCTGACCGATATAGATAAGCTGTACGCTAAGTTCGCCGACCGCTTTGAGACAGAGTATGTGTCGCAGGGCTATGATAAGAACCGCTCTATCGAAGAGACCCTCGACCTCGGCTGGGAGCTGCTTCGCATCCTGCCCAGAGCCGAGCTGAAGCGTATCGACGATAAGTATCTCGATATGTATTACGATAAAAAGTGAGGAGTTAAGGGAAACGCTGTCGCGTTTTAGATTATATAGGAATCAGGTGCGGACGGAGTCCGCCCACAACTCCTAATTCCTAACTCCTAACTGAAAAGGTGATATAATGGCTGTAAAACAGGTCAATCCGACCAGAATGGAGCTCTCGCGGCTCAAGAAAAAACTGAATACAGCTACCCGCGGGCACAAGCTGCTCAAGGATAAGCGCGACGAACTGATGAGGCGTTTTCTCGAAATGGTCAGAGAGAACCGAGCTCTGAGGATGAAGGTAGAGGAGCGGATACGTCAGGCAAACGCTAACTTTGTCCTCGCCAAAGCGTCCATGAGCGACGAGACCCTCAAGGCGGCTCTGCTCGCGCCTAAGCAGGAGGTATATGTGACCACCTCATACCGCAACGTCATGAGCGTGGATATACCTGTTTTTGATACTCAGACGCGCACTCCCGATCCCAACGATATCTACTCATACGGCTTTGCCTTTACCTCGGCGGACCTCGACGGCGCTGTCAAGTCGCTAGCCGATATCCTGCCCGATCTTATTCGCTTAGCTGAGATAGAGAAGAGCTGTCAGCTCATGGCGGACGAGATAGAAAAGACCCGCCGCCGCGTAAACGCCCTCGAGCACGTTATGATCCCCGAGACGCAGGAGCAGATACGCTACATCACCCGCAAGCTCGACGAGAACGAGCGCTCCACCCAGACCCGACTGATGAAGGTCAAGGACATGATGCTCGCCCAGGCTCACGGGTATTGATACCGCGGCGAGTTTCGTCTGTATTCTCCGGTTTGTTTCAGCGGAGTTGAAAACTTAACACTGTATAAGACCGATCCCTCCGACATTACGTCGGGGGGATTTTTGCAGCCAACATATCAGTATCCGATTTACCGAAGTGATTATTCGATATTGGAATTAACACTATATTAAAATTATCCCGGCAGATATATTCATATTTAAAGTTTAAAATGCATAGTATGATCACGAGGTGATGTATGTGCCGTGCCGCTTACAGGAGCTGAGAAAGAAGGAAGTGATAAACGCTCATAACGGTTGCAAGTTAGGATATGTGGACGATCTGGAGGTAGATATCAAATGCGCTAAGGTCGCGGCGCTGATAGTATTCGGCAGACCGAGACTTTTCGGGCTGTTTGGTAAATCCGACGATTACTATATCCCGTGGGAAAAGATACGTCTGATAGGCGAAGACGCGATTTTAGTCGAAGATTATGTGCAAAAAACGCCAAATAAAGCAAAAAAACGTCATAAATTTGTAACGTTTTGTCACCAATTATTTTTGTGAACCATGGCAGATTGCACATTCTTAAATTGTATAATATGTACATAATTTATAAAAGAATATTCCGAAAACGAAATAAAAGCCGAATATGGTGCTTTTAAAGAATTAAAATCAAAAAGTAACAAACTTGCAATTCTTGTTATTTTATGGTTAAATAAGACACGAAATGAAGCAAGTCCCAAGGATTACTGCGTCATTTTATATCGGATCACCGATACACTACTATATTAAAGGAGGCAGAATTATGAGTACAGAAACGTTTCGGTTACCGCGCCGGATAGTGACTATCGGTCTTTGCGTCGCTTTGCTTTTGACCTCGACTCTGATTCTCGCGCCGGTTGTAGGAGCTGCAAGTGATACCAATAAAACAGAAACCAACACACAAGAAAACATTAATATAATGTCGGCGGAGGATAAGCTCCTTACTCAGAGGGCTATCACTATCGACGAGGCTAAGAAAGAGGCCCAGGAGGTCGTGAGCGAGCAGCTCGCTATCATAGAGGCTTCTAAGAAGAAGGAGACAGAGTCTACCGAGGCGGCGACCAAGCCCGCTTCCGGCAGTTCTACCACTGAAACATCCTCAGCGTCTTCAAGCGCCTCGGGCAACAGTTCTTCCACCGGCAGCAGCTCAACATCCGACACAGATGACGAGGAAAGCTATTCCGAGAACACTGTTCAGGCGTCTTCATCCGGCGGTTTCCTGCTGGATATCGACAACCCCGACCCCGGCTATGTAGGCTACAGCATCTCACTGTCCGACAGCGACAGAGATCAGGTAGAGCGCATGCTCATGGGTGAGGCAGGCGGCATGGGCTTTGACGGCATGGCTTTAGTTGCTCAGTGTATCAGAGATACATATGTAAACGGCAGCTATAGCAGCATGCAGGAGCTCTTCAGCGATAACGGCTACTATGGCTCGACTTCGTACACTCCGTCTTCCACAGCTAAGGAAGTCGTGAACTACATCTTCGACCAGGGCGGCTCAGCTGTACAGCACTCTATCCGCGTGTTCTACGCCAGCGACATTTGCTCCAGCGCGTGGCACGAGGCTCAGGACTATGTTTGCTCTTACGGTTACGTCAGATTCTTTGATTTCTGATAAACTGCTCTAAAAGTAAGAAAAAAACTTTGAAATCAAGCGTTTTAGTTTAAAAAAACGCTTGATTTCTTTTTTTATATATGGTAAAATATTCAGGCATAACGCACGTTGACGGCTTGACAGTAAGGTGTCGCCGAACTGTATCGGCGATTTTTCTGTCAAAATACACAGCCGCAACGGAGGTTTTTAACCTAAGGAGGAAAAATGGCAGTAGTTTCTATGAAACAGCTTCTGGAGGCAGGCGTACACTTCGGCCACCAGACAAGAAGATGGAACCCTAAGATGGCTCCCTACATCTTCACAGAGCGTAACGGTATCTACATCATCGATCTGCAGAAGACCGTTGTCAAGCTCGAAGAAGCGTACAACTTTGTAAGAGAGATCTCTATGGAGGGCAAGAGCGTACTTTTCGTAGGTACCAAGAAGCAGGCTATGGAGAGCGTAAAGGATGAGGCTACCCGCGCCGGCGCTTACTATGTAAACGCAAGATGGCTGGGCGGTATGCTCACCAACTTCACAACTATCCGCCGCAGGATCGCCCGCTTAAAGCAGCTCCGCACCATGGAGGAAGACGGTACATTCGATCTTCTGCCCAAGAAGGAAGTCATCAAGCTCAACCTCGAGATCGAGAAGCTTGAGAAGTTCCTCGGCGGTATCAAGGATATGACCGAGATGCCC
>CACYSI010000010.1 GCA_902776975.1 uncultured Ruminococcus sp.
TATTATTTACGTTCTTTTCTAACATTTCAATCACCGTATCTATTATACCATAGATACGACAAAAAGCCCAGCCTAAGCTGGACTTTTTCGACAGACTGAAGGCTGTTCACGCGAACAGCCTTTTTGTTATGCTATATTGTTTTTTTCGAGATACTCCTCAAACTCCTGCTTGGTGAACAGGCAGTTGATGGCTGAGATCATGGCGTTCACGGTCAGGTACTCGGGCAGTCCTAAGGACACGAGCACCTCTGCCCTATGCTTCGCGGAGTTCTCGCTGCCGGTAAGCCCGTAGTCGAAGAAGTCGAGTTTGGTGATCTCGGTATCGGTTGAGATTGCCGCAGGAACCCTCCGGCACTCCGTGCCACCTCCCTTAGGAAAGGGAGGCTCATGCTCCTCGACCTCCCCTACAGGATCAGCTGCGTTTTTTATTACGGGAGGGTCAAGACCCTCCCCTACAGAATAGGCAACATTTTCTATATGAGCTCCGCTGTCGAGGATCGCCTTGATAAGGCTGTCGCGGTCTAAGCCCTCTACGCCTAAGGTGCCCTCCTTCGACGGCTCGGACTTACGCTTTTCTTTACCCTTCACTGTCGGGATATATGCGTGCTTTATTTTCTCTTGAGGAATTATGCCCTTGAGGAAATTGCGAATGACAAAGCCCGCCGAATCAACGTCGGTCATTATCAGTATGCCTCTGCGCTCGGCTATGGAGCGTATCAGTGCCTGCTTCTCTTTATCCTTGAACACACGAAAGCCGCCTGTCTCGATAACAGGGGTCGATATAATGCCGCTGAGGCGTATCCTGTCGTATCTGCCCTCGACTATAATCGCCTCGCGCAGCTCAATTTTGTCATTCATCGGAGCGATCCTCCGCTATGAGAGCCAACTTGCATATAAGACGCTCGGTCTCTACTCTGCCGTCTACAGTCTCGGTGACAAGGCGTGTCTGATGCTCGAGCAGCTCGTCGATACTGCGTCTGAGTGACGCTGTGGTAACGCGGCGGATCTGCTTTTGGATCTTTGACAGCACCCACGCTCTGCCCTTGTAGCCGAAATCCTCTCCTATAACATTAGTCGGCTTGCCGGCGTCTGCTCCCACTCGCGCCCTGTAAGCGTCGAGATAGGCTCCGGACAGCACGGAGCAGATATACACGGCATCGACTTGCTGGTAGAACAGAGCTGACACTGCGGAGAGCGCCTTATCTACGTTACCGTCAACTATGAAACCGAACAGATCGTATACGCTCGCCTCTGCGGTCTTTGACACCAGCAGATCTACCATCTCGGGCGTTATCTCTCCCCCGTCGGCATAAGCTGTGAGCTTCTTGAGCTCGGCGTTGAGACGGTTGAGATCCTCGCCCGCGTACTGTATCAGCTTATGAGCGGTAAGCTCGGTCATCGTGCATCCGCCCGCCTTGGCCCACTTGCACATATCGCGCTCGAGCGCGAGTCCGCTGCGGTGACCAAGCTCGATACAAACGCCGTTTTTATCTACAAAGGTAATGAGCTTTTTGAGCTGCGCCTTAGCGGTTTTCGAGGTGACCTCGATAGTAGGCATAGCTATGATGACTATCGTCGTGTCGGGCAGCTTTTTGAGTATCGTCATAAGAGCCTCAAAGTCATCCTTGCGTAGCTTATCAATATCCATATCGGATATTCTGAGGATATTGCTATCGCTCATAAACGGGATGATATCGGCGCAGACCGATATCTCGGATATATCCGCGTCAGAGCCGAAGGTATGATAATTGAACTCGTTGAGCTCGCCGCCGGAGATCTTCTTCTCTATCAGCTCCACCGAACGCTTGACGAGCATTTTTTCTTCGCCGAAGCAAAGATATATATTATTGAAATGTCCTGAGTTAAGATGCTTTTTTAACTCGCTCTCAGTATACATAACTCACCTCAGATTATAGCTTATGTCTCCGCTGTATGTGTAATAGATATAATCATATCCGCCCGACATACAAGCGGCGATATCGGGCGCGGTCTGCTCGGATGAGCTGACTATCAGGTCTGTACAGCTCAGCCCCGCCGTGTTGTCGAAAGTATCGCACATCAGAATCACATCCGGACTGCGCGCTTCTTTAGGCAACCGATCTATATCATACTTTTTAGGTAGGATCAGAATAACCTTCTCACCGGCACGGAGCATACACAGCGGCTTACCGGTGCCGACATATACAGACAGCGTAATATCGTCATCGAGGATAAATGTACTGTCGGTATCAAAAGCCGTAACGTTTTCTGACTTTTCGGGAGCCGTGCCGCCTTTATCATACAGCAAAAAGTCCGAAATTGCAAATTTGTCATTAGAATAGTACACATACCTGTCAAGCTCTTTGGAGCTGCCGCAAAACGCGGTCTGAGCCCTGCCGTATCTGTAGAGCAGCTTATCGGTTATCTCATAAGCCGGTATGCTCTTGCAGTCCATCGTGAGCAGGTGCAGCCTGCCTCTGTCGTTTACTCCGACATACATACCGTCGCCGCACGAATACGCCTCTAAGGTCAGTGTATTAAGATCGATAATCGTATTAGTCAGCCAACCGCCGAGAAATACTATCGAGGAGATCAGAACAGCGTACGGCAGAAGCCTGTAACGCTTACGCAGGGCTATGACAGCGGCGCCGAGTATCACCGTAACGCCTAACCAGATATACACATACGCGCTGCCGATCCTGACAAAGGCGAACGGCAGACCCGCGAGGAACCTTACCGTGACTTTTACAAACAGGCACAGCAGGTAAAGCGGCCATGACAGCAATATCGCAAGATATCTCAGAGGTCCGAGCCAGTACAGTACGCACACAAAGAGCGACAGCACGAGTATCAGATATATCGGCAGGTACAGCAATACAGACGAGAGCATCGTGACAAGGGAGTACTCTCGAAACAGTATCACCGATATAGGAAATATGAGGATATTGACCGCTAAGCTGACAGAAAGCACAGACGCAAAGGCGTTGTACAGCTTCTTGAAGAATAGATGCTTTACCTCAGGCGCGTCGGAGGTATCACTCTTTGACTTTTGCTTAGTGAGCTTACTTTTGACGGTATCTGCCGCGCGTACGGCAAAGGCTCTGACGTTAAAGGTCAGGATATTACCGAACTCATCGGTAAAGCAGATCTTGCGGGATATAGGCTCCGCCCACAGCAGTATGGCAAGAGTAGCATAGAACGAGAGTATAAGTCCCGTATCTCCCGCTCCGTAAGGTGAGACGATGAAAGGCATGACAAAGCCCGCAATGCCGAGGTGGTTGAGCGGATATGTCTGTCGCCTGACGGTCATGCCGATAACGGTAAAGATCACCATGATACCTGATCTCAGCACCGACGGCTGAAAACCGGTAACAGAGGCATATACGACAATGAATCCGAGCACAAGCGCGAGCGTTATCCAGCGGTTGCGTATCTTCTTGAATAGTCTGAACAGCAGCATAGACAGCACCGCGAAATGCATACCAGATATAACGATGAAGTATGACGCTCCGGCGTATCTGAAATTATCTCTGTCAGCCGGATCCATGGCATACTTATCGCCGACGAACACAGCTTTACACAGCGCCGCCTCATCCTCAGGCAGAAGTCTGTCAAAGCTCTCGCGCATATATCGGCGAAGCTGTATCGCGCGATAATAGAGAGAATGGCTCTCTGCCTCATCGACCGTGTATACGGTATCGTAGGTATCAGACACCAAGAAAAAGCCTTTGGTCATATAATAGTCGTTATCGGTAGCCTTAAGCTCGGATGTAAAGCTGACTGTATCATCAGGCTCTATATCTAAGGCGTGAGGAGTTTTGAGCAGAATTTTTACATCTGCTGATTTTTCGTCGATCTCGGCAGCTTTGAGCTTGTAATAATACTTTTTGTAGGCGTGATACGGCTCATCGCTGAGGACCGCCGATACACTGTGCTCTGATACCGAGTATTTGTCAATAGTCGGATAGACACAGAAATATGAGTAGCAAAGGTTGAAAACACAGGCAATAAGCGCCGCCGCTGCCATAGCAGGTATGAACACCGTCTTTCGCGTCTTAGGTATCAGCAAAAAGGCTATAAAAAGCACGGCTGACACCGCAGATAAGACGATCACGGCTGTGTCAGACGCAAAATAAGCGACTGACAACGCAGTAAAGTAAGTGATACCAAACTGCGCAGCCAATCGCTTCATAATAATACCTCAGATAATTCAGCTAAGTTTTACTTAGGGAATACGGGGAGCTGTTCAAGGACTATGATATCATCGCGGTCAAAAGCGTCGCCCTCAGCGAGAACAGCCGCCTTGCCGACAATGATGCCGCCCGACTTGTTGACCAGAGCCTCAAGCGCTCTCAGACTCTCGCCCGTGGATATAACGTCGTCTACGATCAGTACACGCTTGCCCCTCATATGCTCAGCGTCATCGCTGCCGAGATAGAGCGTCTGCTGACTGAGTGTGGTGATAGACTGAACATTGACGCTGATCGGATCGGGCATATATACCTTGACGCCTTTACGGGCTATGATATACTTGCCGCAGCCCTGACGAGCCATCTCATAACACAGCGGGATGCCCTTAGCCTCTGCCGTGATAACGACATCATGCTCGGGAACGAGCTTTAACAGTTCAGCCGCTGACTTCTCTGTGATCTCGACATCACCGAACATAATGAACGCGGCGATATCAAGATGCTCATTGACCTCGCACAGCGGCAGCTCACGCTCACAGCCGGCGATAGTCATCTTATAAAACTTTGACATAATCATACCTTCTTAAATAACTTTTCGAAAAACCGTCTTATGGTTCCGAGGATCCTTCAACCCATACCCATACTGAGCTTTTTACCGCCCAAAAGATGAAAATGGATGTGCATGACGGTCTGTCCGCCGTCCTCGCCGCAGTTGTTGACTACACGATAACCGTTAGTCAGACCGAGTTCCTTAGCGACAGCGGGTATCTTAGAGAAGATGTGACCTATGATATCACAGTTTTCTTCGTTTATGGCGTTAGCGCAGCATATATGCTCCTTAGGGATGAACAGGACATGCACGGGCGCCATGGGATGGAGATCATGTATAGCTATGATACGATCATCCTCATATACTTTTTCAGACGGGATCTCACCCGCGGCGATCTTGCAAAAAATACAATCAGACATAGTAAACCTCCGACATAAAAATACAAATATATTTTATTACTTGTATCGACAATAGTCAATAGTTTATCGAAAATCAATATAAAAAGGCTCCCGTAACGAGAGCCTTCATGATCGTGGTTTAATCTCTGTAGCGTCTGCGGGCGCGCTCACGAAGCTGAGCTCGCTTATTGCGGGCTCTTACAGCCGCGATAGCTATGATCAGCGCTATGATGAGCACTATAACAAAAATCACTAAAATAATGTGCTTAGAGGTAAAGTCAGCTATTCGGCTGACGATATATTTGAACTCGCTTCGTTCTACATCAGCAGCAGCCACAACATTAGTGGTGCCGAGATCCATATCGTCGTATCGTACCGAAACAGTACCGAGCACATCGCCCTTTGATACAGGCGCGTCAACAGAATCCTCGCATTTTATATCGACTACTACAAGATCCTTGTTATACTTATTAGGCAGCAGGGCTATGATCTCCTTTTCGGGGATCGCGGCGACCTCAACGTCTCCTTTAGAATACCTGACGGGTATGCTCTTGACGGTATCGGAGGGGCCGTAAACGGTCTGCTTACCGAGATCGGTAAACGCCCAGTCATAGAACTTGATAGCGTCAAGCATGGCGTAGTTGATATCTTCTTCAAAGGTATACTCTGTACCGAGCTCTACGCAGAGATATGTAAAATCATCCTTGACCGCGGTGGTCACAAGGCACTTGCCCGCCTCGTCGAGATAACCCGTCTTGATACCTCTTGTATACGGATAATAATAATTGCCTGCCTGCTCCTGAGGATAGAGCATATAGTTGGTGTTTTTTATCGGATACTCAAAGCCCTTGGGGGTATACTCAACGGTATTTGTGACCTCCATAAAGCTCTGTGTATTCATCGCGTACTTTGTGATGACAGCGAGATCATGAGCTGTAGTATAATGATCGGGATCATACAGTCCGTGAGGGTTGGTAAAATGAGTACCTTTGCAGCCCAGCTCAGCCGCCTTGGCGTTCATCATATCTACAAACCCGCTTATACCCGAGCCGACGTAATCAGCCAGCACCAAAGCGGCGTCGTTGCCCGAAGGCAGCATCATACCGTAGAGCAGATCACGAACAGAGAAAGAATCTCCGATATACTCGGACAGTCCCATAACGGTACTGTCGGGATCGATCTTATCGAACAGCCCGTCTTTGATCGCTATCTGTGTACCGTCGAGATCGGATACCCGGTCAGCGACGACAGCGTATGTCATGATCTTGGTGGTAGACGCGGGATACATCTTTTTGTCAGCCTGCTTCTGATAAACTACGGCGCCGGTATCGAGGTTTTCGAGATACACCGCGTCAGCTACCGGATCGACCGTGCAGCCGTAATCGACGGCAGAAGCAGAGATCGTAAGGAGAAATACCGTCAGCACGGCAAAAACAACGCAAAACAGTCTTTTCATATAAATTACCCCACTGATTATTTATCCGAACCTTTTGCCTTGATACGTTTTTCTTCTCCTCTCAACAGTCTGCCGATATTCTCTTTGTGCATGATAATGACCATAGCTCCTACAGCAGCGGCGCAGGCGGTGGAAATAAGCACAAATCTGAATCTCAGCTCATTTTCTGTACCGAGGAAAGGAAGATAATCCATAAAGTATGTAACGAGAAGCGTATAAACAGGATATAGCGCCGCGCAGACTATCGAACCGAGCGAAATGATCTTGGTCACAAAGAAGATGAGCAAAAATGTAGCGACGATCATCAGGAACACTCGCCAGTCGACTACAAGCATAAGCGCGTTGGCGGTAACTACGCCCTTGCCGCCCTTGAACCCGTAGTAGATCGGGAAGGTATGACCGAGTATGACGCACATACCCGCGAGATATCTGCCGTATTTGACATACTCTATAGGCGCAACATCGTTAGTTACCGTAAGTGAAGAAAATATCCACCAGCCGATAAGAACGGCTATGATACCCTTAAGATAGTCGCATACTATGGTAGCTACGGCGGGACCTGTGCCTACAGAGCGCAATACGTTTGTAAAGCCGGCGTTGCCTGAACCCATGGTACGGATATCCTTGCCCGTTTTAAGGCGGGTTATGATTATAGCGGGGTTGAGACTGCCGATAAGATAGGCGATGACCATGGTAGCGACAGTACGCAAAATCAACTCTAATGTCACTTTTTATCTCTCTCCCTTATCACAAATCTGATAGGTGTTCCGCTGAAATCAAACGCTTCTCTGAGCCGATTTTCAAGGTATCTCTGATAGGAGAAGTGAAACAGCTCGGCGTTATTGCAGAAGAAGATGAAGGTAGGCGGCTTGACGGACACCTGGGTCATATAAAATATCTTGAGTCTCCTGCCCTTATCGGTAGGAGGCTGAACTCGAGCGGTAGCTGTAGCGAGCACCTCGTTGAGCAATCCCGTAGTGATACGCATAGCCGCGGTGTTAGCTACATGGACGATGTTTTCAAAAAGGTTATCGAGGCGCTGACCCGTCTTAGCTGAGATAAATACCGACGGAGCGTAGCTCATAAAGGCAAAATCACGCTCTATATCCTTGCGGAAGTTCTGCATGGTCTTGCTGTCCTTTTCGATAGCGTCCCACTTGTTGACAGCTATGATACAAGCCTTACCGGCATCCAAAGCGAGTCCGGCTACCTTGGTATCCTGCTCGGTGAGACCGGTCTCGGCGTCGAGCATGATGACGCATACGTCACAGCGCTCAATAGCCATCTTGCCTCTGAGCAGCGAGTAATGCTCGATCCTGTCCGTTACCTTACTCTTACGGCGCATACCGGCAGTATCAATAAATTTGAATACACCGTGTTTGTTTTCGATCATGGTGTCGATACTGTCGCGGGTCGTACCGGTGATATCGGACACTATACAGCGGTTTTCGCCTGTTATCTTGTTAATCAGTGACGACTTGCCGACATTAGGTCTGCCTATGACGGCTACCGAGATGACCTCGGGATCAGCCTCGTCTGTATCCGAGGCGTCAAGCTCCCTGAATACGGCGTCGAGCAGGTCGCCCGTACCGTGTCCGTGTACGGATGATACGGCTATAGGCTCGAGCGGGAGCTGATAGAACTCGTAGAACTCAGGCGGCGGATCGCCTACCGAGTCACATTTATTGACACAGAGCACCATGGGCTTGTTGCTCCTGAGGAGCATATGCGCTACCTCTTCGTCCGTAGCGACGAGACCTGAGCGCACATCGGTGACCATGATGATGACATCCGCGGTCTCTATAGCGAGCTGTGCCTGCTCGCGCATCTGTGAGAGAATAATATCGTCCGACTCAGGCTCGATTCCGCCTGTATCTATGAGTGCAGCCTTCTTGCCGCTCCACTCTACCTCGCCGTAGATGCGGTCGCGTGTTACGCCGGGCGTATCATCTACTATAGATATACGCTCGCCGACCAGCTTATTGAACAATGTGCTTTTGCCTACATTAGGTCTGCCTACTATGGCTATAACGGGCTTAGACATATTCTCCCTCCTCTCCCAAAACGGCGTCGAGCAGCATCGCGCCGTCGTTGTTTATAGGTAATACTTTTATACTCAGCTTTCTCGAGACGTCATCTATATGTGTATCGTCGAGAAAAAGATCGTTCTCAAATCTTAACATTGCCGAGGAAATAAGCAGGCGATCGCCTAAGGGCTTATCCCTGAGCTGTTTTATCAGATCTCTGCCGACTATCAAGCCGCTTACGTTGATATTATCACCGAAAAACTCGTTGATTATCGGATAAACATTGATCTTTACGTTTTTATACTTAGCCTCTACATCATCCATAAGCTCACGCAGGTACGGCGCCGCAGAGGTGCCGCAGGCTATGGATACCGTGCTATTGATAGAGTCATCGGCGTCGCGCCAATCAAGCTCATCGTGTAAATCTTCTCTGAGCTGAGCGATAAGACCGATACCGTTTTCTAAAGCCTCAAAATCGCCGTAAAACTCAGCGTCCGGAATATCGTAGCCAGCCTTGATGTACAGCTCGTCGGCGGCATACGCAATACGCTTGCCGCGGGTCTTAAGACACATCTCGCCGAACTCTTCGATAATATCCACGGTCTCGCGAGCCTTTTCGACAGTGAACGGAGTCAGAGGATACAGTCCCTCGCGGTACTTTGTGATACCTACGGGTACCACGGCGATCAGATTGACATTGAGGTCATACAGATCGCTCAGAGAACGTCTGAGCTCGTCGCCGTCGTTGAGTCCGGGACAGCAGACTATCTGGGTGTTGATAGCTATGGAGCTGTCGGCGAGCCTCTTCAATATAGCTAAAGAGTCGCCCGCGAAGCGGTTGCCCATCATCTTGACTCTCAGCTCGGGATTAGTGGTATGCACGCTGACGTTTATGGGGCTGATGTGCATTTTGATTATTCGCGAGATCTCATGCTCGCTCAGATTAGTGAGCGTGACATAATTGCCGAACAAAAACGACAGACGGCTGTCGTCATCCTTGAAGTACAGCGACTCGCGCATACCGTCGGGCAGCTGATCAATAAAGCAAAACACGCACTTGTTACGGCAGGACTTCTCTTTATCCATGAGGTAGGTGTCGAACTCAAGTCCCAGCTCCTCATACTCGGGCTTACGCACCTTGACGGTATGGACCACGCCCTTGGTATCTCTGATTTTTAATTCTAAATCAGAATTAAGCTGATAGAAACGATAATCGAGAACATCTACGATATCGTTGCCGTTGATAGACAGCAGGGTATCCCCCGCCTCACAGCCCGCCCGGTAGGCATAGCTGTTACGGTAAACTTCTTTAATTGTAACAGCCATATTGACCTCCGTGGAGTTAATGATCGGTTGAGATTGCCACGGGGCTAATGCCCCTCGCAATGACAATTATTAATAAAACAAAAGGGCGGTCAGTAAACTGCCCGCCTGATTTCTTTTGCTTAATATTAGTCAGCGTCCATGACGATAACCTGTCTGCCTTTATACTTACCGCAGTTAGGGCATACCTTATGGGGCGCCTTGTACTCACCGCACTCAGGGCAGATAGAAAGAGCCGGAGCCTGGAGCTTCCATACGTTGGACCTTCTCTTCATTTTACGAGCGTGTGAATGTTTCCTTGCCGGTACAGCCATGAAAAATCCTCCTTACATAATATATCTCTTTACTTTAATAACTCTTTTAGCGCCTCGAGTCTGGGATCTATCTCCGTCTTATCACAGCCGCAGTCGCCCAAGTTAAGATTATGTCCACATTTTTGACAGAGACCTTGACAGTCTCCCTTGCAAAGGAACTTGGTCGGCAGCTCCAACAGTATATCCGACGAAGCAAGCTCGTCGAGATCCACAGTGAGGTCGGGCGCCTCAATGTAATCGTCGTTGAAATCCTCCTCAAGGTTCTCGATGACCTTATGAGGAAAGTGATATTCAAAACGCCTCTCTATGGGAGTCAGGCATCTGCCGCACACCGTACTGTAGCTGAAATCAGCATAGATATCGAGCGTGACCATGCCAGCCTTATTCTGAGCGTGAGCGCGTATCTCAACAGGTGAATTGAATGGATGTTCACCGCCGATCTCTACATCGCTCATCGAGAGCGGATAACTGACGTCTTTGGTTTCTCCGTCGGATACGAAAATGTCTTTCAGATCTAACAGCATAATACCTCCGCACAGTTATCTACATTAAAACGCTAATTTGTATTATAATAAAACAGAGAAATTTTGTCAAGTAAAAATGCGAGAAAAAACAGCATAAATATTGTGCAAAATGTCCGCATAATCATTGTGCAGCTAACATCCACCCGTTTGCGGTCAGCAGCAGCAGCGATACACCGATCAAAACGAGAACTATGCCCGTTACAAATTCTATCAGTCCGATACGTCTCGCGTATCTTTCATCCCTGCGTCCTTCTCTGAAATCAGCCGTGAATCCGTTGATGAGGTCGTACTTCTTTTTATATAATATAAGATATCCGAATAATATAAACGCCGCTCCCAAAGCAAATGCGATCACTATAATAAATGTCATGGCAGTATATCGACCTGTTCTTTTCATATACAAATCAGCCGCCCTTTTATGAGCGGCTGACAGTTATGCTATGTTCAATAATTATCAGATTTCTTCACAAACAGCCTTAAGACCTTCGGGAAGCTCGACCTCTGCGGATGAGATCAGAAGAGTGATTTTAGCCTCGCTCTCTGCGCAAAGCGCGTTAAGAGCCGTAACGAACTTTTCGATACCGTTCACGCCCTCGGGAGCGATCTTGAAAGTAGAGTCAACGAAAATATCGGTTACATCATAGTTGCCGGCACAGATGCCGCTGATAAAGCCGAGGAGCATATCGTAGCCCTTGATACCGTATACGTTGGTGTCGATCAGACGAGCCTTGTGAGTAACGTCATATGTCAGACCCGCGCCCTTTTCGATAACTACTACGTTGCCGCTGGACTTAGCTACAGCCTCGTTAGCGAGCTGGATCAGCTTTTTTGTCTTGCCGCTGCCTTTTTTACCAATAATTAAAGTGACCATTTTGAATAATTCCTCCTGTATTTTGTGTTACAGTTATAAGTTATTTTAATCTTGCCTCGAGCTGAGCCTTTTCATACTCATAGCCGCGCTTGCCTAAGAGGGCAAACATATTCTTCTTATAGCTCTCTACACCGGGCTGGTTAAAGGGATTGACGCCGAGTAGATAACCCGAGATAGCGCAAGCCTTCTCGAAGAAGTAGATCAGCCAGCCGAGGTTGTACTCGTCCATAGCGTCAACGCTGAGGATGATGTTGGGTACTCCGCCGTCGTTATGAGCGAGGACGGTGCCCTCAAACGCCTTCTGGTTGACAAACTGCATGGTCTTGCCGGCGAGGAAGTTAAGACCGTCGAGGTTCTCTTCATCCTTCTCGATAGTGATCTCTCTCTGGACCTCTTTGAAGGTTACGACCGTCTCAAACAGCGAGCGTCTGCCGTCCTGGATATACTGTCCCATAGAGTGCAGATCGGTAGAGAAGATGACGGATGCCGGGAAGATACCCTTTTGATCCTTGCCCTCAGACTCACCGTAAAGCTGCTTGAACCACTCGTTCATCATAGCGAAAGCAGGCTCATAGCTGACGAGTATCTCGGTGCTCTTGCCCTTATTATAAAGGATGTTGCGGATAGCCGCGTACTTGTAGCAGTCGTTAGCTCTGAGGCTGTTCTTAGAGTACTTATCCTGAGCGTCTCTCGCGCCCTGCATCAGAGCGTCGATATCAGCGCCCGATACAGCGATAGGCAGCAGACCGACAGCGGTGAGTACACTGTAGCGTCCGCCTACGTTATCCGGAACAACAAAGGTCTCGTAGCCCTCGCGGTCGGCGAGCTGCTTTAATGTGCCCTTGACCTTATCTGTGGTGCAGTATATGCGCTCGCGGGCGCCGGCTTTGCCGTACTTCTTCTCAAGAAGCTCTCTGAATACACGGAAAGCGATAGCAGGCTCTGTGGTAGTGCCCGACTTGGATATCATGTTGATGGAGATATCCTTGCCCTCGCATATCTCGAGCAGTTCGGCAAGAGCGTTGGAGCTGATAGAATTGCCTGTATAATATATCTGAGGCGTATCCTTGCACAGAGCGTTGTAGTTAGGGGACTTGACGAACTCGATAGCCGCTCTCGCGCCGAGATACGAACCGCCGATACCGATAACTATAAAGATCTGAGAATCAGACTGGATCTTCTTTGCCGCCTTTTTGATGCGGGCAAACTCCTCCTTATCATAATCTGTAGGCAGAGTGAGCCAACCGATATAGTCGTTGCCGAGACCCTTGCCGCTGTGCAGCGAGCTGTGAGCCGCTTTGACCGCGGGAGCTATACCCTTGAACTCATCATCGCCCAAAAAGCCGCCTAAATGCTTAACATTTAATGTAACAGCCATGATTACCCTCCTTATAATTCCTGAGAAGAATTATATATAGTCCTTCTCATACGATTGATGTCATTATACTATATTTGGAGGGTATTTGCAACAATTTTATTCCATTAATTGTGAATAAACTCTAAACTTTGTGAGAAATCAAGCCGTTTATACAACATATAGTGAGTTATTTTACATCTTTATCAGAGAGTCCCAAACTATCTTCATCAATGTCCCGAAAGACTTTTTCTCGACCGTCTCGTCGGCGACTACATCAAATGAAGCTATCTCCTCGCCGCCCATCGAGAATGTAAGGCTGCCTATCCTATCGCCCTCTGACACGGGAGCCTCTATGCTCTCGGGGATATCGAGAGTCTGCTTGAGCTGATCTCCCCCACCCTTAGGCATGGTTATATATGAGACGTCGTCGCACTTTATCTTAGCGGTATTCTGCAAGCCGCCCTCTACAGTGATCGGGAACAGCTCATCATTGAGGCTGAGCTCCTTGGTCTCAAAGCTTGCGAAGCCGTAATCGAGCAGAGCCGCGGCGTCTCTGAAGCGGACGGTACCGTTATCGGCTCCGAGTACTACCGCGATGAGGCTCAGCCCGTTACGCTCGGCTGTAGCCGTGATGCAGGAGCCTGCGTCGCCCGTGGTACCCGTCTTGAGTCCGGTTATACCGTCATATGTACGCAGGAGCTTGTTGGTATTTACGATCTGAGTCTTGCCCCCGCGAAGATAATCGAGCCATATAGATGTATAATCAAATATCTTTTTGTGGCGGATCAGCTCTCGTGACATCAGAGCGACGTCGTACGCAGAGGTGATATGACCCTCTTCATCGAGACCGTTACAGTTGAGAAAGGTCGTGTCATCCATGCCGAGGTCTTTGGCTTTAGCGTTCATATCGGCTACGAAATCATCCTCGCTGCCGCTGACGAACTCGGCAAGAGCCACAGCCGCGTCATTAGCGGATGCTACGGCGGTAGCCTTTATCATATCGTCAACGGTCATCTGCTCGCCCTCTTCGAGCCAGATGTCCGACCCGCCCATAGAAGCGGCGTGAGCCGAGGCTGTGACGGTATCGTCAAGGCTTATCTTGCCGCTGTCGAGCGCCTCCATGACAAGAGTCAAGGTCATGACCTTGGTGATAGACGCGCATGGTCGCTGTTCATGAGCATTTTTCTCATAAAGAATTTTGCCTGAGTCAGCGTCCATCAGCACCGCGCCGGGAGCGGAGATATCGTCCTCGGACAAAGCCGATACAGAAACAACTGACAACACGAGCAGTAATCCGCTCATTATAACTGTAAAAAAACGTTTAAACATAATAAAGCACCTCTCCCAATATGTGTATGAGAGAGGTGTAACAAGTATTCTATCAGATTTCTTCGATCAGGCAGACTGCCGTAGCGGACATACCCTCGCCGCTGCCGGTAAAGCCTAAGCCCTCTTCCGTTGTCGCCTTGACGCTGACAGCGTTCTTTTTAAGCCCGCAGGCTACGGCGATATTCTCGCGCATCTCGTCGATATACGGCGCGAGCTTGGGAGCCTGAGCGCAGACGGTAGAGTCGATGTTGATCGGCTTGAAGCCGGCCTCCTTGAGCGCTCCTATCACATCCCACAGCAGCTTGATGCTCTCGGCGTCCTTATACTTCTTGTCCGTATCGGGAAAGAGCTTGCCGATATCGCCTAAAGCGGCGGCTCCGAGCAGAGCGTCCATGATAGCGTGCAGAAGAACATCGGCGTCGGAGTGACCGTCGAGACCCTTTTCATAGGGTATCTCAACGCCGCCGAGGATCAATTCTCTGCCTTTAACGAGTCTGTGTACATCATATCCGTGACCTATACGCATGATTTCACTGCCTTTCTGTATAAAGGTTGAGATTGCCGCGGGCTGACACGCGTGTCGAGCCCTCGCAATGACAATTATTAATTAATCACTTTCTTTTACTCAACAGAGCTTCGGCTATGGTTATATCTACGGGCGTGGTGAGCTTTATATTGGAATACTCGCCTCTGATTATCCTTACGGGCTCGCCTATCGCCTCGACCATAGAGCAGTCGTCGGTGACGGAAAGACCGTTTGATACAGCGTTATCCATAGCGCGCTTGTACAGTGCCTTTTCAAACACCTGGGGCGTCTGCACAGCCCACATCGAAGAGCGATCGGGAGTAGAGAGGATGCGTCCCTCTGCGTCGGCGACCTTGACAGTATCGGTAACGGGAGTACCGAGAGCTGCCGCGCCGTACTCATAAGCGGCTTTGACCGCCTTTTCGATCTGTTCGGGAGTGATGAGCACACGCGCTCCGTCATGAATGGCGTAATGTGTAGCGCGCTTATCGCAGGCGTGTATGCCCTTACGAACGCTGTCTATACGCTCGCTGCCGCCGGAGGTAACTGCGCTGACCTTTCTGAACTCGAACGCGATATGAGCTATGTCCTCTATATCGACAGGTCGCGCTGCTACGATGATCTCATCTATCAAAGGACAGCTTTGAAACGCCTTTAAGGTGTATTCGATAGCGGCGCGTCCGTTGAGAGGTATAAGCTGCTTAGACAGCTTATAGCCCATCCTCGTCGAGTTGCCTGCCGCTACGATGATAGCGGAAGTAAACCTGTCAGCCATAGATCAAACCTTCTCCAAAGCCTGTGCCAGATCGGCGATGATATCGTCGGGGTTCTCTATGCCTACTGAGAGG
Source organism: uncultured Ruminococcus sp. (assembly GCA_902776975.1). Classification (GTDB taxonomy): domain Bacteria; phylum Bacillota; class Clostridia; order Oscillospirales; family Acutalibacteraceae; genus Ruminococcoides. Next base: position 15,693 of record CACYSI010000010.1, read on the forward strand.
CGAACCATGTTGGGCGCGATACCGGCGTCGATGAGCTGCTGATCGGAGAGCTGACGGTGAGTGGTGGACGCGGGATGCAGTACGCAGGTACGGGCGTCGGCAACGTGGATAACGATCTTGGCGAGCTTCAAGCCCTCCATAAAGCGCACGGCTCCCTCTTTGCCGCCCTTTACGCAAACAGAGATGACTCCGCAGCTGCCATTGGGCATATATTTCTGAGCTTTTTCGTAATACTTATTTGACTTAAGTCCGGGATAATCGACCTTCTCGACCTTATCGTGACCCTCGAGGAACTCAGCTACGGCGAGAGCGTTAGAGCAGTGACGCTCCATCCTCAGAGCTAATGTATCAAGTCCGAGATTGAGCAGAAAAGCGTTCTGCGGCGACTGCTGAGCGCCGAAATCACGCATGAGGTGAGTACAGCACTTGACTATGTACGCCGACTTGCCGAACTGCTGTGTGTATATAACGCCGTGATATGTCTCGTCGGGAGTGGTGAGCATGGGATAATCGCCCTTTGTCCAGTCGAAGTTGCCCGAATCGACTACAACTCCGCCTAAAGCTACCGCGTGACCGTCCATATACTTAGAGGTTGAGTGAACCACGATATCCGCGCCCCACTCAAAGGGACGGCAGTTGACGGGAGTAGCGAAGGTGTTGTCTACGATGAGCGGAACATTATGAGCGTGAGCGACACCGGCGAACAGCTCGATATCTATAACATCCAGCGAGGGGTTAGTGACAGTCTCTACAAATACAGCCTTGGTATTAGGCTTGAACGCCTTATCAAGGTCCTCGGCGCTGATGTCGGGGCTGACAAAATCGAAGTCTATACCGAGATCTCTGAGAGTCTTGTTGAAAAGATTGAAGGTGCCGCCGTAGATAGCAGCGGAAGCGATGACATGATCTCCGGCTTTACAGATGTTTGTGATACTGATGAGCGACGCTGCCTGTCCCGAAGCGGTAAGCATAGCTCCTACGCCGCCCTCAAGAGCCGCTATCTTCTTAGCTACGGCGTCAAGAGTGGGGTTGGCAAGTCTGGTGTAGAAAAAGCCGTCTTCTTCGAGGTCGAACAGCTTGCCCATGGTCTCGGCGCTGTCGTAAGCAAAGGTGGTGCTCTGGACTATCGGGAGCACTCTCGGCTCGGAGTTCTTGGGCTCATAGCCCGCCTGTACGCATAAAGTATCGATTTTCATATATATTACCTCCAATTATTTTCTGATCCTATTTATTGAACAGACCTTTGATAAAGCCTGTCACTGCGTCCGTACCGAATACAACTAAGGCTATGAGCGCCAAAAACGCCAGCGCCGACAAGACCTTGACCGTAGTTTTGAGCGCGGGATTCATGGGCTTGTCCTCTTTAGCGGCAGCTTTGGTCTTAAGCGAGATCAACTCAGCCTTGATCTGATCCATATGAGGCTCGACGGTGTTATTTAGCGTCTCAACTGACGATAGAAGCTCGCTCGCCTTAGGTAAGGCCGAAAACGGCACCAGAACACCGATATTGGATAATTTGACGTCATAACCCGTCACGATATCGTTAGCCACGCCCTGAGGCTGGATATTCTGCTCCAGATACGGGATCTCGGCGTCCTTGAGCAGACCTGTGATCATGGCGCGCTCGGTGCCGCCGGCTATACAGAGCCTTACGGGCTCGTTGATATCGGTGATCTCTTCGAGCTTATGCTTACAGCCGTCAAAGGGTAAGGCGTCGTCGTAGCACAGCTCTTTGCAGAACTTACAGTATTTCATACATATCCCCCTTTACCTAATTTTATATATTAACATAATAATATCGAATTTTCAATAATTAAGGACAGAAAAGTTATACACTAATCTGTCCTTAGTTAGGGTTATTGAAAAATCGGCTGGAGCTGTTTGCCCGAGAGCGCGGTCTTGACGCACTCGGGGATAAGCTCAAAGCGGGCGACCAGCGAATTAGGCTTGTTCTCGGGATCGTCCTGCCTCATCGGTACAAAGTAGATATTCTTGCGGTTGAGCAGCCTGCCGAGGTTCTCGGCAGAAGCTCCGAGAGCGTCGTTTGAGGCTAAGCACAGCACTACCGGAGCGCCTATGCGCAGCTGGGATTTGACAGCCATGGTCACCGGCGTATCGGTGATGCCCAGAGCGATCTTTGACAGGGTGTTGCCGGTACAGGGAGCCACTATCAGCGCGTCGCACATATGCTTTGGTCCGATAGGCTCAGAGCCGCTCACGGTGTGGATCACGCTCTTACCTGCTATGCTCTCGACCTTGGTCACGATATCCCTCGCCTTACCGAAGCGCGTAGAGACGGTATACACGTTCTCGGACATCACGGGCAGTATATCATATCCGTCAGCCGCAAGGCGCGACATCTCGACTATACTTTTATCCAAGGTGCAAAAGGAGCCTGTCATCGCGTAGCCCAGAGTTATCTTTTCCACCGCTTTCCTCCTTTAAAATCTCGGTAATTGTATCCTTGATGATCCTTCCGGCTGCCGAAGGAGCAGTCTTGCCCGGCAGCGACAGAGCGTGGATGCAGGTGAGTCCTCTCTGCCCGGCAGCGGCGAAGTCAACTCCCCCGGGAGCCGAAGCCAGATCTATGATAAAAACATCATCCCGCATACGGTCGACCGCGGTTTTGTCGACGACCAAGGCGGGGACGGTGTTGAAGATGATATCGTATTCTTCACTGCGTATATCCGATATCCGCGCGGCTTTGAGTCCGGTAAGAGAGGCTAAGGCGCGGTCTCTCTCCTTACGCGCGGCAACAGTCACATCCGCGCCCAAAGCTCTGAGATAACGAGAGAGCAGCTTTCCGATACGCCCGTAGCCGACAACAAGGCACTTTGAGCCGAAAACAGAGCCTTCGTAGTCGTTGAGAACTATGCTCAAGGCTCCCTCGGCTGTAAGCTCGGCGTTGCGGTATGTGAAGCTCTCGCGCGCGGCGTAATCAAACAATAAGCCTGTTTCATAAGGCTTCAAAAGCTCAGCGCAGCCGCTGAAAACGGGCTTATCCCCTATCACGCTCATCAACTCGGATATGTCTGTCTTACGCTCGGTATAAGGAGCGCTGAGAGCGCCGTCCTTCACGGGTCTCACGGGCAGAACTATGATATCGGCAAAATTGACCGCGTCCCCGATACTCATGACACGGATACCGCACAGGCTCACAAGCTCGTCAAAACCCGCTACAGCTACATCAAAGCCGTCATCAAAAAACGTCTTAGCCGCAAAGAGCATTCTCTTATCTCCGCCGATCACAGATATCTTCATACGCTCACCTCATAACAGAATACACCTTATACTATGAGTGAGACGCAAAAATGTTCGCTCATGCCGGTCCGTGATCAAAAAAACAAAACGCTGTCATCCCGGATAAAAGCACTGTCATCCCGGATAAAACGCTGTCACCCCGGAAAAAACGCTGTCATCCCGAGCCTGTCGAGGGATCTTGCCCGCCGGCTTTGCTGTTCGGTACCGACTCCGGGGGTTGATATCTCTGAAAGCAAGCACAGTAAGATTCTTCGACTTCGCTCAGAATGACAAACTCGGTGCTTCTTCGACTCCGCTCAGAATGACATTTTGAAATATTTTTCTACACGCTAAAGCCCGCGTAAAGCGGGCATATATGTATCATCCCCGAAGGGATGAGCCGATATCAGCAGGTAGCCGAATTGTGCTTGCACTCGAACGAACGGCAGTCTACGCACTTCTCGTCGGTAGGGTTCTTCTCATGAGAAGCTACCTGTATGCAGTCGAGCGAGCAGAAGTTCTCGTCGCCGCTGTGATACTTGCAGTCGTGTACCGTGCACTTGATACAATGATTGGCATAATTGTCATTAAACATAATATTTCACCTCAAATATATTTATCGGTCTCCCGATAAGTTTATTATCCTCATATTAAGCATGGGTATACACATTTTCGCGCTTAAAAAATAGAATATAGAGAGGTGATATTTATGTACATACTATATATGATAGTGCTGATCTTCTTCGCGGTGATAGGGTTATGCTCCTTCATCACGGCGCTGATAGACTCCGCGCACGGCTCCGCGGGCAAAAACATAGTCATAACGGTACGGCATCCGTCCGCGAACGAAGCCGAGGCGGCGCTAAGACAGGCGGCGCGTATCTGCGTGAGATCAAAGGGAGCGAGACTGATATGCGTATGTGACAGCGATGAACCGTCATATCCGATCTGTGAGCTCATGCAGAGAGATTATCCTTTCATCGAGCTGATGAACGACAGAGCGTTCGCGAATATAATGAAGATATAACAGAAGGCGTGGAGTCTCAGTGACTTCACGCCTTAATGCTACAGTTTGATATTGTTGTACTCATCACCGAGAACATCGGCGACCTCTTTCAAGTGTCCGGTACGCTTATCCTTGAGCTTGAAGTGCTGGACAAGTCCGTAGCCGGGATACTCGTTGCCCTCTACGAGCAGAGGACCGTTGACGGAAAAGGCTACATCCCAGCCGATATAACGTACCTGCGGGATACGCTTATGAGCCTCTTCGCACATCTCAAAAGCCTCTTTGACGCCGTGGATGTATACATCAGAAAAGCGCTTGCCTGTCATGGGATGTGTATCATAAACGTTGCCGTAATCATCTACTACGTTGCTGTCGATCCTGCCGTCCTCACCGATGCTGAAGTACAGATCGTTGGTACAGCCGATGACCTCTGCGTCATCCTGATTGATACGCAGTGCGTTAGCTATCATATGCGCCTTGCCGTCCTTATACAGAGTGATGACTCTGAACGAGTTTACGACATACGGATTGATCTGATTAAGGTCCTCATGCTGGATGATGGCGTCTTCGACAAGGAGCTGATCCTTGGATACGAGCTCCTTATACAGAGCGTCGACGTCCTTGATATCTGCTACCTTATACTTAGTGATACCGTGACCTCCCTCGCCGTGGGTCTCTTTGGCAAAGACGGTGGTCTTGTCCTTCAAAAAAGCCTTGAGATCATCAGCTGAGCTTACGCGAAGATTGATGAAATCGCGCTTGAGATACTCTCTGAACAGCTCGTTGAAGATCAGCTTATCCGAGAGTACGACTATATACTCTTCGCTGTTGAGATAAGCGAGCAGCTTATAAAACCTCTTAGCGGTGGCGAAAGTATCCTTTTCACTGTTATCGAGCTCGATAAAATTACAGCGAAAATAATCGGTATAGCCCGTGCCGCGCGTGAGGAAATTCCACATCATATCCCACTTGATAGCGAATCTGCTCTTACCCGTATTCTTTTGTATTATGTCGATATGCTTGTTGAGACGCTCGTGATTGATGTCTTTAAACTTGTTCATCAGCCATCTGCCGGCGGACATAGCCATAGATATACCTCCCTACTTCGCGGCTCTCTCCGAGAGCTTGTCGAGTGTGATCTTATAGCCCCTGCGCTCATACTCAAGATGTGTCGTATCGGGCTCTCTGCCTAAGATGATCGCGGCTAAATATATGAGAAAATGCGGGTTTTTCATCAATATCGGACCTGTGAGATGAGTGCCGAAGAAGTTGTGATCGTGTATGCCCTCATAACCGCCCTCATCGTTATCACCCAAGCCGAACTCGGTGGTAAATAATCTCTGACGGATATTGAACACCTTGCTCGACTTGTTGATGAAGCCGACTAAAGGCTGCTCGAGAAAATCGGCTTTACATATGATATCGTCGGTGAAGCGTTTGCCCTTTTCTTCTACCGTAGTGAAATCATACAGATCGAGGCCCTCATAGTTCACGCGCGAGCCGTCTGTTATCATGTGTCCGAGCATCTCAAACGAGTTGCCCGTCATCAGCACAGGCTTATCGGCTGAGATATACTCCCTGAGCTGATCCTTGTACTTTTCAAGATCCTTTAAGACTGTCTTTTGGTTTTTCTCGGTACCGGAGCCAATATAGATAAAGTCGTACTCGCTGAATACGGCACTGCCGCCGAGGCTTATTCGGTCTACCGTCACTTCCTCACCGCTGTGTTCGAGTATCCTTTTGAGCGCGCTTATGTTGGCGTAATCTCCGTAGAGATTCATTATATCGTGATACAGATGCAGTATCTTCATGTTATCGCACCTCCACTTCGGATAGGAACTTATCCTTATCCGAGAAGCAGGTTATAGCGTAGATGTACTCGCTCCTGCCGCTGTTGAGATACCCCGCGGCTTCGGAGATATCCTCAAACAGATGTATCTTATCGCCTGGTATATCGGTGTAAGAGAATCTGACGGCAAGGTCGTTGACATACGCTCCCGCGAGTATTATCTCATGTATATTGGGATCGTCGAGCATCTCAAAGTCGATATCCCACAGCCATGATACGTCGCTCGTGAAGTACTTGCGGCTGACCGCGTCTACGATGATGAGCACATCGGCGCCGTCTTCACAGGCGCGGGCTACGCGTATGGAGTGATCGTAGGATATGCTGTTCTCGTGCTTTGAGGTCAGCAGAGTGCCCCTGCGCGAGCCGAGTCTGAAATTGATGACTCTGCCGTTTTTCAGCACATAGTCGTTCATGCTCGCGGCGGTCTTTGAGCCGTCTATGCCTACGAGTGAGGCTACCGTGAAGGCTGCTAAGATATTGTAGATATTGTAAAGCGATTTGAGAGCAAGAGTTATTTTATATCTGCCGTTTATCTCGATCTCGCCCTTGTTGAGATCGACAGCCGTCACCGTATAATCGGTATCCTGCCTGTGATATCCGCACTTTGTGCATGAGTAAATGCCGATATGATTATAATGGTGGGTGGTATACTCCATAGGCGCCTTGCAGATCGGGCAGTAAGCGCCGTCGTTATATACGCTGCTCAGCTCCTTTGTATCGGTAGACAGCTCGTCCGCTCCGAACCATACCACATTGTCTCGCTCATGTCCGAACACCGATACCAGAGGATCGTCGGCGTTGAGGATGAGGCGTGTATCGGGCTGTATACTGTCCGCTATGGCGTCAAACACAAACTCCGAGTGACCGTTGCGCGTGAGCTGGTCGCGGTACAGATTAGTGATGACATAATCAGTGACCTTGATGTATGAAAAGGTCTTTTTGGCATAGCGCTCATCGCTCTCTATGAGCAGGATATCGCTCTTGACCCTGCCCGAGAGAGTGGCGTTGGAGAGTATCATGGTGGTGACGCCCTCGATCTGATTGGAGCCCTCGCGGTTCCACGCAACAGTCTTGCCGTTCTCGGTGAGGATATGAGCTATCATCTCTACGGTAGAGGTCTTGCCGTTGCTGCCCGTGATAGCGATGATATGCTCGGGCAGCTCGATTCGGTTGAGTATATCCGGGCAGAGCTTCAAGGCGATCTGACCGGGCATACTGCTGCCCTTGCCTATGAGCTTGCCGACGGCTCTGAGCAGCTTGCATATGATGATCGTAAGTAGTTTTTTCATAATGATCCGATTCTTTTCTGTGTTTTTTATCCTTTGGTTCAGATATATTATATATTATCGCCGCATGAAATTCAATAGTTGTAAACAAAATGAGATTTTTTATCATATTGGATTTAATTTTCTCATCGAGCAAAAAGTCATATATTTACTATGGTAAAATATAGTTTGATCTACTTATACGGAGGTTAATATGACTGATACATATGCTGTGATAAATCTTAATACACTTACCTCAAACGCCAAGGCACTGACCGAAAAATACTCGGAGTACGGCGCCTTCATCGGCATAGTCAAGGGCGACGCCTACGGTCACGGCTACGAGTGCGTGAACGCTCTGCAAAAGGGCGGGATAAGCTACTTTGCAGTATCGTCGCTCGAAGAGGCGGAGAGCTTTCGAAAATTCAACACCTCCGCTCCCCTGCTGTGTCTTGAGCCAGTGGCGATAAGAAAGCTTGACGCCGCGGCTGAGCTGAAGCTGACTCTCGCCGTACCGGATCTCGGATACGCTCGGGAGCTGACGTCATCCGGCTGCAAGTATCCGTTCAAGCTGCATTTACAGATAGACTCGGGCTTCAACCGTCTCGGCTTCAAGGATAAGAACGAGGTCAAAAAAGCCGCCGATATGATAGAAAGCTCGCCGTACACCTTAGAGGGCGTATATCAGCACTACGCCACGGCGGGAGTATTCGACCCCTACTATGACGCTCAGACACAGCGCTTCAGGGAGCTGACCTCTCTGCTCGATCTCTCAAAGATACCGCTCGTGCATCTCGGCAGCGGAACGGCTCTGATGGCTCATCCTAAGGAGGATATAGCTACAGCCACGAGGATAGGACTGGCTATGTACGGCTACAACATCGCGCCCGAATCCTACGGCGGCGGCATCATAAACAAGCTCAGAGAAGCCCGCGACAAGCATTATCAGAAGAAGTACAATCTGACAGAAACCATAAGGGATGTACAGATAGACTTAAAGCCCGCTATCTCGCTCAAAACCCGTATCATCCAGCTCAAGGATGTAGCTAAGGGCGAGCATATAGGCTATCTCGCCGCGTATACGGCAGAGGAAGATATGCGTATAGCCGTACTGCCGATAGGCTACAACAACGGCATCGGTCATCATGATGACGGCAGAGTAGTAGAGATAAACGGCAAGCTCTGCCCCGTTGTAGGTGCTATAGGCATGAACATGATGGCGGTCAAGGTAGACGGCTCTGTAGGTTATGATGACGAGGTGACTCTGCTCGGAGGCAAGATAACTTTAGGTATGTTCTCTCGTTTTTCGGGGCTGGGCTTAGCCGAGGTACTGCTCGGTGTAGGCAAAAACAATAAGAGATACTATGTGGAAGAATAAATGACAGACAATAACGAACAGCTCTATGAGCTGACAGGTCAGGTAGAGACTATAATCTACCGCAACGATGAAAACGGATATACCGTGCTCGAGCTTAGCGGCGAAGAGAGCATGATAACCGCTACGGGAATCATGCCCATGATAAGCGCCGGCGAGAGCGTAAAGCTGATAGGAGCGTTCAAGAATCATCCTACCTACGGCGAGCAGTTCGCGGTGACCGCTTTTGAACGCACTATGCCCGAGAATGTTGAGGGCATCCTTAAATATCTTTCGAGCGGAGTGATAAAGGGCATCGGTCCCTCAACAGCGCGCAGGCTGGTGCTCGAATTCGGCTCCGATACGCTGACCGTGCTTGAGAACGAGCCCGAGAGAGCGGCGGCTCTCAAAGGCATATCTCTGAAAAAAGCCAGGGATATCAGCGAACAGCTCAAAAGCATGATAGGTATACGCGAGCTTATGATATATCTCGCGGCATACTCCGTCAGCGCCTCAGCGGCGGTCAAAATATGGAAGAAGCTCGGCAACTCGGCTATATCCATAATAGAAGAGAATCCGTATATCCTCTGCGAAGAAGGTATGGGGATATCATTTGAGACAGCGGACATGATCGCTCTGTCGCATGATAATCCCAAGGACGCTCGCGTCAGAGTGCGGGCGGCTCTCACCTATGTACTGAGCCACAACCGCTTGAACGGACACACCTGTCTGCCGTCGGACAAGCTGATACAGGCGACAGCCTCGATGCTGGAGATAGAGCCCGAATCCTGCGAATCCGCGCTCAAAGAGCTTACCGATGAAAACTCGCTTATATCCGACTTTTTCGGCGATAAAGAATACATCTTTTTGCCGTCTATGTACGACAGTGAGACATATATAGCGGCGAGGCTCAAGATGCTGTTGAGGTTTCCCGCTCCCGCGATAACCCGAGCCGAAGAAAAAACGGCAAGCATAGAAGAATCCGACGGTATACAGTACGCCGAGCGTCAGAAGCAGGCTATCAGCGAGGCTTTGACCAAGGGTCTGCTCATACTCACCGGCGGTCCCGGCACAGGCAAGACCACGACTCTGAACGCTATCATCCGCCTGCTCAAAGAGAGCGGACAAAAGGTCACCTTATGCGCTCCTACCGGCAGAGCGGCTCAGCGGATGACCGCCGTAACCGGTGAAGAAGCCAAGACCATCCACCGTATGCTCGAGGTGAGCTACGATATAGACGATAAGCCTGTGTTCAAGCGAAACGAGCGCAATCTGCTCAACACCGACGCGCTGATAGTAGACGAGGTCAGTATGGTAGACGTTGTCCTGCTCGAGTCGCTTATGCGCGCCATGCCGCTCTCATGCAGGCTGATACTTGTCGGCGACAGCAACCAGCTGCCGTCCGTAGGAGCCGGCAACGTGCTGTATGATCTCATAGCATCGGGCGAGATACCCGTAATAACGCTCAACGAGATATTCAGACAGTCGATGCAGAGCCTCATCGTCACTAACGCCCACCGAATCATAAACGGCGAGATGCCCGATCTCACAGTCAGGGACAACGACTTTTTCTTCATGCCCGACTATAACCAGGAGCGCATAGCCGCTACTATAGGCGATCTCTGCGCCCGCAGGCTCAAAAACGCTTATAACTACAATCTGTACGATAATATACAGGTGCTCTCCCCTACACGCAAGGGCGTGCTGGGTACCTTTGAACTGAACAACCGTCTGCAGGCTCTCAACAATCCTAACCCGCCGCGCTCTGTCAAGGTAGGCTACTACACCATCGGCGAGGGCGATAAGGTCATGCAGAGTCGCAACAACTATGATATCATCTGGACTAAGGAAAACGGCGAGTACGGCGAGGGAGTGTTCAACGGCGATATAGGCGTGATGGTAGAGGTGAACACCGCCGCAAAGACCTACAAGGTGCGTTTTGACGACCGTGTAGCCTCATACGACAGCGAGAGCGTAGGCGACCTTGAGCTCGCGTACGCGTCTACCGTACACAAAAGTCAGGGCAACGAATTTGACTGCGTCATACTGACGATGTTCAGAGGCGCGCCGCAGCTTATGTACCGTAATCTGCTGTACACCGCCGTAACGAGAGCCAAAAAGATGCTGATAGCGGTCGGTGATGAGGGCGCTATGCGCTATATGGTCGAGAACAACCGCCGAATACTGAGATACACGGGACTCAAAGAATTTTTGATGAGGGAATGATATGAAACCGCTGTACAAGCTCGCGACACTGATATTTCCCGATAGATGTCCGTACTGCAACTGTCTGATAGAGCCCGAGAGGATAGCATGTCCGAGATGCTTTGAGATACTCAGACAAAAGCATATCCCGCTGAGCTTAGGAGTCTCGGGATACAGATGCGTATCATCCTTCGTCTACGGCGGCAAGGTCAGACGTATGATCATCCGTTTGAAGTTTTATGACAGGACTCAGTACATACCGCAGATAGCAAGGGTGACTGTCGATGATATCAAAGCGACATTCGCGGATATCGGCTTTGACTGTATCACCTATGTGCCGATGCACACTAAGGACGAAAAGAAAAGAGGCTACAATCAGTCCGAGCTGCTCGCTAAAGCGCTTTCAAAGGAGCTGTCTCTCCCCTGTCTTGATACTCTCGACAAAATAAAGAGGACCAAAAAGCAACACACCCTGACATATTCGCAAAGACGAAAGAATCTGTCGGGAGCGTTCAAAGCGAAAGAAGGCGTTGATATCAGCGGAAAAAGCGTACTGATGATAGACGATATCATCACCAGCGGCGCTACGCTCTCGACCTGCTGTAAGGCTCTCAGAAGAGCTAAGCCCAAGATGATATGCTGCGCTACGATAGCGAGCGCTAAGAACGTCTATCCCGAAGAATCTGTTATTTAAGTATTGAAAAACGGATCCTGAGATTATATAATTAGCTTTAACAGAAACCTTATACTAATCAAGGAGAACAATATGGATATAGCACTGGATCTCGGCACCGCCAACACACGGCTGAGGATAAACAAGAACGGCAACGCCATTGACGAGCCGTCCGTGATAGCGTACAACAGAGATAACAACGAGATACTGTCCTTCGGCAGAGAAGCGTATGAGATGCTCGGCAAGACCTCGTCGAGGATCCATGTCGTCTTCCCTCTCGAGGGCGGAGTCATTGCGTCTTCGGGACTCGTAGAGGAGCTGGTCAACATCTTCATGTGCGAGGTATGTACCAGCCGTGTAGTCATGCCCAGAGTCGTCGCATGCATCCCCGGTGAGATCACAGAGGTCGAAAAGCGGGCTATAGTCGGAGCTATATCGAGCTTCGGCGTAAGGCGCGTGCTGCTGATAGAGTCTACCAAGGCTGCCGCCTTCGGCACAGGCATGGATATCATGAGCCCTCACGGCTGTATGATAGTCGATCTGGGAGCCGGTACCGTAGACGCGGCGGTAATGTCGCTGGGCGGTATGTCCGTGAGCAAAACGATCAAGACTGCCGGTAACGCTATGGATGACGAGATAATCAAGTATATCCGACGCAAACACAATCTTATCATCGGCAAAGCCATGGCGACAAGCTGTAAAGAAGCTATCGGCTGTGTGATAAAGCCCGAGATCGAAGAGACCTTCCGCGTCAAGGGAAGAGACTCCCTGAGAGGTCTGCCTAAAGCGGTAGAGGTCACCTCCTGTGAGATAATGGAGGCGATATCGGATATAACCGCTGCCATAGTCAATACAGCGACAGATGTGCTTGAGGATACTCCGCCCGAAATGCTCGGAGATATACAGACAGACGGCATAATGATCACCGGAGGATTATCACAGCTCAAGGGTATGCGCGAGCTGCTCGAGCGTGAGACAGGCATCACCGTACACAGAGCCAAGGATCCCGCAGACAGCGTAGTAGCCGGATGCTTTGAGGCTACCGCCTTTATCGAAGAGGCAGAAGCTCAGAGGGCTAATCTCAATCCCCTTATGACAGTTTATTGATAACAAAAGCGATCAAAGCACGACGTCCTATCACCGGATGTCATGCTTTTTTCTTATAGAGCATAAAAGTGCCTTATTATGTTATATAAATACTTACATAAGTATAAATTGCATAAATAACTGTGTTGATTTTTGGATTGCGTCACTAAAAGTATGTGATAGAATAGATAGGTAAAGTAGATTTCGTATCACCGAGGCAAATGACGAATACGACGCGAGATTTATTTTCAAATCAAACCGCGGTTATAGTGGGATGACAAGCGGTAATTAAAAAAGGAGGAATCTTTACACACATAAAGAGACTTCTTTCAGTACTTCCGGCAGTTTGCATGCTTTTCGGTATTATTGCGATCGTGCCGGTTACTGCAAGCGCCTAGACCACAGACGGCATCACTGTATACTTCACTGATGCTCTGAGTTGGGGCGACGTGAACGTCTATTACTGGCCGAACGGCGGCGACTGGCCCGGCAAAGCAATGGACAAGGACACAGTCAACGACTATGATCAGCAGATCTTCAAGGCTACTGTCCCTGCCAATATTGACGGCATGGGCAACAACTACGGCGAGAACGGTGAGATCACAGCTGACGGCACTTATACACTCTTCTTCGATCCTACAGCAAGCGGCGGCAGCGAGTGGTTCTACGGTTGTATCTTCATCGATATGCCCGATCCCGCTGATATGTTCCTGCTCGGCGACGCTGACGGTTCAGATGAGGTCGACGCTGTTGACGCAACAGTAATCCAGCGTGTAGCCATTCTGGTCAAGGTTCCGTATGCAGAAGAAATACTGATGCAGGGCGACGTTGACGACGACGGCGAGCTGACAGTAATCAACGCAACATTTATTCTGCGTTATTCTTCACTTGCTCCCACACCTTACCGCATCGGCGAGTATGTATCCCGCTGATAAATGAAAAAGCGCAGAGAAATTAACCTCTCTGCATAAAAGCTCCCCCTTCCCGTAAAAAGGAAGGGGGAGCGATTATGTGTAATTAATCAAATTGCTTATACTGATCCTTGATAAAAAGATTGAATAAGATATCAGCGATAAATTTTGTAGAGCAAGGCGGGTGACGCAGGCAGGCTGGCGCCTGTCAAGGAGCCCAACGCAGCTATACGGAATTTAGCGCAATAGATATTAAAGATTTTTATTAAGGAGCAGTATTAACAGATACTATCTCTCATTCTTTTTTCGCTGAAAACTATAAGCGATCTTCAGCATCAGCTTCTCCGGCAGAAATCTGCGGAAGAACAGTCCTACCTTGATCATAGCGCCCGGGATTATGATAAGTTTGCCGTTAAGCGCGCCGTCAACGGCGGTTTTGGCGCACATCTCGGACGAAATACCGTTCACCGCGAACTTGACCTTAGCTACCCTATTGAACTCGGTATTCACCGGTCCTGGGCACAGCGCGCTCACGCTCACCTTACTGCCCTTTCTTCTCAGCTCCTCATAGATCGCCTCCGTCAGCCTGAGAACATAGTTCTTTGTCGCGTAATAGGTAGATAGCAGCGGTCCGGGCATGAAGCCAGCCGAAGAAGCAACATTAAGGATGATACCGCTGTCGCGCTTTATGAAATCTCTGAGATACAGCTTAGTCAGTATATGCACAGCGCGCACATTGACATCGATCATGTTGAGCTCGGCGTCCAGATCGCTGTCGGCGAACTCTCCCGCTAAGCCGAAGCCCGCGTTATTGATGAGCATATCTATACTCTCGTCTTTAGTCAGCTCATACAGCCTGCGGCAGTCATCTTCTTTGCCGACGTCGAGTGCGATGATCCTGACATCAACATTACCGATATCAGAGCTGAGCTCTCTGAGCCTGTCTTCTCTCCTTGCGACAAGTATCAGATCCCAGCCCTTTTGAGCCAGATATCTCGCCATATCTCTGCCTATACCCGATGAAGCACCGGTGATCAACGCTTTCATAGTATACCTCCGAAATATTTTGATATTATTATGTATTAAAGTTTACATCTTATTTATTGTATTTGTCAATCTTTTCATATACAATATAATAGTATAATTTATATAGGGGATGATGCTGTGGAAAAGATAAATCAATTTTGGGAAGAGCTGAAAAACAGCGTCGCAAAGCTGTTGCCTAATCTGTTGGGCGCAGTGATAATAGCCGCTGTCGGCATAATCTTAGCCTTGATCATCGTGCATATAGCGCGCAAAGCCATGGAGCGCAAAAAGGTCGATCCGTCGCTTTCTACGTTCATATGTCACGCGATAAGGATCACTATATACATATTCACTCTGTTTGCGGCGTTATCCGCTCTCAACATATCCATAGCCGGTCTGATAGCGTTCTTCTCGGCGGCAGTCGCGGCTGTAGCGCTGGCTCTCAAAGACAGACTCTCCGATATAGCGAGCGGTATAGTGATACTGTTCTCTAAGCCGTTTGTCACAGGTGATTTCATCGAGTTTGACAAGTACAGCGGCTTTGTGCAGAAGATCGGTCTGATGCACACGGATATCCTCACCTATGACGGCACAAATGTCATCATCCCCAATTCGGTGATTTCCGGCTCGGAGGTAAACAACCATACGGCAAAGCCCATAGTACGAGTGCAGGTAGATGTGCCTATCCCCTATGACGCGGATATCAACAAAGTCAAAGAGGTGTTGTTCGGGGTCATCGGATCCACCGAGCTGCTCAAAGAAGACGATAGTCATAAGCCTTCGGTACAGCTGCAGACGTTCGGCGAAAGCTCGCTTGACTTCAATGTACGCGTTTACTGCGACTTCAAGGATTATTGGAAGGTATACTACAACCTTACGGAACGCATAAAAGAAGCACTGGATGAAAACCGTATCACGATACCGTTCAATCAGCTGGACGTACATATCCAAAAGTGACAAGAGCGGCTGTCCGGGTGACAGCCGCCTTTTTGTACCCTATCATATTTGACTTGACTAAACCGTGACAAAGTATTATTATAATAACGCTATGCCGTAACATAATCGGCGCGAAAGGATAATAAAAAATGAAACTCGATCCCATTGTTATATCACTGTTGGATACCGATCTGTACAAGTTCAATATGGATCAGGTCATCTTTCACAAGCATACAGACCTATGCGGCAAGTACTACTTTAAATGCCGCAACAAGGATATAGTCTTCACTCAGGAGATGCTCGACGAGATCAACTCCCAGATAGACCATCTCTGCACCCTGCGTTTTCGCAAGGATGAGCTGAATTATCTGCGCTCTATACGTTTTATCAAGAGCGACTATGTTGAGTTCCTGCGTCTGTGGCATCCTATAAGAGAGTATGTCACTACCGATCTGAGCGATGACGGCGAGCTGTCTATCATCGTAGACGGTCCCCTATTCTCAGCCATGCAGTTCGAGATATATCTGCTCGAGATAGTCAACGAGGTATACTTCCGCTTGTCATACGACTATGACAAGCTGCTCAAATCCGCCGAAGAAAAGCTCAACGCTAAGATCGAGGCGCTGAACAACGGCACATACACATTCAAGTTCGCGGAGTTCGGCAGCAGACGCAGACTCTCTCGCGAGTGGGAGGATGTAGTTGTGCGCAGGTTCTCGACCGAGACAGACAAGTGCATCGGCACCTCCAACGTATACCTCGCCATGAAGTATAATCTGACCCCGATAGGCACATACGCTCATGAGTTTGTACAGATGTATCAGGGCATAGACAGATATCCCCTCGCTTACACCAACCATTACGCTATGCGCGACTGGTATGACGAGTACGACGGCGATAACGGTACCGCGCTCACCGATACTATCACCACAGATCTCTTCCTGCTCGACTTCAACCGCTCAAACGTCAATAACTATAACGGCGTTCGCCATGACAGCGGAGATCCGTATGAGTGGGGCGAGAAGATAATCGCTCATTATCAGAAGTTCGGGGTCGATCCGCGTACTAAGCAGCTGCTGTTCAGCGACAGTCTGGACTTTGACCGAGCTCAAAAGCTCTTCGACTACTTTAAAGACAGAGCCAAGGTCTCATTCGGCATAGGTACCTTCTGCTCAAACGATACCTGCGTTGATCCTCTCAACATCGTCATCAAGCTGCAGTATGTCAACGACAAGCCCGTAGCAAAGCTCAGTGATACGCCCGATAAGAGTATGTGTCACGATGAGTCTTATCTCAAATATCTAAAGCGCTCCGTCGCTTTCAGACTGAAAAGAGAAGCTTTATAAAACATCATATACATAAATCAAGCCCTGCCAATACGGCAGGGCTTTTGCTTATATTGAATCATGCATTCATATGATTCGTATCTTCTCTCCGATTTTATGCGGAACGGCGAACTTTGCGTCATAGCGCTGTATAAATGTAGCGTCAATGATCGTGACCTCGCCGTCCGCGTCAACATCGGACGCAGCCTCATTGATGACCGCACCGGATATCATCAGCACTGCTCTGTTTACAGACGTTGCGTCAAGTATATCGACATCGCCGCTACCGTCCGAATCGCCGAGCAGAATATACGGTACGCCGAAATGATCGGACAGCCACTCGTTACGCTCATTATACCAATTCTTAAGAAAACTGAAGTTTTCTTCATAAGTCGGCAGAGGCGGCTTCTGGATATTGATCCAAGCCTGAGATACTTTCCATATACCTGTGGTATAATTTCGCTCAAACACATCTCCGTACTCAGTTCTAAGCTTGTCCATCAGACCGCCGTCGGCATAGATATCCTTGAAGAAATCAAGATGCTCATTATATACGCGGGCAACCTCATCGTTGAACCACTGCTTATCGGTGATGAACTTATAGATATTCTTATCAAAAGCTAAAAGCCCATCTGTGGTAGACGCGTTTTTGATACGTCCGTAATAGGCGTATTTCTCAACGTTGACATTACCGGCGGACAGATCATAGTCCCACGCCGGACCGGCATAGAGCTTACCGCCTTTATAATAGAAGAACACTGAGCTCATATCAAAGTCATAAGTCTTGACGAACTCATTGAGCAGATAGAACTTGCTGAAAGAAGCCACATCGAGCTTATGTCTTATCTCTTCTTCGGTACCGTTTTTGAGAGTATCTATGATGTCGGACATAGTATCGGTGATATACTTGAGTTGATCGTCGTCCGGCTCTTCAGGCTCAGATGAAATGAATCTCAGACCGTCTATCGTAAAATAGGTGACATCTTCCTCTTCTCTCTGCGCCTCATACTCTATGAGAAAATCTTTTTTGCCGTCGTTGCTCTCTATGTCGATATCGACTCTGTCCTTGCCCTCCTGAACCGGCTCATACAGGGTGTAGCATCCGCGAAAGCTGTTGTCAACCCAAACCTCGACATACTTCTGATTGGAAGTATAATCGAGTCCTAGCTCATACGCGATATCAAAAGCAATATAATTGCGGAGCAAAGTAGGATCAAAGGCGTTAGCTATGAGCGCCCACTTTTTGCCCTTGCCCATACCGAGGACATCCCTTTTCTTAGCAAACTTAAAGGTATACGCCTTCTTGGCGATAGTGGTCATAGAGGTGGTATTGCCCCTGACCTTAAAGCTGACAGAATCGGACATCACCGAGCCGTCTGTATCTGTGATAGATATCTCGGCATTGACATATCCGTCTGCCTTTTGCAGCTTAGTGCCGTTGCCGCTCTCGGTGATAACTCTGATCTGAGGTATCTTAAGATCCGTATTTTTCGTGGTATCCGCGCCTGTCAGAGCTATCCCTTCATCAACTGTTTCATTGACAGCAAAAACAGGAACAGTCTCGACCTTAGCGGCAGATACAGACATAGGAATAAACGCTGAGATAATCAACAGCAGACATATAAATGAAACCGCTTTTTTATTCATCAACATCACTCTTTCTTGTAAATTGCTCCGAACTCACATACCGCGAATTATAATTCATATTCAGCTTCAATCAACTGCTTTGTCAGATTTCTTCATCTCTGCGGCAGTCTGACGAGCAAGAGATCTCAGCTCTTCGAGATCGTCGATCTCATCCGCGACGATATATGAGGTCTTGCGTATGATACGGGTATTTTTTCTTTCAAACATATTATCAAGCATCGAGTAGTATCCGCCCGGAGTGCTGATCGCGTTAAAGGTGAGCCTGTCGACTCCCGAATCGGTGAGCAGCCAGTCTGCTACACGGACACAGTTGGTATTGATACCGAAATAGCGCTTGAAAGGACCTTCGACAACTGTATACACCTTACCTCCGACATCGCGGACGATATTGCTGGCGGAATCGTCAAACTGCTTTCCGTCCTCTCCCCTTTTGACCGCCTGCTCATACTGACTTTCAAGCGGCTCACATTGACTGAGCAGCTCTTCAATATTCTTCTGCACACCGGCAAGCTGCTTTTCGGACAACGCCGCTCCGAAGCCTATAACATACTTTTGCTGATAATCAAGGCAGTGCTTAAGGTAAGGTATCTTGGGAACAACGATAAAGGTACCCTGAGCGACAAAGCCGCCTAAGCTGACCTTGCTCGAATCATAGGTCCCGTATGAATAGACCTTATCCTTAACAGCGAGATCCACATGACCGAACTTGTTTAGACCCTGAGTCGTAAGATGCACCAGTATCTCAAGGTTGACGGTGTCAAGAGGCGAATCAGGCTTGCGCTCGATCAGCATGCCTCCGACGATCTTGCCGTCTTTTCTGTACTTATTGATCTCTTCTATCATAAGAGCCGGCTGGATAGCCGTGTAGAGATTAGGCAGAGCAAAATGCGCTCTTCTGCTGATCTTATCTTCATCAAGATCAGACTTTGAAACCGATGCTATAAAGTCGCCTAACATCGTCACAGCGTAAAAGATCATATAGAATCCCGCTATAATAGACAGGAGCGAGAAGTTTTTGATAGGATGAACGATCAAAAACAGTCCGAAAGCTACGCAAAGCACAGCGGATATACCGTTTCTGAGAGCGCCTTTGAGTTTATTCTTGATACAGCTGACGCATATCAGCAGGCGCATAACACCGAGTATCAAAGAAACTATACCTACCGTAAGACTCGGCAGGACAGCGATACCGGATAGTTTGTAGTTGAGTCCTATCAATCCAAAGCCCGCAAAATAACAAATCAGTATAGTCACCGCGCCGTGCGACATATCGTTATTTCGCCAGCAAGCTACCAGCCTTATCGTACCGTAGACAAACAGCACGGCAGCGAGAGCAATCGCCAAGATCATCTGGACTATCTTTTCTGACATAAAAATAAAAACAAGTCCCGCGATAAACAGTACGATCGCAAAGACAAGAGAAGGCCAGGATTTTCGCGCTTTAGATTTGATTATCTGCAAAACGATCACCTCATCAGTAAGCAATATATAGGCATTATATCATATGCCGAATAATTCGGCAAGTTTTTTAAACATAATCTTCATATACATCAATACAGTATACAATATAAGTGACCAAGAAATCGCGCTGCGCGCGCATTTCGCATAGCCATCTCCCGTTGTTGCGTAGCAACAAACCGGGAGGGCATATAAATCTTTTTTACCTTATAGGAAACAGACCGAAGTCTGCTCCAGTTTTTTGTTATTGTTGACCAGTGGATCAGTTCCAGCCGGTTACAATGTAGTGACCGAGGTCGTTCTTAGAACCGTCCATCCAGTAGCCTGCGTATGAACCGAAGTCTGTGATATCTTCTGTCTGAGCGCCGTTACCGTTGCTGAGGATAACGCCTGTAGCGCCTTCGGGAACATAGCACTTGAACTGTGTCTCGCCGTAATCGTTGGTCAGAGTCTCAGCCTGAGCGGAACCCGGCCATGCGCCGTTGAGCTCGTTGCCGGCGTCATCCCATGCATAAACATACGCGGTACCCCAACCGAAGTTATCTGTAAGGAGGAAGGAGATGCCGGACTCGCCGCCACCGCCGCCACCGCCGGTGCCTGTGTACTCATAGTAGCCTACGAGATAGTGTCCGAGGTCGTTCTGCTCATCGAGGCAGTACAGTCCGCAGCCCTGAGCCGCGGCGGA
The DNA here is from genome assembly GCA_902776975.1 of uncultured Ruminococcus sp. Taxonomy (GTDB): domain Bacteria; phylum Bacillota; class Clostridia; order Oscillospirales; family Acutalibacteraceae; genus Ruminococcoides. The sequence continues at coordinate 36,359 of CACYSI010000010.1, forward strand.
TGCTACATCTACGTCCTCTGTCTGGCCGCCTGAGCCGTTGAAGATGACCTTGTCATACTGGTTGGTATCAACTGTTACGCTGTAGATGCCCTCGCCGTAATCGTTGTTGCCTACATATGTAGCCGCAACGCCCGGCCATGCGGTAGACTCGCCGCCGTCAGACCACATATATACGTTTACGCCGTCCCAACCCTTGTTATTGGAGAAGTACAGTGTAACTGTATCGGGTGTGGGAGGTGTGGTAGGATCGGTCTTCTGGATATTGGCAAGACCCGCGAGAGCCTGGGAGCAAGCGTCATAACCCGCGTCGATATCATCGGGGTCTGCGCTCGGATCCATGCTGGTAGCGCGATATGTGTTCAGAGCGGCAGCTGCTGCCTGATAGTAGGGATCCGAACCGTATGTAGCGGAGGGATACTGAGCAAGACCGCTGTTGAGCTGGTTGTAAACTGTCAGGAACTCATCATAGGTATGCTCGCCTACGGGAGCCTCGCCTACGATCTGACCGACCCTGGAGCCCTTGACCTTGATCTCAGCGAGGTAACGCTGGATCGTGGTTGCGTCTACGGCATCCGCAGCGCCGTCGCCGTTTACATCGGCAACAGTCTTCTGATCGGCAGTAAGAGTGATCATCTTGACATTAGCTCTCTGTAATACGGTAACATCCATGATAGTTACATAACCATCGTTGTCGAGATCACCGTACATCTGCTTATCGGTTACGGGCTTAGCGTCTGTGTAGAGATATACAGCGTTGAGGACGCCCGCCTGATAGAAGCCGCTTGCGAGAGCGGGAGCAACGTAGTTGCGGTTAAGGTTGTTGTTTGCGGAAGTTGTATAAGTCTGGTTTGAACCAACGTTTGAATAATCCTTCTTGACGTCGGGAGAAAGAACCGAACCGGTCTCGAGGTCGATATGAGATGTCACTACGGAGCAGCTGAAGGTTACAACGCCGTCCTTGATCCAAGCCTCACCTGCTACGGCGTAGCCGGGCTCGCCCTGATCGGGAACCTGGTTGGTAGCGTCATGGAACATTACATAGCAGGCTGTGGTGGGAACTTCCTTGACAAGCCACTTAGAGTCAGCCTGATCGGGATCGTCCGTCATCTTATCCTTCTTACTCTGTGTAGCCCAAGCGCCCAGAGCCTCGTTACCCTGATCGTCGTAAGCGTAAACGTTTACATAGCTCCAGCCCTTAGTATTGTAGTAGTGTACCTTAGTGGTCTGGTTGGAGAGAGGCTTGTAGTAGAAGTTGAACGTGGGGGGATTTGAAGCGTCAAAAGTACCGATGGACTTAGCGGGATACTTGGAGGTATCGAGCTCATAGCCCTGTACGGGAGTTGCGGGGATAGAGTAAGCGTCGCCGTCATGCAGGCGATACTTCATCGGAGTCTTGACAGAAGCGTTAGAAGAAGTGTTCAGGAAGTTTACTGTCAGATAACCCGAAGCGATGCTTCTGGTGTAATAGAACTTAACAGTGATGTTCTGACCTGCTGTAGCGGTACCGTAGGTAGCGTTGGAAGCAGTAGACTCAGCCTTGTCAAAGTTGTGGTCGAAGAGGAGCGCGAGGTTCTTGGAAGCGCGCCATGTCTGACCTTCTTTATACTTAGCTGTCTCGGTGAGAGCCTTGGTGTAAGAGCCTGAAGCCGAGTCGCGTGTATAATGCTCAACTGTCAGAGAAGCAGTACCGAGAGCGGGCTGGCTGTAGTTGCCGAAGCTCGCGGAATCGACCAGTACAACGCTGCTCCACGCGGGTACGCTGTAGCTGCCGGACGCTGTACCTAAGGAGGTGGTGCCTGCCTTGGTGCCGTTAGCTACTACTGTCCATGAGCCTGAGCAGGTGATAGACTTAGCGGAGGATGTGGGGTTAAGGGCAACGATGACCTTGTTCCACTGACCGCTCTTGCTGTTTGTGATCTGCCATGCGGTAGCGCCTGATACTGTAGAAACAGCGTTAGCTGTAGTGTCGCCGAACGCGGATACAGCCTTACGGATAGCGACAAGACCCGCGTAATAGTTAGCGATCTCAGCGTATTTCTCAGCGCGGTTCCAGTTGATCGCGTTCATGTTGTCGGGTGAACGGTAGGAGTTCTGATCGCCGTACTTAGTGCGAGCGAACTCAGTACCCGCTACAGTGAACGGGATACCCTGTGATGTAAGAGCGGATGTCAAACCTATCTTCATCTGTCCGAGCACCTGAGCGCTGGGATTGTCTACGATAGACTTGTTCTTATCATACAGTGTGGGATCGTCCTTGGCGGTCTTGAAATTAGCTGTCTTGTTAGCCGCTAATATCTTATCAAATAACGTCCAGTTATCGTGGTTGTCGGTGTAGTTGATGAACTGCTCGACCTTAGCGCCGCTGAAATCGGTAGCGGTGCCGCCGGCAGCCTTAAGGATCTCGGTAGCAGCGCCGCCGTTGAGGAAGCCTGTACCTGTAGCTGTCTCGTGGCTGCCCTTGAGAGCGTCGGAGTAGCCCTCGTTGAAAGCGCCGACTCTGGTCAGCTGAGACATGGTGGACTTGGAAACGGCGTTAGAGATACCGTTGTCGGAGCCGCCTGCCCAAGGCTCGCCGTACATAAGGATACGGGAGTCAACAGCGTCAAGAGCGGTTCTCCATGCCTGTACAGCGGGTCTGTCGTGGCAGCCCATCAGGTCGAAACGGAAACCGTCGACATGATACTCGGTTGCCCAGTATACCAAAGAATCCTGTACAAACTTACGGGTCATAGCCTTCTCAGTGGACAGAACGTTGCCCAGACCTGAGCCGTTGTTGTAAGAATTGGTGTTCATATTGGACATACGATAGTAGTATTTCGGAACAGTCTTGGAGAAAGGAGAACCCTCGCGAACGAAGGTATGGTTGTAAACAACGTCCATTACTACGGAGATGCCGCGGTCATGCAGAGCCTGAACGAGCATCTTGAACTCGGTGATACGAGTGTTGCCGTTGTAGGGATCGGAAGAATAAGAACCCTCGGGAACGTTGTAGTTCTTGGGATCATAGCCCCAGTTGCGGTTTACGCGGGCGTCTGTCTCGTCGATCGAAGCAAAGTCCTCGATAGGCATGAGCTGTACGCAGTTTACGTTATGCTCAACGAGATAGTCAACGCAGGAAGCGATCCTGCCCTCGCCGTTAACGGTGGTGTTGCCCTCTGTGAACGCAAGGTACTTACCGCGGTTAGCTTCGCTTACGCCGGAAGATACGTCGATGGAGAAATCACGGACATGAATCTCCCATACGACAGCGTCGCCGGGGTTGCTGAACAGGACATGAGAGTCCTTGTCCCAGCCGTCGGGATCGGTGGAGTCGAGATCGACTACCATGCCGCGGTCGCCGTTAGCGCCTACAGCCTTTGCGTAGGGGTCAACGGTCTCTTTTACTACACCGCTTCTGGTAACCAGATAGGTGTAATACTTGTCTTTGAAGTCGCCGGACTTAGTAAGAGTCCAGATACCGGTGCTGCTGTTGTAGGTCATGGGGAACGTACCTACGGTAGAAGCGCCGGACTCAGCGTCGGTACCGGTGGTAAACATCTTTACCATCACCGACTCCGCCTCGGGTGCCCACACCTTGAAGGTGGTAGCGGCGGGAGTGTAGACAGCGCCGAGGGTCTCGCCCGATTCGACAGCCGCCTTGGCATAGTTCTCTAAGTAGCTCGAGTTAGCCGCGCCTGTTTCTGCTACATCAGAGTCAGCGGCAGAAGCCGCGACGGTGAAGAGAGAAGCCAGCATGAGCACAGCCAGAACTACAGAGATCATTCTACGAATTTTCATGTAATCCTCTCCTTTAAAAAATACGTACTAATGGAACACATACTATTCCAATTAAAGATATTATAACATAACAGTAACAATAAATAAATGAAAAAAAGAAGATTTGCCGACGCTGTTTTGCACAATCTTTTTGCTCTTTTTTTGTTGATTATGACAAAGCAAGTCTTTTTTTGCACAAAATAATCTGCGCCTATTTCAAACACAAAATAAGAGGACGGCACTAAGCGTCCTCTTTCTGATAGATTTCATTATATTTTAAGATCGGGAAAACCTACTCCGAAGCCTGTGCCGAGTGTTACGCACGCGCAGTTGTCCATGCCCTCAAAATACAGCGCCGCCGCCGTGCTGTCATGCACGAGCCTGACCTTGATGTTCCTGTGCAGCTCTCCGGATAGATCCTCCTCGAGCACCGACGCGTAGTTGACGCCGAGCGCAGATAATTTTGCGTAGCCTCCGCGCTCAGGGTTCAAAACTCCGCTGTGTACATAGTTAGCTATACTGATCAGAACGGTATCATCCAAGGACTCATGCACTGAAAGCTCCTTGTATGAAGATGTAACGATATTAACTATCCGCCTGTGAAGCTCGACAGCCATATTGAGCTTATCACTGTCGCTGTCGAATTTGCTCCGCATATACTCCGAAGGCATACTGCTCATCGGGGTGAATCCCGATATCTCCCCTATCCCCTTACGCACGAGAGCGCGCTTGATGCCCGTATGACCCATATCGAGCACAAGCGCCGAGGTATTATCTATCATCAGTCTTTGAGCGAGACCCATCACTCCGAGATATCTGCCGTTGTCAAACAGAGTCACATGATACGGCTTGACTCCCGCCTTATCAAAAACAGCATGGATATGCTCCTTAAAGCGTCTGCCGAGCATGGAGCTCGCCAGTCCGCCTGTGAGGATGATCGTATCGAGCTCCGCCCAGAATCTCCAGCAGCTATTGTCCCAGTCGGCGCGGGCGGCTCTGTTAGCCGGCAAGCCTGTCCTGAGCGTAAGCAGGATCAATCCCAAGCGCTTGCCGAACTTCTCTGCGATACGCTCAGAGAGCTGTCTCAGGCGCGCGTCCGGCGATACAATGCCCTCAGAGAGTATCTTAGGCAGGTCGTTATCGGATTTGTCGGATACATCTATACCGTAACGCTTCGATAACGCGCGTATCTCGGCTACGATAGACGGAGTAGAAAAGATCCGCTTGAAATCCATGCCTTCGATCTCGTCGTCTATCCCCCGCAGCGGCAGCTCGGCAAGCACGGCGCGGTTGAGTGAGCATCGCGCTGAGATATATTCAGTTTTGTCAGTGTCCGAAATAAGAATAAACGGATTTTTCATATAAGCACCATTTATCTGAGCGTCATTTATCATTTACGAGCCTGCCGACTCATACGCTTTGAGCCCTCTGTTCCACACAAACAGCGCCAGCGCGAACAATAAACTGCCGGCTACGACCGTACCGCCGATACAGAACAGCGGATCCTTGCCCGTGAGAAAATAGCTCGCCGGGAAATACGCGGTAAACGCGAACGGCAATATATATGTAATAACGATCTGCACGAACCTGTTATATATAGAAACAGGATACTTTGAAAAATCGTTAGCCATATAAAGCATATGAGTGATATGACCGCTCGACTTAGTCCAGAACGCTATTGCCGCGGTAATAATCTTGAGCGAGGTATATATGAGTGTGGCGAATATCGCCGCCACTATCCACAGAGGTATCGTATACCAGTGGAACGGCATATTGAGCTTAGGGATAGAGACGCACAGCAGCAGCACGCAGGTGAGCATCTCGCCGAACGCATCCACGCAAAAGTTCTCGGCAATTACATGGAACAGAGTGTTTATGGGTCTGGTCAGATATTTGTCAAAATCGCCCTTGCGGATTATCCTGTAGCCAACCATCCACAGATTATCCGTGAACAGATGGTCGAGGGACTTTGAGATAAGCGAAAAGCCGTATATAAAGAGTATCTGCTCATATGTCCAGCCCCTGAGGTCGGGTATCTGACTGAAAATAATGCCGATGAATATGAGCTGTATAGCCTGAGCGAAAAGCAGACCTACAGCGCCGAGCAAGAAGTCCGCCTTGTACTCCATCAGCTTTTTGAGGTACTGAGCGATGAATATACGGTGAAGTCTGAAGTATCTCATAGATCAGCCCCCCTGTACCGCAAGCCGCTTGACGGCAGATCGCCAGATGAGCTTGGAGACACCGAACATAACTACCATCCAGAACAGCTGCAGTCCGAGCCTCATCGCTATCTGAGGATATGTGTACATCCCCATGTATATCATCACGGGAGTGTAAGAGAGCGACGCGAACGGCAGAAAGTTGAGTACAGCCGCGAGTCCCGACGGCAAAAAAACGAGCGGAACTACGGCTCCCGAGAGAAAGCCGACCAGTGTCTCTTTGATAAGCGTCGTACCCCACAGATTTTTGAAGAAGAAAGCCATAAAGCCGTAGCATACATTAAAATAGAAAGATATCATGTACGCTATCAGCAGACTTACTATATAAAGTAAAAAGTATACGATGTTGAATCTCAGCTCGCCGCAGGTGATGTATCTGTATATCTCAACACCGGCTACAATCGGCACAAATATCATGGATACGGATATCAGCCTGTTGCCCAGCTCCTGAAACAAAAAGCACATCTCAAAGGAACAGGGACGGATCATCCTCGCGGCTATAGATCCGTCAACTATCTCTTCACCTACAGCGAAAGCGCCGTCCGAGTATGTCAAATAACCCGTGAGAAAGGAAATGAACAGATATACCACCATATCCTCCATGGTAAAGCCCATGAAGGTCTCGCTGCCGCTGCTGAGAAATACCGCCTTCCACACAAAATACATGATGAAAGCCGACATTATCTCGCCTATCAGAAAGCAAATGAAATTGGCGCGGTATACGACAGCCTCCTGTATCCCTGCTCTGCTGAACGGAATATAGGTGCGGAAAAAGCGTCTGACACGGCTCATACGCGCACCTCTCTCCTGTACAGCTTCTTGATGATCTCCTCTATCTCAACATCCTTGATATTGAGATCCTTAACATGGACTGTTGAAAGGGTATATGAAATGATCTCTTCTACGCTGACAGCGGCGGTATCAAAACGCACCTTGACCGTGCCTTTATCCCGCTCGACGCTGATATCGTCATCGGTCAGATTGAATCTTCTCTTATAGTCGAGCAGCTTGAAGTCGGGGCTGTTCACAAGCTCAAAATTGAGCGTCCTTACGTCGCCGTAATCGCGCTTTAGCTCAGAGATAGCGCCGTCAAACACCTTTTTGCCCTTATCAACCATGACGATACGCTCGCACAGCAGCTCGATATCGGACAGATCATGAGTAGTGAGGATAACGGTAGTACCCTCTTCGGCATTTATCCTGCGGATAGCGTTGCGGATATTCTCTTTTACAACTACATCCAAGCCTATAGTAGGCTCGTCGAGGAACAGTACCTTAGGCGAATGGAGCAGCGAGGCGGCTATATCGGCTCTCATACGCTGGCCGAGCGACAAGGTACGCACCGGACTGGTGATGAAGCTGTCAAGCTCCAACACCTCATTGAGAAAGTCCATGCGCTTTTTATACTTATCGTCGGGCACCTGATATATCTCTTTGAGTACGGCATAGGTCTCTCTGAGCGCAAGATCCCACCAGAGCTGAGTACGCTGACCGAAAACTACGCCTATCTCGCGCACATAGTTCTTGCGATCCTCCTGAGGTATCTTGCCGTTGATACGGCAGGTGCCGGAGGTAGGAGTAAGTATACCTGTCAGCATCTTTATCACAGTGCTCTTGCCCGCTCCGTTAGGACCGATGAAACCGAGTATCTCGCCCTTGGGAACGGAGAAAGTTATGCCGTCCACCGCTTTGACGATCTCCTTATGCGGCTTGAACAGCGCCTTGACCGAGCCTTTTATCCCCGGCTCCTTTATTATCTTTTTAAACTCTTTTCGCAGATCATCCGCGTAGATCATATTTTCCATATCAAAACCGAACTCTTCTATCAAAATAAGTACAAACGCCGCAAGAAACACGCGGTAACGTTTAAATTTCTGTTATAATATCATATCATATTCAGACGGTATTTTCAATAGCGGGATCAGACAGGATTTGTAATCAAATAGGCAAAAAATGTAGATTTCTGTAACGTTATTTACATTTCTGTTGAAAGTATTGCATTTAATGTAAAATGGTGATATTATTTCACATGGTGAACAAAGTTCACATGAGGTGGGTAAGTGATTAAATATGCTTGGTTTCCTGAGATCAGATCCGACGGTGAGGGCGGACACTATCACACATACGGCATAGCGGCATTCGAAAGCGGAAGATCACGCTATATAAGCGACGTTACTACAGACAAATACAAGATAAAGGCGCTCGTGTACACATTCAACAACGAGCACCTTGAGCTGTCGCAGCTTGATGAGGCTATAGAGGATTTCTTGTACGATTTTGAAGTATAGATTTATCGCGCGAAATATGCTATTATATAGGTATATCAAACAGGCGGTGAGCATATGCTTTGCAATCTATGTCCGAGAGAATGTAATGTCGATCGAGGCGAAAACAAATACGGAGTATGCGGTGTGGGCGCTTTGCCGAAGATCGCGCGCATAGCTCCGCACTATGACGAGGAGCCCGTGATAAGCGGCACAAACGGAGCGGGCACGATATTTTTCAGCGGTTGCGGTCTCAGATGTGTATTCTGCCAGAATTATGAGATATCGGCTCTCGCTCAGGGCAAGACCGTGACTCCGTACCGGCTGAGCGAAGAGTACAAGAGGCTCGAGAGTATGGGAGTGCATAATATCGAGTTTGTGACTCCAACCCATTATATAGATGCGATCATAGAAAGCCTCGACATATACAGACCCTCTCTTCCTATTATATATAACAGCTCGGGATATGAAAAGGTCGACTCTCTCAAACGGCTCGACGGCATAATAGATATATACCTGCCGGACTTCAAATACAGCGACAACGAGCTCGCGGGCAGACTCTCGGGATGTCCCGATTACTTCGAGATCGCATCTGCCGCTATAGACGAGATGGTACGTCAGCAGCCCCAAACAGACATCGAAAACGGATTGATGAAGAAGGGCGTGATAATACGACACCTTGTCCTGCCATCTCATGTTAAAAACAGTTTAGCTGTTCTGGAAACGATCCGGAAAAGATGGGGCGCGCGTGTCCCCGTCAGCCTGATGGCGCAATATATGCCTGCCGGCAAAGCCGAACAGCATCCCGATATCAACAGGAGGCTGACTAAAAGAGAGTATATGAAGGTGCTCGATAAGCTGTACGATATCGGACTCGACGGTTACGCGCAGGAGCTCGAAAGCGCCGACAAAAAATACATCCCCGAATGGGATTACTGACAGTATCATACGAAAAATAACGGTATAAGTAAAGCGCTGCCCGAAAGCAGCGCTTTAGTCTTTGTCTTATTTTGCGAAGTCAACAGCGCGGGATTCGCGGATGATGTTGACCTTGATCTGACCCGGATAATCGAGCTCCTCTTCGATCTTCTTGCAGATATCGCGCGCGAGAGCGGGCATGGTATCGTCCTTGACCTGCTCGGGCTTGACCATGATACGGATCTCACGACCTGCCTGGATAGCGAATGATGTATCAACACCCTTAAAGGATGACGCGACCTCTTCGAGCTTCTGGAGTCTCTTGATGTAGTTCTCGAGATTCTCGCGTCTCGCGCCGGGACGGGCGGCTGAGATAGCGTCGGCAGCCTGTACGATGCAGGCTACTACCGTCTTAGCCTCAACGTCGCCGTGGTGAGCCTGGATAGCGTGTACTACAGCGTCGCTCTCCTTATACTTGCGGGCTATGTCTACGCCGATCTCGACGTGGCTGCCGTCGACCTCGTGGTCGAGCGCCTTACCGATATCGTGCAGCAGACCCGCGCGCTTGGCTACCTTGGGATCAAGCCCCAGCTCCGAGGCGATCATACCTGAGATATAGCTGACCTCAAGCGAGTGGTTCAGTACGTTCTGACCGTAGCTGGTACGGTACTTGAGCCTGCCGAGTATCTTGACAAGCTCGGGATGCAGACCGTGTACGCCCGCGTCGAGTACGGCGCGTTCGCCTGCCTGCTTGATGCTCGCCTCTACCTCGCGGCGAGCCTTCTCGACCATCTCCTCCACCCTTGCGGGATGGATGCGGCCGTCTGAAATGAGCTTTTCGAGAGCTACGCGGGCGATCTCACGTCTGACCGGCTCAAAGCACGACAGCGTGATAGCCTCGGGCGTATCGTCGATGATGAGGTCACAGCCTGTCATCGTCTCGATAGCGCGGATGTTGCGGCCCTCACGTCCGATGATACGACCCTTCATCTCGTCGTTGGGCAGCGGCACTACCGATACGGTAGCCTCGGCTACCTGGTCGGCGGCGCAGCGCTGGATAGCGAGCGAGATGATGTTGCGGGCGCGCTTGTCGGACTCGTCCTTGAGCTGCTGCTCATACTCCATGATCTTGAGCGACTTCTCACGGTTGAGCTCGCTCTCGAGCTGGCTGAGCAGATAAGCCTTAGCCTGATCCACGGTGTAGCCCGAGATCCTCTCGAGCATCTCAAACTGACTCTTCTTGATTGTTTCCGCCTCGGCGAGTCGTCCCTCGGCTTCTTTGATCTTTTTGTTGGCCTTCTCTTCCTTCTTCTCTACATTATCGAGCTTACGGTCGAGGGTCTCTTCTTTCTGCTGGATACGGCGCTCCTGGCGCTGTACCTCCTTGCGGCGGTCGGCGATCTCCTTTTCGCTCTCGTTTCTGAGGCGATGGACCTCGTCTTTGCCCTCAAGGATAGCTTCCTTCTTCTTTGCTTCGGCTGTCTTCATAGCGTCGGATACGATGCGCTTAGCCTCTTGCTCAGCGCTGCCTATCTCAGCCTCGGCTACCTTTTTGCGGTATCTGTTGCCGAAAAAAGCGCCGAGTCCTCCGCCTAAAACTAAGGCGACTACTATGAGGATGATACTCAAAGCATTCATGATTTGACACCTCCTTGATTTGATTCTTCTGATCAAACTCAACTCACGGTGCCGTTACTTCAGATATTCAGTTTTGTATCACCAAACGTCCGTAAAGGACGGAAAAACAGTTCATCCGCGCAGGGGTAATCACTAAATCTATAAGATCATTCAATGCTTACAGGCGGCAGAAAATGGTAATAAATTGTAAAAATATCTATATATAACGGCTCTCTAAGAGAGTCTAATTGAAAAATATGAACACTGCGCTCTGCGGCGCAATATTCGGGCATAATAACAGTTATACAAACACTATTATCACACGTTACTAATAATAATATATAATTTAATTGTTGTCAAGAAAAATATCGGCAAAAAAAGCATTGATCTATCGGTTGCGGCAGAGGTAAAATTCTCCTACAGAATTATGCTGTTGTTATATAAACCACTGTTGAGCAAATGCATTTTTGCGCATCTTGCACAAAAGCAATGTGCTCATAAGACGCTCGCGTAAGACCTGCTTTGTACATTTATTATGAAAAAATCCTTGCCAATTGTACATTATGACCAGTGAGTTGTCAGTTTTTATAAAAACTGCACTAAAAATTTGACGTTTATTTTTGATTTTTACTTGAAATTCACCTAAAAGTTTGATATTATATTCTTGTATCTTTATGTACAATTCTTACTATAAGGAGAGTCAAATTATGAATTATGTATTAAATGACGAAAGATTCCCCCTTGATCTGTTTCACGGAGGCGACGCTGTACACATTTACGACTTTTTAGGCGCGCATGATTTCTGGATCGACGGCTGTCAGGGCACCATGTTCCGCGTATGGGCTCCCAACGCTCTCACCGTATCTGTAGTCGGCGACTTCAACGGCTGGGATCAGATGGCTAACCATATGCACAAGATCTCCGAGGGCGGCGTCTGGGAGTGCTGGATCCCCAACCTCGGCGAGACCGCTATCTACAAGTACTGTGTAGAGACGCCTTGGTTTGAGAAGATCCTCAAATCCGATCCTTTCGCGTTCCACACTCAGACAAGACCCGACAACGCGTCTATCATCTACGACTATAACAAGTATCAGTGGAATGACGAAGCGTGGTACAAGTATAAGACGGAGCACAACCACTTTGAGAACCCGGTCAACATCTATGAGGTACACGCGGGCTCATGGCGCAAGTACTCCGACGGCAACACCTTCTCATATGACAAGCTCGCAGACGAGCTTATCCCCTATGTAAAGGAGATGGGCTACACTCACATCGAGTTCATGCCCATGACCGAGTATCCCTTTGATGGTTCATGGGGCTACCAGGTAACAGGCTACTATGCTCCCACATCCCGCTACGGCTCTCCCGATATGTTCATGAACTTCATCGACCGCTGCCACCAGGAGGGTATCGGCGTCATCCTCGACTGGGTTCCCGCGCACTTTCCCAAGGACGCTCACGGTCTGGGACGCTTCGACGGCATCCACTGCTATGAGTATGAGGACAGCCGCAAGGGCGAGCACAAAGAGTGGGGCACCTATGTTTTTGACTACGCCCGCTATGAGGTCATCTCGTTCCTCGTATCGTCGGCTATGTTCTGGCTCGACAAGTATCATGTGGACGGCATCCGCGTTGACGCCGTTGCTTCCATGCTCTACCTCGACTACAACCGCAGAGACGGCGAGTGGGTAGCCAACAAGTACGGCGGCCACGAGCATCTCGAGGCTGTAGAGTTCATCCAGAGACTCAACACCGCAGTCCATCTGCATCATCCCACAGTCATGATGATCGCCGAGGAGTCCACCTCATGGCCGATGGTATCCCGTCCCGTATCCGACGGCGGTCTCGGCTTTGACTACAAGTGGAACATGGGCTGGATGAACGATATGCTGTCCTATATGTCTCTCGATCCGCTGTGGAGACCCTATCACCACAACAGCATCACCTTCTCCTTCCTCTATGCTTTCTCCGAGAACTTCCTGCTGCCTATCTCCCACGATGAGGTAGTATACGGCAAGGGCTCGCTGATCAATAAAATGCCCGGCGACTACGATATGAAGTTCGCGGGCGTACGCGTATTCATGTCATACATGATGGCTCATCCCGGCAAGAAGCTCACCTTCATGGGCGCTGAGATCGGTCAGTTCGACGAGTGGAATTCCACCGAAGAACTGCAGTGGGGTCTGCTCGGCTTTGAGAAGCACAAAAAGCTCAACGACTTCTTCCGCGCTCTCAACGAGTTCTACAAAGAGAACACCTGCATGTATCAGGTCGACTTTACATGGGAAGGCTTCAACTGGATCCATCACGACGACTATCAGCAGAGCGTTATCGCGTTCCGCCGCATAGACAAAGAGGGCAACAACATCATCGTTGTCTGCAACTTCCAGCCCATGTACCGTGAGAACTACGGTATCGGCGTACCGGACTTCGGAGTATACGGCGAGGTATTCAACTCCGACGACGAGCAGTGGGGCGGCACCGGCAAGTCCAACGGCAGTGATATCCATACCGTAGACGAGTCTATGCATGGCTTTGACCAGTGCATCTACCTCAACCTGCCTCCGATGAGCGCTCTGTACCTCAAGTGCCTGAAGAAAGAGACAAGCCCCAAGGAGATCGCCGCGGCTAAGGCAGCCGAGAAGCGTAAAGAGGCAGCTAAAAAGGCAGCCGCTACACGCGCAGCTAAGAAGGCGGCTAAGGCGGCCGAGGCAAAGAAGGATGAGAAGCCCGCGGAAAAGAAAGCCGCAACCAAAAAGCCCGCCGCTAAGAAGGCTCCTGCCAAGAAGGCTCCCGCTAAGAAAGCCGCGGCTAAGAAAGCGGACAAGAAAGACTGATCCGTGTCTGACATTTCGTCATGTCTCACGACATACGGATGTAACGATATAAACTAAAGAACTGAGCCCCGCGCGCAGACGGGGCTCAGAGCTGGATTTTGGAGGAAACAATGATACCTAAAAAAGAAGTAGTGGCTATGCTGCTGGCAGGCGGTCAGGGCTCGCGACTCGGCGTGCTCACCAAGAAGATCGCTAAGCCCGCCGTCCCCTTCGGAGGCAAATACAGGATAATCGACTTCCCCCTGTCGAACTGCATCAACTCCGGTATCGAGGCGGTAGGCGTACTGACTCAGTATCAGCCGCTTGAACTAAACGAATATGTCGGCAACGGTCAGCCGTGGGATCTCGACGGCATCCACTCCGGCGTTACCTGCCTGCAGCCCTATGAGAGCAAAGAGGGCTCGGACTGGTACAGCGGCACCGCTAACGCGATATATCAGAATATCGGTTTTGTTGACCGCTACGATCCCGACTATATAGTAGTACTGTCCGGCGACCATATCTATAAAATGGACTACGCCGCGATGATAGACTACCACAAAGAGAAAAACGCCGCCTGTACCATAGCCGCCATGGACGTACCTATGGAAGAGGCGTCGCGCTTCGGCATACTCAACACAAACGAAGACAATACTATCTATGAGTTCGAGGAGAAGCCGGCTCATCCCAAGAGCACCAACGCCTCTATGGGCATATATGTATTCAGCTGGAAGACGGTTCGCGAGTACCTTATAAAGGACGCTCAGAATCCCGATTCTCATAACGACTTCGGTAAGGACGTACTGCCGCTCATGCTCGAATCGGGCGAGAAGATGGTCGCTTACCCCTTTGACGGCTACTGGAAGGATGTCGGCACTATCGACAGCCTCTGGGAGGCTAACATGGATCTGCTGGATCCCAACCTCCAGCTCGATCTCAAGAACATCTACTCACGCAATCCGATGATGCCTCCTCACCATGTAGGCGAGACCGGCGAGATACAGAACTCCATGGTATCCGACGGCTGTAACGTCGACGGCAAGCTCGAGTTCTCTATCATCTTCCCCGGCGTCATCATCGGCAAGGACGCTGTCATAAACTCGTCTATCCTCTTCCCCGGTGTTGTCATCGAGGACGGCGCTCATGTAGAGTTCTCGATAATCGCCGAGAACACCACTATCGGACGCGGAGCGAAGATAGGCGCCGCTCCCACTGAGCTTGAGAACCGCGACGACTGGGGCATTACCGTAATCGGCGACGGTCTTAAGATCGGCGAGGGCGTTACCGTGCCCTGCAAGTCGATGATAGACAAGGATATGGAGGTGTGATCATGGCAAGCAACAGAATATTAGGACTCATCTTCGCTAACACCAACGAAAAGCACCTTCCCGAGCTTACCGCTTATCGCTCCACAGGCTCGGTACCCTTCGGCGGAAAATATCGTCTGATAGACTTCCCTCTCTCAAATATGTCAAACTCAGGCATCAATAACATCGGCATTGTCGCTAAATCGAACTTCATGTCCCTTATGGATCATGTAGGCTCCGGCTCCGCGTGGGATCTAGCCCGCCGCAGAAGCGGTCTGAGCATACTGCCTCCTTACGGCGAGCACAGCTTTGCTACTCTGGTAGAGACTATCTTCAATCTCCACGGCTATATCGAGCACGGCGACGAGGACTATGTGCTCATCTCCCCGTCTGACTGCGTCCACAACATGGACTACAGCAAGGTGCTCAGATTTGCCGAGAAGAATCACTCCGACATAACTTTTGTATATATAAAGAAAGCTGTCAAAGAGATCACCGACGACTTCCGCTGCATACTCGACGTTGACAGCGACGGTAAGGTCACCAAGATCATGGCTTCGCCCGTAGACGACAGCGAGTGCTGCCTCGATATCGGCGTGATGCTGATGAAGAAGACCGTGCTGATGGCTCTGGTACGTCAGGCTATGTCCGAGTCAAAGTACAGCTTTGTACGCGATGTACTGCAAAAATCTCTTGACAGACACAGAGTCTACGCTTATGAGCTCACGGGCTACTGCGAGATCATAAGCTCAGTCAAGACATACTATGACGCCAACATGAAGATCATGGACCGCGATACAAGATACAAACTCTTTGATATCCGCAGACCTATCTATACCAAGGTTCGCGACGACGCTCCCTCACGCTACGGTCTTGACTGTAACGTAAAGAACTCGCTGATAGCTCAGGGCTGTGTCATCAACGGCATCGTAGAGAACTCGATCATCAGCAAGGGCGTATATATCGGTCACGGCGCCGCGATAAAGAACTGCATCGTTATGCAGGACTGCATAATCGGCGACAAGGCTGAGCTGGTCAACTTAGTAGTAGACAAGGATGTAAACGTGAGCCGCTCATCAAAGCTGCAGGGCACACAGAACTATCCCATGTATATCGCTAAGCGTTCAATCGTATAATATTTAGGAGGTATATAGATATGAGAATACTTTACTGCGCGAGTGAAGCCAACCCGTTCGCGGGCAGCGGCGGACTCGCAGACGTAGCGGGCTCTCTGCCCCATACCGTGTGCCGCAAAGGTCACGACTGCCGTATAGTAATGCCTCTGTACGGTACTATCCCCTACGAGCTCAAGTGTCAGATGAACTTCATCACAAACTTCACCGTGCCCGTAGCGTGGAGACATCAGTACTGCGGTCTGTTCTGGGCTCGCTGGAACGACTGCACCTACTACTTCATCGACAACGAGTATTACTTCAAGAGAGATAAGCTCTACGGCTTCTATGATGACGCTGAGCGCTTCGCGTTCTTCTCAAGAGCTATCCTTGAGATGCTCCCCTATATCGACTTCCATCCCGATCTCATCCACACCAACGACTGGCAGACAGCTCTGGTGCCCGTATACTACTATCTGTTCTACTCTAAGAATCCGTGGTACTACAACATCAAGTCGCTGTTCACTATCCACAACATCCAGTATCAGGGCAAGTACGGCTGGGAGGTCAACACCGAGTGCGTAGGCATCCCGCCAACAGAGACAAAGATCCTCGAGATGGACGGCAAGCTGAACATGATGAAGGGCGCTATCTTCTGCTCTACCCGTGTCAACACCGTATCCCCCACCTACGCTCTCGAGATCAAGGATCCTTGGTACAGCCACGGTCTGCATCACGCTCTCAACGCCAACCACTATAAGCTCTGCGGTATTCTCAACGGTATAGATCAGGCAAGCTATGATCCCGCAACCGACTATCAGCTCTACTGCAACTATACTAAAGAGGATATGAGCGGCAAGGGCGAGTGCAAGCGCAGATTGCAGGAGCGCTTGGGTCTTGAACAGAACTGGTCTATCCCGATCGTAGCTATGGTCACCCGTATGGTAGCTCATAAGGGTCTCGACCTTGTGCGCGGCGGTCTGCCCGATCTGCTGAACAACAACAATATGCAGTTCGTCATCCTCGGCTCGGGCGATGAGGAGTATGAGAACTTCTTCCGCGATATGCAGTGGTTCTATCCGGGTCGCGTCGTCACCTGCCATGGATTTGTACCCGAGCTTGCCCGCAAGATCTACTCCGGCGCGGATATCTTCCTGATGCCCAGTAAGCAGGAGCCCTGCGGTCTGTCTCAGATGATAGCTCTTCGCTACGGTACTATCCCGGTAGTACGCGAGGTAGGCGGACTTAAGGACAGCGTATTTGACAGCGCCGATAACTACGGCAACGGTTTTACCTTCCGCAACTATGATATCGCCGATATGTGCAACGCCGTTAAGCGCGCTCTGGCAGGTATCCAGGACAACGAGGGCTGGCATCAGCTGATGTGGCGCGCTATGATGAGCGATAACAGCTGGGAGCGCTCCGCTCAGGATTACATCAACGTTTACGAAGATACGATGAACTGGCTCTGATGCGCTTACCCGCGGGTCTTTATCCCGCATATTGAAAAGTGTCATTTGACAATGCCGTCATCAACGGTTAGCCAAACGTAAATGTTGAATAAATCAACCGAATAACTGTTTCAAACTTAAACCGCCGCTTCGGAGATCCGAGGCGGCGGTATTTTGCGCAGTTCGTTATCGGTTTTTATCAAGGTAATCCTTGACTTCTATAAGAGACGGAAGTACGACCTCGGCGAGTCCTCTGATCTCATCATCGGGCTGCAGTATATCAGGCACCATGATCGGATGCGCTCCGGATGCGTGAGCGGCGCGGATACCGTTGTAGCTGTCCTCTATGATGTAGCAGGTCGAAGGATCGACGCCTAATCTCTGAGCGGCTGTGATAAATATCTCGGGATGCGGCTTGCTGTGGCTTACCATATCGCCGCAGACTATCTGATCAAAGTAATCGATCAAGCCTGCGTGCCCGAGAGATTTGCGAACACTGACCTCTCTGGTCGAGGACGCCAGCGCGACACGCGCGCCTGTTTCTCTCAGCCAATCGAAAAGCTCAAATACACCCGGCTTGATCTCATACTCAGATTTGTTCAGCTCCTGCTGTACATCCTCGCGGTAGCTGTCATAGTCAAACTCATGTCCGACATAAGAAAAGAAAATCTCCTTTGTCCTTTGACGGGTAACGCCGATACTGTCCATGCAGGCGCGGTGCACTATCTCAAAATCATTCATCCCGTACTTCGGCGCGAGCTTTTTGTACGCGTTTATGTACGCTCTCTCAGAGTCAAAAATGACTCCGTCCATATCAAAAATAACATTCATACAAACACTTCCAAAACCATAATACCTGTATTATAGCTCAATCTAAAAGAAAATTCAACAAAAGTCTTGACATACAGCCTTAAGAGGAGTAATATAATGATAACATATGAATTATTGTTCATATGTTCAAGTGTTTAATAATCATAGGAGGCTGTTATGGCTCACGAAGATCATAAGGACATAGTCGCCAAGATAAAAGCTACCATGCCGAGCGCCGACACGCTGTTCGACCTCGCTGATTTCTTCAAGGTTTTCGGCGACTCCACCCGCATACGCATCATGTGCGCGCTGTTTGAGCAGGAACTGAGCGTATGCTGTATCGCCGATATCGTAGGCATGGAGCAGAGCACCGTATCGCATCAGCTACGAGTGCTGAGGCAGGAGAATCTGGTCAAGGTACGCAGAGAGGGCAAGCAGAGCTACTACTCACTCGAGGATGAGCATATACAAAAGATCTTTGAGATGGGTCTTGAGCATATACTTGAGTAAACTCAGATTGATTTAATGATCCCGAAAAGAAGTGATACTATGAAGCACGAATTCATACTCGAAGGGCTGCACTGCGCCAACTGCGCCGCAAAAATAGAAAACAAGCTCGCCAAAACTCCCGGCTTTGGCGAGGTAAGCTACAGCTTTGCTACCTCCGAGCTTGAGATACACTCAGATCAGGAGGATATCCGCGACAAGGTGCAGAGCATCGTAGACTCTGTAGAGAGCGGCGTCACCGTAGTGATAAAGGATGAGCATCATGAACATCACCACGAGCATCATCACGGAGAATGTCACGACGGCTGCTGCGACCATGAGCACGTACATCATCATGAGCATGGTCACGGTCACGAACACGGTCACGAACACGGTCATGAACACGGTCACGATGAGAAAAATCGCATAAAGTTGATACTGCTGATCATCTCAGCCGTACTTTTCGTTGCGGCGTTCATCCTGCATCATTTTACGTCCGTCAACGAGCTTATATGCAACATCCTGAGCGTGATCTCGGCGATCCTCGCGGGCTACGATGTAGTTATCGAGGGCGTCAGATCGGTGATAAAGCGCAGGATAGATGAGACTACACTGATGACTGTAGCCGTGGTCGCAGCTATGATATTAGGCGAGTTTGTCGAAGCCGCAGCTGTAATGGTGCTGTTCGGCATAGGCGAATACTTAGAGGATAAGGCGGTAGAAAAATCCCGCCGAGATATACGCCGCCTCGCCGATATACGCCCCGATAAGGCTGTGATATATGATAACGGAGCAGTACGCGAGGTACGCGCCGAAGAAGTTGAGATAGGCACAGTCTTACAGATATCTCCGCATACGCGTGTGCCGCTCGACGGCGTCATCACCGAGGGCAGCACCACCGTAGACGCATCATCGCTCACGGGCGAATCCGAACCTGTATTCGCCGCCGAGGGCACTGAGCTGCTCAGCGGCATGATGAACAACGACAGCGCCGTACTGATGCGCGTAACTAAAGAATACTCTGACAGCGCCGCTACGAGGATAGTCAAGCTCGTAGAAGAGAGCGCTAAGAACAAGGGCAGCCGGGAAAAGCTGATAACCCGCTTCGCGGCGATATATACGCCTGTGATGATAGGCTTGGCTGTCGCGATAGCGGTCATCCCCTCTCTGATAACCGGGGACTGGGCAGGCTGGATACACAAGGCTCTGGTGTGCCTGGTGGCATCATGCCCCTGCTCTATCGTCATATCGGTACCTCTCTCCTACTACGCCGGTATAGGCGCGGCAGGCAAGGCGGGCGCGCTGATAAAGGGCGGCAGATTTGTAGAGGCACTCGCATCTGTCAAGGCTATGGCTCTGGATAAGACAGGCACTCTGACAGACAGCAAGATGACAGTAGACGAGATAGTACCGTCAGACGGATATACCGCCGTCGAGGTAGCGAGACTCGCCGCGGCTGCGGAGGCGAGATCGGAGCATCCGGTAGCAAACGCTCTGAGAACCTACTGTGACGAGCATGATATTTCTGTAAAAGAATTAAATAGCCACACTGAGATCAGAGGCTACGGCGTGAGCGCGGTAAGCGGCGGCGACACAGTGACCGTATGCCGCTCAGACAGAGAACGAGGTACTTCGGTACGAGTCAACGATAAGGAGATCGGCGTGATCACCTTCACCGAAAACGTAAGACCGGAGGCGGCTAAGGCTCTCAAAGAGCTGAAAGATCTCGGTATACAGCGTATAGCGATGCTATCGGGCGACAAACCCGATGCCTGTGAGAGGGCGGCGCAGTCTCTGCCCATAGACGAGGTACACGGATCTCTGCTGCCCGAGGACAAGGTGAAGACAGTAGGCGATCTCATGGATAAGTACGGCTCATGCTGCTTTGTAGGCGACGGCATCAATGATGCTCCCGTACTGAGCCAAGCTGACTGCGGAGTGGCTATGGGACTCGGCTCAGAGGCGGCTATAGAGGCTGCCGATATGGTACTCAGCTCAGGCACTCTCTCATCTCTGCCTAAAGCTGTGCGTATATCACGTTCTACGGTGGGTACCGTCAAAGCAAATATCATATTCTCTCTGCTGGTTAAAGCCGCTATCATAATACTCGCCGTGCTGAACATAGCTCCGCTGTGGCTGGCTGTGATCGCTGATACGGGCGTATGCCTCCTGTGCGTACTCAACGCTGTAAGGCTGATAGCCCGCAGACAGCGCTGAACGATAACATATAATGATATTGACAATCCCGCCCTTTTGCGTTACGATTAAGGGCGGGATCAATACTGTTATCCGAAAAAACCACAAACCACCAACTAATAACTAACAACCACCAACTACCAACCAATAACTACCAACTAAAACGCATCCGAGGTCGGTCATATGAAAACCAATACCGATGCGGCTAAGCAAAACAACGCTTCAGCCGGCAACAAATACACTGTATCAAACTCTCTGGTAACCTACTATCTGTTGATAATGTTCGGATTTTTCCCGCTGTTTCTCACCGACAGATACGCGCACGCGAGAGTAGACAAATACTGGCTGTACATGATACTGACAGGCGTGCTGACGATATCCGTAGCCGTATGCGCCCTGATAAACCGCTCCGAGGCTAAACGGGTCGGAGAGCGATCATATCTCGTCATGCCGCTGACAAGCGCTGATATACTCATGCTGTGCTTCTGGGGATTCGCAGCGGTATCCACTGTTTTTTCAGCTCATTTTTCTGACGCTGTGACGGGAGGATCGGCTCGCAATAACGGCCTGCTGCTGCTCACGGCGTATATGCTGATGTACTTTGTACTGACAAGGCACTATCGCTACAAGAGCTACGCTATAGCTGTATATCTGATAGTATCGAGCATCGTCGCTCTGCTGACCGTACTCAACTTTTACTACATAGACCCGCTCGGTATGCTCAAAGGCTATGACGAGGCTACGATAAACGATTTTGGCTCTACCATAGGCAACAAAAACATCATAGCTACCTTCATGTGCCTCTTCCTGCCTGTCAGCATGATGGGCTTTGCGCTTGCCGAAAACAAGGTGAACCGCGTCATCAGCGCGGTATCTATAGTCTTTGCGTATACGGGACTGATTTGCGCAGACTCGACCTCAGATATCTTCGGACTGGTCGTTATCATCCCTGTGATGCTGATACTATGCGCGCGCAGCTATACTTATCTCAGAAGATATATGCTCGCTTTGACGATCATGTTCGCCTCGGGCAAGCTGCTGCACCTCATCTCGCTCGCCCTGGGAGATAACAACAAGGGCTTTGAGTTCATGCAGGAGTTTTTACTGCACAGCCCCGTGATGTACGCTCCGATCATCGTTTGCGGTCTGCTGTATATCACGTTGAAGGTACTCGACAGCAAGCTGAGCGGATCATATAAGCCCAAGGCGGTTCAGATCACCTTAGGTGTTATCTTCGGCGTAGCAGCCGCCGCTGTGATCGGCTTATTCATATACTACAGCGCGGTGGATAAAGAGACCGATCTCGGTAATTTTGAAAAGATACTGCGCTTTTCTGACAGATGGGGCACACATCGTGGCTTTATGTGGAGAGTGAGTATAGAAGAATACCGAAAGTTCAATATCTTCAATCTGCTTTTCGGCTCGGGCCCCGATACGGCGTACTTTGTACTCACACCGCATTTTGAAGAGCTGCTGGATCGCTTCGGCGACGCGTCTACCGACTGCGCTCATAACGAGTATATCAACTATCTGCTGACTCAGGGCGCGCTGGGACTGGCGGCGTATCTCGGGTTTATGGGCGCGATCATAATCAGAGGTATCAAAGCGGCCAAGAAGAATCCTATGACACTGATCTTCGTAAGCTCAGTGATCTGCTATCTCGCTCAGGCTACGGTGAATCTGTACAATCCCATCGTCACGCCGATACTGTTCATCTTCGCGTCTCTCGCCGAGGCTCTTAGCAGACAAGAGCTGTTGTCAAAAGATTGAATAAACTTATCCGGTGAAAGCACTGAAACGTCCGCCGGACACTTTACCCTCGCTATGCTCGGGCGGGGTATTAGCCTAAAAGGATAAATCCTTCCCTACGGGCTCTTGCGCTGCAAGCAGCGGGGTATGCCCCTCGCAATGACTATTTTAAATAAAAAGCTCTGATATAGACTAAGGCGGTCGGTATCCAAAAACGGATACTCAGACCGCCTGTTTCTGTTTTATACGGTTTTAGTTATAGTCGGACTCCCTGAACTCAGCCGTATACGGCATCGAGCAGGATATGCCGTCTTTAGTGCAGTTATACATTATACATGTCCAGTTGATATCCTCGGGGTAATCGCTGAGGTCGAACTCATAACTATGATATGAGGCAAGTCCGGACTCGACGGTGATCTCTCCGTCTTCGGATATCAGCACGATCTCGCCGTTGCGGTCGGCGTAGCTGCCGGGCCACGGTCCCGTCCAGTTAAAAAGGTACTTTCTCTCGCCCGTCTTCTCAACGCGCATACTCACGGGAGCAGTCATCATGGTTATCTCGGTGCGGTCGCCGCGGGCGGTGACTTTGTTGCCGCCGTCATCGAGTCCGGTCAGATACACGACGTAGGTCTTGCCCTCTTCGATTTCGCCGAACCTCAGATATACAGGCTCAGAGGTGATGTTCGACGTGCCGGAGTTGCCGTTGTTCCATATCTCGAGCAGATAATTTGAGATGCCGAACTTGTTCTCTTCAGCCTGTACAAGTATCTTGTCAACACCGTCAAAGATCGCGTACTGCAGTTTAGGCGCGTAGTACCCGGCGCTGTACTTCTGCGACCAGCCGTCGGTATTATACCACGAAACAAAGCTGCCGTCGGCTGCATCTACCTCTCTGACGGTATAGGTATAGGTCTTTCCGGGCTCTACGTCGTAGTCGTACCATATGTAGCGGTTCTCCTCTTCGCCGTGGCGCTTAGGCTCATAGGGCAGCTCGCCTATCCTGCGCCAGCTGCCGCCGTCCTTGCGGTATATCCTCAAATTGAACCGCTTGACTTCATTATCACTCAGTTTGAGTTTGATACGATCGCTCTGTACGGTAAGCGACTCGATCCGGGGTGTAGTGCTTATACCGAGACTGCGTCCCCAGTCATGGTCGCTCGCGAAATCTCTGCCCTTGCAGCTGAGGCACCTGACGGTATAAATATATGATTGACCGGGTTGCACTGTCGTATCTGTATAGCTCGTATCGCCGGTATCGCCGAGCTTGACCCAGCTGTTATTTTCCTCTCTGTATACTCTGTAGAGATCGGCGTCCTCAACGTCTCCCCACTTGATCTTAAGACCGTTCGAGAGTATCTCGGAGCCTGTGATGTGAGGGGTGTCGAGCTGAGGCAGGTAGGTGTACTTCCATCCCCTGCTGTTGAAGCCCGAGGTGAACTCGGTCAGAGCGCTGTTGATACAGCGCACGGTATATGTATAGGACTTGCCCTTGTTGACGTCGTCGTCGATGAAGACAGTGTCCGAGGTCTCGCCGAGCTTAGTCCAGCCGCCGTTAGAGTTCTTATAATAGAAGCGGTATTTCTCAGCGCCCTCTACAGCGCCTATATGTATCTCTACGCCCTTGCCGACGCTCTTAAAGCACGTTATCTCGGGGTAGGAGGGCTGTGCCTCGGGGGTATAGCCTATGCCCGCCTTGAAGTCATCATAAAAATCGCTCGCGAAGCCTCTGCCCCCGCTGCTCAGGCATCTGACCGTATATCGATATATGACGCCGCTTTCGGCGGATGTATCGGTGAAACTCGTATCTCTCGTGTCGCCGAGCTTAGTCCAGCCACTGCCCTCGTCTCTGTAGACGCGGTAGAGGTCGGCTCCTTCAACGGCGCTCCATCGTATAGTCAAGCCGTCCGATACCGTCTCGGCTGAGCTGATGCGCGGGTTGCTAAGCTGAGGCATATAGGTATACGACCAGCCCTTAGAGCTGAAAGCGGTGGTGAACTCTGTCATCTCGCTGTTCATGCAGCGGGCGGTGTAAGTGTAGTTCTCGCCGACATTGACGTCCTCATCAATGAATACGTCGCCGGACGTCTCACCTATCCTTGTACAATTTCCCCACTCGTCCATTCTGTAAACGCGGTACACCTCGGCGTCCTTTACGCGGCTGAGCCGCATCTCTACGCCCCTGCCCGTGCTGTCAAGGCTCAGTATCTGCGGGAACTCGGTATACTCAGCATTATCCGGCTCCGTCGCCTGTGTCGCGGGCTGAGTCTCAGCCTGTGTGGGAGCGGGATCGGTGGGCTTAGGCGGGATATATACGCTCGGGCTCTGAGTCGACTCGGTGGACTCAGGCTGCTGCCTGTGCGGATAGGGAGTCCAGTCGGCGCAGCGATAAGGCATATACACAAGATACCGCTGAATGGCGGTAGCGTCTATGATATCGCGCTCACCGTCCTGATCGAAGTCGGAGTAGTACTCGAGGTTTTTGCCGACCATATCGTTAGGTATGACCTTATCGTCGGAGGGGTAGCTCATGATCCCGATCTGACAGCGCTGTATGAGGGTCGCGTCAACTACGGTCAGCGCATTGTCGCCGTCCATGTCTCCTATCAGTCTGCCGAAGCCCATCTCCGTCCAGTAGCGCTCCAGACCGTCGAGCTTATATATCTCGGGGTCGTTGAAGTCGTAAAAACGCTTGTCCTCAACACTGTAGAAGCCTACGTCGAACTTGAAGATACTGCCCTCATATTCAGTCTGCATGACTCTGTTGCCGAACTCCCAGTAGTACGGTCTGTCATAGTAAATATGTCCGGGGAGCCGCTCGTCCTTTTTCGCCGCCTTGACTATAGCCCAGTCGACCTCGCCGTTCTCTCCGATATGGTCATACAGCTCTGCATAGCTATCGAGCTGGCTCGGGGTGATAAAAAACCAGCTCTCAAACTCGCTCATGTACTTATACTGAGACTCGATAGAGGCGTAGGTCGGCACGGGGTCGAGATTCGGCAAAGGATAACCGAGCATCTGACAGCGGACGTCACCCTTCTTCTCTCCGTTTTCATACAGTACGGTGCCGTCGTCGGCAATAATGTCTATGAGCTTGAGATCGATTGTCTGAGCTATCACAACTACCTTTTGCTTCATGGCTATATCAAAGAGGGAGAACGGGTACAGAGCGCCGTCCACGCGGCTCCTGCCGATCGCTGTGATATAGTCGTCGAGGGTATAGCCGCTCTTGAGCCTGTACTCAAAGGTGATCACGGTATCGTCGACCGTGTAGCTCACGTCATACATAGAGCCGTATTCTTCGGTCGACAGAGGGAAGGTATAACCGACGCCGTTGTAGCTGAAAGCCTCTGTGTCGGGATAGTCGGGCACTATATCCACGAAGTCGCGGTCATAGTCAAAGCTCGCCTTGATATACCGGGGCAGCTTATCCGTCCACACTCTGACAGGATAATGAATGTAATAATTATATCCGGGATATACCGGCTGGTCGGGAGCCGCGGCGAGAGCGCCTACGGCGGCAAGCGCGCAGATAAGTATAAGCGCGAATATAAACGACAATGCTTTCTTCATAATCATACTCCTTGATCCGGCAGTCATACCGGCAAATAATACAGTGTTCAAGCAGGCTATCTCGAAGCGACAGGCTCGGTGTATACCACTATACCGTCCGAGTTGTAGAAGATATAGCTCAGGTCATCGAGCGAAGTGCTGTCTACCCACCAGGCTCCGAAGGGCTGTTTAAATCGCCCGAACTTAGTCTCGACATAGTAGACCCTGTTCTCGCTGAACGCATCGGGATCGCTGTTGACGTCATAGCCTGTCTCGGCTATCACGCAGTAGAGCTTTCCGTCATCAGAGAGCCGTGACGAGTCGACTTCGACATCTATGGGAGATACCTCCACCATCTCGCTCTCAGTCTCAGTGGGCTTCTCAGCGGGCTTTGAAGTAGGCTTAACCGTCGGTGGAACAGCCGACTTTTCGGTAGCCGATGCAGTAGTCTGAGTCGGAGAAACAGCAGACTCGCCCTGCGTGTGAGAGATCTCCGAGGCAGACGGCGACTCTGTAAGCGGCTCTGA
This sequence comes from uncultured Ruminococcus sp., assembly GCA_902776975.1. Classification (GTDB taxonomy): domain Bacteria; phylum Bacillota; class Clostridia; order Oscillospirales; family Acutalibacteraceae; genus Ruminococcoides. Next base: position 63,139 of record CACYSI010000010.1, read on the forward strand.
GGGCTTTGTACTCCCGGCAGTCTTTTCGGAGGGATTTTGTGAGGTTGACGGCGCTGTACTCTGTGCGGTAGGCTTAGCAGCGCTCTCACTCGACCGAGTCGACAGCGAAGCGGTCTGTGTATCACGCGAGGGGCTTGTCGGCGGCTCAAAGCCGCTGCCGTTAATGAACAGTATGCCCGCCGTACCGGCTATGACTACGCTCGCCGCCGCTGCCGCATATCCGACCTTGACTTGGGTCGAAGCTCTGCGGGCGGCTCTGCGCTTAGCAAGTCTTATAGCGTTCTCGACAGCATAAGCGGGCGCTCTGACACTGTCCGCGGCTATGGTATATGGATTATTGATCATTGCCGTCTCCTTTCCGAACCTGTGTGTCTGTCAGATAGCTCTTGAGCCGTTCTCTGGCTCTTCTGAGTCCCGACTTGACGGTATTCACGTTCATCTTCAGTATATCAGCTATCTCGGATACCGTGTACTCTTCATAGTAGTAAAGATAAATGATGTTTCTGTAGTTTTCGGGCAGCTGCCTTAGCTCCTCAATGATCTCGGGAGGCTTGTCCGCCTCGAGGTGCTCATAGTCGTCTATGCTCTCACGGTTTCGCCGCCAGAACGACCTGCTCAGATCCCTGCATTTGTTTATCGTGACTCGTATCAACCAGCGCTTGAGATGCTCTTCATCATCGGGGACGCGCTTGGTCATCAGCACGAGGCAGACCTCCTGCAGTATATCCTCGGCGTCGGCGGGATCTTTGAGATCATGGAGAGCTATGCGGTAAATCATATCAGCGTATCTGCGAAATACCGCTTCTGCCTGTTCGGTACCGATCTTATGCTCCACTTCCATGCCCCCTTCACTTATATAACGAATAAGGATGTATAAATGGGTGCAACTTCCAAATATTTATTTCATAAAAAACAGCCGTCGGGACGCTTACTCGGGGACTTGCCTCGGTCAGTCATCCTGACGGCTGTAACATTTTCAACTGTTGTCGATGTTTATCGAGCTATATCAGCAGCCGAGCACCTGAGCGACGATGCCCTTGACGGCATACAAAGCCTCATCCGCCTTGGTGAGATCCTTGCCGCCCGCCATGGCGATGTCGGGCTTGCCGCCGCCGTTGCCTCCCGCTATCTGCGCTACGGGACGAACGATGCTGCCGGCTTTAAGCCCCTGTGCTATCGCCGCCTTTGAGCAGGCGCAGGCAAAGCTGAGCTTTCCGTCGTTCACCGCGGCGAGCACAGCTACGACGCTGATATCCGCTTCGGCGATCTCGGCGCAGGTTATGCGGAGCATCTCGGGAGAGGTACCCGTAAGCAGAGCGGTGACAACCGCGGTATCTCCGACCTTCTCGGCGTTGTCGAATACCGACTTGGCCTGATACTCGGCGATATCTGCCTTGAGCTTTTCGACCTCTCTCTCGGTCTCTTTGAACTTCTCCATCATACGGATTGCGCCCGCTACGATCTCCATGGGGTTGTTGATCTTGAGAGCGTCTGCCGCCTTGCCTACGGCGGCGGTCACGTTGTTGAGATAATTGATGAGGTTATGACCCGTCACAGCCTCTATACGGCGTACGCCCGCAGCGACCGAGCCCTCCTGACGGATCTTGAACAGACCGATCTTGGCGGTGTTGTCTACATGGGTACCGCCGCAGAACTCCTTGGAGAAATCTCCCGCCTCAACTACGCGGACTATATCGCCGTACTTCTCGCCGAAGAGAGCCATAGCGCCCTTCTTCTTTGCCTCGTCTATGGACATCTCGGTACAGGTGACGGCTATGCCCTCGAGTATCTTATCGTTGACGAGCTTCTCGGTGTTGATGAGCTCCTCGGCAGTCATGGCGGAAAAATGCGTGAAGTCAAAGCGCACCAGATCCTCGCTGACGAACTGACCCGCCTGCTGGACATGAGTGCCCAGAACCTCTCTGAGCGCCGCCTGCAGCAGGTGAGCCGCAGTATGGTTGCGCATGATATCCTGTCTGCGCTCCGTGTCTATATGAGCCGCTACGGTATCGCCTACGGCGAGAGTACCGGTGGTGATCTCACAGCAGTGCATGAAGACGCCCGCGTGATCCTTCTTGACGTCGTCGACGTCTATACGGCAGTTGCCCGCCTTGAGCTCGCCCACGTCGGCTATCTGACCGCCGCTCTCGGCATAGAAGGGTGTGCGGTCGAGCACGACGATGACTGTATCGCCCTCCTGAGCGCGGTCTGTACGCTCGCCGTCCTTGACTAAAGCGAGCACCTTGCTCTCGCACGCATAATCGGTGTAGCCGATGAAGTCCGTAGCCTCTATATCAGAGAAGTCTACCGAGTCAGAGAGCCACGCGTCCGCGCCGGCGTTCTTGCGAGCCTTGCGGGAGCGCTGTTTTTGCAGCTGCATCAGCTCATGGAAGCGGTCTACATCTACTTTGATGCCCTTTTCTTCAAGTATCTCGCGTGTGAGGTCAATCGGGAAGCCGAAGGTATCGTTGAGCTTGAAAGCGTCCTCGCCGCTGAGGGTGCTGACCTCTCTCTTCTCGATGATAGACTCGAGCAAATTGAGACCCGCGTCGATAGTCTTGGCGAAATTCTCTTCTTCTACTCTGATGAGCTTGGTTATGTAATCACGCTTCTCCACAAGCTCGGGATAAGCCGAGGCGTTCTCCTTGATAACAGTATCGCAGACCTCATACAGGAAAGGCTTGTTATAGCCTAAGAGTCTGCCGTGACGCGCGGCTCTGCGGAGGAGTCTGCGCAGTACATAGCCCCTGCCCTCGTTGGAGGGCATAACGCCGTCAGCTATCATGAAGGTAGTGGAGCGGATATGATCGGTGATGACACGCAGAGAGATATCCTTCTTATCATCCTCGCCGTAGTTCACGCCTACGATCTTAGAGATATGCTTCATGATATTCTGCACGGTATCGACCAAGAACAGGTTATCTACACCCTGCATAACGCAGGCAAGACGCTCAAGACCCATACCTGTGTCGATGTTCTTCTTGGCGAGTTCGGTATAGTTGCCCTTGCCGTCTGACTCGAACTGAGAGAACACGAGGTTCCATACCTCGACAAAACGGTCGCAGTCACAGCCGACATGGCAGTCGGGCTTGCCGCAGCCCTTCTCGGGTCCGCGGTCAAAGTATATCTCCGAGCAGGGTCCGCAGGGACCTGAGCCGTGCTCCCAAAAGTTGTCCTCCTTGCCGAGTCTGACGATATGAGAGGGGTCTACGCCGACCTCCTCTGTCCAGATCTTGACAGCCTCATCGTCATCCTCGTATACGGAGCAGTAGAGCAGCTCGCGGGGCATCTCGAGCACCTGTGTAAAGAACTCCCACGCCCACGCGGTAGCCTCGTGCTTGAAGTAATCGCCGAAGGAGAAGTTGCCGAGCATCTCGAAGTAGGTGCCGTGTCTGGCGGTTATACCTACTCGCTCGATATCGGGTGTACGGATACACTTCTGACAGGTGGTGACGCGCTTACGCGGAGGTGTGACCTCGCCTGTGAAATACTTTTTCATCGGAGCCATGCCCGAGTTGATCAGCAGCAGAGAGTTGTCGTCCTTGGGTATGAGCGGAAAGCTGGGCAAACGAAGATGGCCCTTGCTCTCCATAAACGAAAGGAACTTTTCTCTGAGCTCGTTCAATCCCATATACTGCATTTTATTATACCTCACTTTATTATTATCATAATCAATTGTATTTATATCATATCACGCTTATTGTAGGGGCGGGTCTTGACCCGCCCTAACAAGACAGGTGTTATAATTAATCTCGCTTAGAATATCAACAGTAATACTTATCAATCGTCCATTTGGCAGGATTGTTATCAATATAGTCATTGATTCTTTTATACTCTGCTTCGTTACGAATTATGTGATCATAAAAAGAGCGTTGCCAAGCAGAAAAACCTATTTCTTTTGAAAATCCTAATTTAAATAACCCGATTATCTGTGTCACGGGGATACGGTTGTTGTTATCAATATCAAGGATCATATGCACATGATTAGGCATAATAACATAATTGGTAACAGCTACATTCTGATAGCGACCTTTCAAGCGTTCAATATGGTTTTTCAGTAGCTCTCCACAGGTGTTAAGCTGCATAAAGCCGTTTTCTGTGGTAGAGATTATTGAACCAAATAAATGCTTGTGTTCTGCCGCGCATATCGTAATAAAATATAATCTCGGTGATGAATAATCGAATTGCTCCAATCTCGGACTCTTTCTGTCTTTGACTTTGTTGTTCACTTAATAACACCTATTCCCTTCGGGAAACGGGAGGGTCAAGACCCTCCCCTACAAAAAGTCGGCTTACGATTACGAACAGCAAGTATTATAAGCAAAAAGGCAAATAGTTTTATTGGTTTATTTTTCTGATAACGGAACCCTTAGGTATGGGCTTATCGGTCTTCATATACAGGCGCTCCATGGGGTGCGGAGCGGAGGGCACCTGCTCACCGTCGCCGTTGACCAGCGACAGGCACTCGACCTCAAACGAGTATCCGTCGGGAGGCAGTACGTCTAAAGTATCGCCGACGAGGAACTTGTTGCGCTGGGTGACGACGGATACCATATCGTCGTTGCTGCCCTCTACGCATACCGCGGCGGCGTTGTAGCGGCGGATGTAGCCGCCGTCCATGGTCTCCTGCCCAGGCTCAGAGCCGAAGTAGAAGCCTGTTGAATAAGCGCGGTGGCTTATCTTCTCGAGCTCCTCGACTATCCACGGACTGACCCTGTAGTCGGGCTCACCAATATGCTCAAAATACTCGTCCACCGCCTTACGGTAGGCGTTGGTCGTTACAGCGGTGTAGTAATATGACTTGGCTCTACCCTCTATCTTCAGGCTGCTGACGCCCGCCTGTACCAGCTCGGGGATGTGCTCTATCATACACAGGTCGCGCGAGTTATACAGATATGTACCGCTGCCGTCCTGCTCTACGGGGAAGAACTGTCCCTCACGGTTCTCTTCAAACAGATGATACTTCCATCTGCAGGGCTGAGCGCAGTCGCCGCGGTTGGCGTCGCGTCCGGTCATAAACGACGATATCAGACATCTGCCCGAGAACGACACACACATAGCGCCGTGTACAAAGCACTCTATATCCATATCGGCAGGTATCTTCGAGCGCATCTCGGCTATCTCATCGAGACGGGTCTCTCTGGCGAGCACCACGCGCTTAGCTCCGAGCTCATACCACGCGCAGGCAGACTCGTAGTTGATAACACCGCCCTGCGTTGAGATATGGCGCTCGACAGAGGGCGCGTATCTCTCAGCCATTTTGAAAACACCGAGATCGGCTATGATGAAGGCGTCTGTACCGCACTCGGCGGCAGCCGCGAGGAAATCGGGCATATCCGGGATATCCGCGTTTCGCGGCAGGGTATTGCAGGTCAGATAGACCTTTTTGTTCAGCTTATGAGCTTTTTTGCAGGCAACGCTTAATTCTTCAAGAGAAAAATTTTTGGAGGCTGTACGCATACCGTAGCTCCTGCCGGCAAGATAAACCGCGTCAGCACCAAAGCTGAGCGCGGTATCAAAGCTCTCGGTATCGCCCGCGGGCGACAGTATCTCGGGCTTACTCTTCATTGTGGTCTATGATAGAGAGATAGTAGTTATGCTCGTTGATGGTGACCGAGTAGTACGGTGTGGAGCCCTTTTCTACAGAATCGTGGCAGAAATACAGGTACTCGGTCTCGTATGGGTTGATAGCCGCCTTGATAGCCTCTGTACCGGGGTTGCAGATGGGGCCTGCCGGCAGACCGTTGAAGTCGTTGGTGTTGTATGAGGAGTGGAACGTAGGGCGTATGCTCTCGGGCACGTCTGAGAGCTTACGGTACGGATAGTAGACGGTACAGTCGCAGTTAAGCTGAGCCACGCCCGCGTCTATGCCGTACTCAAGACGGTTGTGCAGGATAGACGAGATATAGTACATATCGTCTCTCGACGCCGCCTCTGCCTGTATGATAGAGGCTATGGTAAGAATCTCGTCGGTACTGTAACCCGTAGACTCAGCCTCGGCGGTAAGAGTGGTCTTCTTGGAGTTGCTGAAATACTTTTCTTTATGCAGGACTATCTTGTTCTCGTAGTTGTTGAGGAACCTTGTGATAGTCAGCTCCGAATCCTCGCCCAAATAGAAATCGTATGTATCGGGGAAGAGATAACCCTCGAGCTTATAGTAGCGGTCATCCTTATTAGAGATATTCTTAAGGAACTTGAAGTCCTCGTCGAACTTATCGCTGTTGCACAGGTCGAGGAACTTCTGGATATCGCTGACGACGCCCGCCTGATGCAGAGTGTTGGCTATCTCGATCACGTTCATACCCTCGGTGATCTGGACTTTAACTATATCCGTACGGTTTACGTTACTCTGCAAAAAGTTGATGATAGCCTCATAGTCCTTATCGGTATCTATCTCAAAGTTGCCCTGATGGAAGTCCTTGACGTCGGAGGTAAAGCCCGCGTACATCTTAAAGAACTTAGGCTGCTTGATGACGTTGGACTGATACAGGATATCGGATATCTGGTCGAGAGTGGGATCGGCGGGGATGCTGATAGTCACCTTAGTGGGGTTGTCCTCTCTGGATATCGCGAGAAGATCGTTGATGCCGATGAGCAGGAACTGAGAGAGCACCACCGACGCTACGATTATCATGCATATCCACACCAGCTTGAAGATACGGCGGTTGCGCTTAGCCTTGCTCTTCTCGATCTGCTTCTCTTCCTTGCGCTGCTGCTTGAGAGCCTTCTTTGAGTCACGCTCGATACGCTTTTTGGTATCGTTATCGGAGTAGGAGTTGATCTCGGTATTACGCTTGCGGCGGCGCTGAGGATCGGACGATGAGCGTCTGACTCTCTCTTCGCGCTGAGACTCCGGTTCCTCCGCGAAACGGCTCAATCTATCTTCGTAATCGCTGCGAGCGCGTGAAGGCTCCTCGGCAGGCTGAGACTCCTGCTCGGGCTGTGACACAGCGGCAGGCTGCTCACTGTAGTCGTACTCGCCCCTGATAGCGCTGCGATCGGCAGAACGCCTGAACTCCTCCATCTTCTTACGGCGGGTAGCCTCAATAGAATCTTCAGGGATATTATTTCGTGAAATATCACTCATAATCTTGCTCCTTATACTTGTTCCCGACAGCACACCGATCCGAACATATCTTGATCCGTGTATCGGAAATTTGTATTAAATATATCTTGTAAAACTATCGGTATGGATAACATCCATGCCGATATCGTACTCATCGGTATCAATGGACGGTATAACACCGTCGCTGTAGCACAGAGCCGCCTTACAGCCCTTGAAATCGGCTAAGAACCTGTCATAGTATCCGCCGCCGAAGCCAAGTCTGAAGCCACTCATATCGCAGCACAGAGCGGGACATACGCACAGAGTGTTTTCGTCCGCTTTATACTCGGGACAGCTATCGTCCGGCTCCAATATGCCGAATCTGCCCGGTCTCAATTCTGATATATCTTCGATCTGTCTGAAGATCATTCCCGAGTTTTCGGTACACACAGGCAGCGCTACGATCTTATTATTAGCTAAAGCGGCGTGAATAATCATAGATGTGGCGATCTCCGTGGGCCGCGCCATATATACCAGCACGGCGTCAGCCGCCCTGTACTCGGGGCTGATGATAAGCCTCGTTTGTATCTCGGCGTCAAGAGCCTCTTTGCGGCTTAGCTCCCGACACAGCTTCAAGCGTTTTTCAGAGAAATAATCCCGCAGATATTCCTTATCGTTTGAAGCGGGATTAGACGCGCTCACCTGCACTGCATCGAGGCGGCTACCTGCTCCGCCTTATGCTCGCCGACAGCCTGAGATACTATCTCAAAGCCGAACTCAAGCGCGCAGCCCGCGCCCTTAGCGGTGATGATCCTGCCGTCGGTGACGACCTTATCGGCGCTGACCTTTGCTCCGAGCAGCTCGTCCTCAAACCCCGGGAAGCAGGTGGCTCTCTTGTTCATGAGCACGCCCATCCTGCCGAGTATCGAAGGAGCCGCGCAGATAGCGCAGACATACAGATCATGTGATACGCAGTATGAGACAGCTTCTTTTACCTTATCGCAGGCGTCGAGGTTCTTGACTCCGGGCATACCGCCGGGCAGTATAACTCCGGAGATATCATCATTTATCTCAAAGTCGCGGATATTCACGTCGGCTTTGACATATATATCATGTGATCCGCGGATCATTTCAGAGCCTACTCCGACAGTGGTCACGGGTATACCGGCGCGTCTGAGTATATCGACAGGCGCAAGAGCCTCGGTCTCTTCAAAGCCGTCGGCCAAAAAGCAGTAGAACATATTATACCTCCATTATCAGTTAGCAGTTAGTGGTTGGTAGTTTGTATATTGAGCCGCTACGAATTTTCATCTCATTCAAATGTCGCTATGCTCTTAGAATACAGTATATCGGGGTGATAGCTGAGTTTAGACTTGCGCAGTCCCGCAAGACCCATATCATCCTCTCTGTTTATAAGCGTGTACTTGTCGAAGTGTTTGGCAAATTCGTTGTTGATGACCGCGAACGCTTCATCTATATCAACAGCCTTCTCGATATTAACATCGCACACCTTGCCGTTGATCTCAGAGGCAACGCACATCGCCACAGACCTGCCCTCAACGTACAGGACGAGTCCGAATAAACCGAGAGCCTCAAAGTTGTCGAAGGCGTCTTTTATGATCTCCAGCTCGCCGGTAGCCTCATTGTTAGCCTGCCAGCGTTCGGCAACACTGTAAGCATCGCAGAAATTCGCTTTGGTTAATTCTTTTACAGAACAATCACTGTAGCTTCGCTTAAATCGTGAAATATGGTTACGCTTAGCATGGTATTTTTTGCCGCTGAGCAAAGCAAGATGCTCGCGCTTGTAAATATAATCAAAGCTGTCGCGCACTTCTCGCACGCTTATCCTATCGCCGTAGATACATTTGATAAGCTCGGAGTTTGCGCTGCTGAGAAAGCCCATCTGAGTCTTAACGCCGCTCTCATCGGCATACTCGATCACCTTATCCACCGCAGATCTCAGATCTCCTTTAGTGACAGGCAAAGAAAACGCAAAAGGGCGTCCTTGTCTGAAGTAAGCTCTGTAAAAGCTGTCATCGTCAAAAGCTATACGGATATCATACTGTCTGCGCCAAAGATAGGTATTAGCAAAAGATGAGTCGCAGTCTATCTGACCGCAATCTCTCAAATAGCTGTCTATAAGCTCCTTATCTTCTATAGTCGGCGTCTTGAACTCAAGCATCAAAACGCTCCTTTATCAAATCGAGTATGCTGTCGCCGATGTCATCAATAGAGCGCATGGAGCCGCCTTCGGAGCACTTGACGGTGATCCAGCCCAGATGCTCAGCGGCGTACATAGCAGAGGTACGGCAGCGCAGCAGATACTTGAAGTCGCGCTCATGGATATCTTTTTTGCTCTCGTCGCCGCTGTATCTGCCGTATATCAGCTTTTGGCTGATATCGGGATCGACGTCGAGGAAGATCACCATATCGGGAGCGGGCAGTCCTAAGCGGTTGTACTCATAGTCATACAGCCACTCGACATAATCGTCGCGCTCGTCCTCGGGGAGCTTAGCCATCTGATGGATGATGTTAGAGGTGGTGTAGCGGTCTGCGATGATATAGTCATACTCGGCATAGTCTCTGCCCCACGAGTTGATATATGAGGCTACGCGGTCAACAGCGTAGAAGGACGATGCCGCGTAGGCGTTGACGTCATCGGGACTGCTGCCGAGCCTGCCGCCGAGATACATCCTGACGAGAGCGGATGAGTCGCTCTCATAATCGGGAAAGCTGACGGTCTCAGCCTTATAGCCCATATCACTCAGTCGCTGTGCCAGCAGCTTGCTCTGGGTAGCCTTGCCGGAACCGTCAAGCCCGTCTATCACTATCAGTCTGCACTTTTTATCAGCCATGTCATCCACCTTAATGCCGCAAAAACGACATCAAACTGTTTTACGGCGCATACTTCTCTTTTTAATCCTATATATTGTACCACAAACAAAGGTATTATTCAATAGTTACTTTGCTACAATAAAAGCCGTACTTTGCCGAAAAAACAGAGAAAAGCCCCGAAAAACGGAGCTTTTTTCAAAAGATATGATGATATTTATACCGCGTCTATATTGCGCCGATTATCAGAGCGGTAATGAACGCTCCCGCCGAGGACGACAGCGCCACCACTATCAGCGGCAGATCAAAGTACGCCATAACAAGAGCTATCACCGTACCTACGATAGATGTAACGGTGTTGCCGGTAGCGTAGAAGATCGCGGGGAAGGTCATCGCCGACAGTACCGCGTACGGGATATAATACAGAACAGAGTTGATGAACGGCGACTTTATCTTGCCTCTGACGGCAGCAAAGGGTATGACTCTGATAAGGTAGGTGGTAATTGCCATCACGGCTATGTATACGACTATGCTCATCGGCTCTCCTCCCCTCTCTCGCTATCCGATACGGGGAAGAATACCGCCGCGGCGACAGACGCCGCGAGAGCGGAGATGATGATCGCGAAGCCCGAAGATACCATGGGCAGAAGATAGTGAAATACCACGCTGAAAGCAGCTGACAGCAGTATGACTATCAGCACCTTATAGTTCTTTTTAGCGGGAGGTATGATGATAGCTATGAACATACCGTACAGCATCAGCGACAGCGCCGCGGTAACAGACGCGGGCATGATATCACCCGCCACAGCACCGAGGAGAGTGCCCAAGCTCCAGCCTAAGAACGGCGTCAGTATCAGACCGTACATATACGGCGGAGTCAGCGGCTCGGGCTGAGCGGACGCCACGGCGAAGATCTCATCCGTGATCCCGTATCCCGCGAGAAGTCTGTGAGGGAGAGTGAACGAGCTGTCGAGCTTCTGCGACAGGCTCAGACTCATCAGAGAGTAGCGCAGGTTGATTACCAGCTGACAGAGTACCATCTCTATCAGCGATCCGCCTGCCGCGATAACGCCTACGCCCGCCACCTGACCCGCAGAGGTGAGGTTAGTGACGGATATGCCTACGGCGGCTAATATCGAAAGATTCTTTTGTATACACAGCACTCCGAAGCCGAAAGACACGCTCAGATATCCGAGCATTATCGGCACACCGTGCTTCATTCCTTTGACAAAACTTTTATTCATGTTCGATTCTCATTTTTTTGATTATTTACAGCCCCACCATTCTATCACAAAGAGTGATGAAATGCAATAAGATAGCGTTTTATATCATCAATATGACCACTGTCGCATCTTACCTCCCGCATCTTGACAATCCTGCCGCAATACTGTACAATAATATCGCGATACGCGCCAATAGCTCAGTAGGATAGAGCGTTCGCCTCCTAAGAAAATGTTGCAACACACACTTTCGGTTGAAAAGTGTATGGTAATGTGGTAGAATAATCGTAAATTTAATACACGTCTTCGTAGCTCAGCCGGATAGAGCGTCCGCCTCCTAAGCGGAAGGCC
>CACYSI010000011.1 GCA_902776975.1 uncultured Ruminococcus sp.
TGTCGAGGTTCGTTATCACATCGGGACTATAATCGACAGTTTTCTTAAACAAAAGAAGGCCGGAGTACAGTTCCAAAACGGAAGCTGAACGGCGGCCAAGTGTTCCATATTCGATTATACTGATCCATGAAAGTAAGCAGACCTGATTTGTAAAGACAACTGCGTGGGATTGTGGGGATCAACCGCGAAGATTGCCTGTATATAATAAAATTCATTAAAGGTTGTCCGCTTCTTATTTGGTATTGGCATTAGTCCCGATTTGAACCCACACAAACAATAACATAATCATCTTGTCGACTTTACGGGAAATATGACACGGTAATTGTTAACTTTTTGTGAACAAGCCAAAACTAACTTTCAATAGGCAGAGGTATCTTTTCCAATAGATCCTCCGGCTCACAGTAGAGAGCCTTTGCCAAGCGTATCACATATTCCGCCTGCGCCTTATTGATATTCTTCTGACGCTGTTCGTATTGCTGGATCGTTCGCAGCGGCACGCCGCTTTCTTCGGCAAGCTGCGCTTGACTGAGCCCCGCGTTCAAGCGATAGCGCTTCAAGTTGGTGACCGGATTTCGCCCGAGGTACATCTCATTGAGCAAATCACAAAAATGTCGGATATCCATCTCGTGGTACGGAGAATACAACGCTTTGATCTTCAAAATATCGTCGGCGTCAAAAATATCTTTGAACGCGATACCCGTGTCCCACTGATAATAAGCCAACGCCCATCCGAGCCAGTATTCCTCGGAGCGGTCAGCTGTCGGTCTTGCTTTGACACGCTGCACGCTGTCGCCGAGAACGGCGTAAGCCATTTCTATCCCGGACATCCCTGCCAAAACGGAAGAATCGCCGGTTTCAAACCGCCTGCAAATCTCACTGTTCAGAAACCGTACCCAGAATTCATGCAAGTCCATATGAAGATCGTATACGGCAAAGTCGAGCATACGCCCCAGCGCTGCACGCGCCTTTTCCAGATAAATCTTATCGTAAGCGTGGATCATTCGGCTTCATCTCCTCGTCCATGATCGCGGTGATGTAAAGATCGCCTCTTTGACGGCGGTTGCGTTCCGTGTCGAAGTATTCTCTGCGCGCCGCTTTATCGCGACGCTCTTTTTTTGCGTACCACTCGCTGCTGAGTGCGATCTCATTCCCGACATATTGTATGCGGTCAAACGCTTCTTTACTCTTGAGGACGATCTGCTGACCGAGCTTGCCCAAGTGCATGGCGTTATTTAGCTGACGATAAGAGATCGTACCGTTGATAAAATCCTGCGCGAAGGAGAAGTAGCTGTCGTCCGCACGGTAACCGATCATGATATCCGCGCCGGAGTAGTCGATCAAGAAGGTATCCAAAAGATATTCCCTTGCGTCATAAGCAAGCCCTGACGGGATATCGAACTCCCGGTTCTTCAAAAGCACAGCCAGCCAATGCAGGATACAGTAATCGCTGCTGTTCAGATCCAGAACTGTCAGTCCGTCCAGCTTAATGTCATAGATATTGGCGTAGCCGTCATGAGTTGGTGACACGCCCCATTCTTTCGCCATATCAATGGAATCGGTGCAGTAAAACCCAAGTCCGTAATCGTTATATGTTTTTCCGTAGCCGAACTTCGGTTTCTTAATGATGTCCTTTGACCCGTGATAGATTCTCTGAATCATCATAACGCCTCCAATCTGCATACTCCTTTAGGAGTACATACCGTTATGATTTGATTATACTCCCAAAGGAGTATAATGTCAATAGCTTTCTATCAGGTCAAGAAGTCAATAAGTACAGTGAACGGTCGAAGGGGTCATCTATCCCGACTGCTTCTTGCTTTCGGTGATCGTTTCCGTTCTGCTTTTTCCTTTTCGGACAACAGTGAATTAATATGCTCAACGAACCGTTGCACCACATCGGGAAAATGCTCTAAGCCCTGCAAGAACGGACGGCACTTTTCCGACAGCTTATCGTATTTGTCCTGAATCCGATTGAAGGCTCTGCAATAACGATCCGCGTCATCCTGATAGTGCCTGACCTGAGCTCGTAGCTCTCCGATCTTCACTCTGCTTGATATGCCTTCTCTCGCGAGAGCGGTCAACTGATCATAGTCGTCCTTTGTGACAGAATAATTGCCGGTAAGTGGATTCTTCTTGCCGGCTGTTTCAATATCCTGATAAGTTTTGCTTATATCCTTAACAGGCTCATACGCAATCTTCGCTTGTTGTATTCTTTTCTCAATCTCGGCAAGCCGCTGCTTATCCTTGTTGATCTGGTATTGCAGGGAGGTCAGGTGTTCAACAGAACTGCCTTCCTTGCCTCGGTCAAATCCAGTATAGCCGTGATCGGTCATGTACCTGTAGAATTCGTCCTGCAAGATACTGTAGGACGGTCGATATTTTGGCTTTCCGTTTTTGCGCATGACCGGCTCGCCGCTTTCGGTCAGTAAAGGCTCGCGTGATTCCCACTTCTTGGAATGGCTGATTTGATGAATAACCTCTTTGACCGTACCAACCAATTCGGGATCCTTGCACCGCTTGCTCCATCGGATCTCTTTCTCGACCACCAGCAGAGCGACCAGGTGCATATGATAATGATAGACCGGATGACCGAGCTCGTCACTGACAGCCTTGTTGATCTCGTCCGCGTGCATGACGGCTGAAATGATATTTTCCTCACCGTATTTCTCACAGGCGTATCGGTATGCCTCCGCGAAGAATTCTTTTGCATATTCATAACCGCCGCGTTCTTCGAAATACATCGTGTTCACATCAAAGATGATTTCGTCAAACAGCACTGCGTCGGCTCTCAATCCTCTGCGGGAAATCTTTCCATTCGCCTCCATCTCTTTGAAAATCTGCATATAGGTTTTGTCTCCGGGGCTTTTGAAATGAACATTCATCGGAATCCGCTCGGGATCCGCTCGGGGACAACATTGATGTTACTGTAATCATTGTTTTTCCTTTCATTATGCTTTTCCGCCGCGCTGATCTTCGCAGCCGTATAGGTCTGCACGCGGGCACAGCTCATATTGTTTCTGCTTTTGATTTTTGTTTTCACTCCGTTCTGTTTTGTATGGTTGGCTTGACTTATACAAGATTCGTTGAATCTGTATAACCCACTATGACACTTTCAGCGGCGCTGTAAAGATGTCGCGGGCAAGGGCTTTCCTCCCTTGACCCTCCTTAGACAGCTGTTTTGAAATCTATGTCTGCGGTATCTGCATTGCATTGGTCGTTTTGATCGGCTGTCGGCAAAGTCCAGTACCAGATCATCCCTTCCTTTACCGACACAACGCCCGCATTTTTCTTAGCTTTTTTGACAGTAGATTTCTTGAAGCCTTTGTCTTGCAGGAACTTTTCGCAAGCGGTCGCGGGTAATTTACCGGCTTTCATCAAATCCGAGATAAATGCTGTTGCTGCTTCGCACTCAGCGCTCGGTCTGCCGATCTTCGGAGCAACGGAGGTAAACGCCTGCTCCGCCGTCATCTCGATCTCGTCGATGAATCTGATGCCTTTTTCTACGACTTCGAATAGGATCGCCGATCCTGTTGGAGCAAGATTGGATTTCACTTGAACCATCACGCGCTCGTTCGGATTCTCCTTATTCGGGGTTCTCGTGATTGCCAAAATGCTTCGGGCGACGCCGGCAATATCTATCGAGCCGGACGTCCGATAGAGAGGCGACGTTTCTTTCATCTTATTCATGTGGGCAATGACGACGACGGCACAGCCGGTATCCTTTGCCACCGCGATCAGGTGATTGAACTTGCTTCGCATTTCGTTTGCGGCGTTCAGAGAACAGCCGTCGCCGATATATGAGCTTAGAGGATCGAGGATCAACAGCCTCGCTCCCGATTTCTCGGTAGCCGATCGGATTCTGTTATCGTCAAAGGTCAGGCTTTTTTCATCCTCCCGGATGAATAGCAGTTTATCCCTGTCGCCGTCTGAGGCAATAAACCGAGGGACAACGGTATCATCCGCATCATCCTCTGTCGTCTGATAAATTACCGTCATCGGTTCATGGGGTTCTTCATCAGCGAAAGGAAAAGCCTTGCCTTTTGAAGCGTGCGCCGACAATGCCAACATCAGCTGACTTTTGCCGTCGCCGGGATCACCCTGCAGCAGCGTGACCTTACCGAAAGGAATGTACGGATACCTTAGCCATTCCACCGATTTCGGTGTGATGTCGCTCGCCTTGACGAGCTCCAATTCTGTTTCTTGTTCCGATAAGTTTTGATTTGATTTCAATACTTCTTCCTCCTTTTTGATTGATATAGCGGACATTCGATGATGATTGCACGAAAGCTCTGTTTGCAATCGTGCTCGCATTTGCGACAGAGATTGTTGTAGGCTCTGCGCCCTCGATCGTTCAGAAAGAGCGACCATTCCAGCTTTTGCTTTTTTGACATTCGCGGCATTCAGCCACCTCCATTAAAATGCTCGACCTCTCAGTCGGCGATTTATTTCACCCAAAAGTGCACATAGAAAAGCGCCTGAGTCCTCTCCGAACTGTATCGTTTCGGAGCGATTTCAGGCGTTTTTCTTCTCTCTAAGGCACCCATCACGGATAAGGCACTAAAAGACCTTACCTTGCCTTTTTATTCGATTCTGGCGATTTTGGGTAACAAAAAAGAACCTGTTTTCTATTACAAAACAGATCCTTTTCTTTTGCTTTGACGGAATAGCGAGTACGTTGTGTTATTGTTTTCAACATTGCTAAATAACAATAATGAAGATTCTTTGTCGTATTCTGAAGAATAATGTTGAAAATATAGTTAATATGATTTATAATTACTATAATTACTGTATTATTTCTGTTGTATTTATCTAATCGCCGATTTGTATATTTGCACTGGTATTGAAGGAGAAGCAAAATGCCATTAACGCATGTTTGTGTTTGGGATTCTACAATAGGATATCGTCGCATTTCGGTTGAGGAAGCGGTAGAAATGTATCCTTATGGTGTATCTGCTGCAAGCGGGCATTTTGTGTGCGAATTATGTGCACAAAACGTTCTATTAACCGCGCATGGAATTAATGCTCAACACTTTAGGCACGATCCATCCTCACCTAACAAAGAGTGTGATGAGAGACAAGCGAGTTTCGATCCAACATATGGTCGATCAATTCGAAGTATGAATAGCCACACTACGCCTCTTCGTATAGTGCTAAGGAACGGTGGCTTTGAGCTACAGTTAGGTTTCTTTTATCCTCCGGTAAACCACGCGAGATGTGATAGCATTATCATTTCTTGCGATGGCGGTAAATACAGATATTCTTTTGATCGTATTGAAAGAGAAAAAACAACTTACTTAAGTGTGGGCTCCATACCAAGTAATAAATACGAAATTGAGTTTGAGAATGCCAACACTCAACTGTTAAGATTTTGGTCAAAGAGAGTAACCGGAATTAGTCAAAACGGATCGTTTTTTGATGCAAGAAACGGAAAAATACTTCAATCTGGTGCAAAAGCATATTCAGACAATATTTTTTATCTTTTGAGACATTTTCCGATTTATAGCAGTCAGGTTCCAAATGATATTGAGCTAATAGAACTGAGAAGAAGTCGTGGTCAATCTTTTTCAACGTGGTATTTATATAGAATACGTGTGAAAAGATTCTCAGAGCTATCAGCAAAGTTTTTTTGAAATATGCAATTTTCTTAACAGAAAAGCCTACAAAGTTTTATCCCATATGGCCTCCATATATACAAGCTCCATATTGCTTATATCATAACGCAGCAGATATATACTATTATCTCTGCGGTGATGATGCGGAATTGAAATCGTTTCCTTCAATTACGGATGCATGTAATACAAACGATGGACGTTTATATAGGCTATCTACACAATTACGAGAGCAGTTAGTCTCATTGGGTAAATCCGGTGCATTAGGGTTCGCGTATTTAGTACGTCAATCACTGGATAAAACAGAAACTCTACCTTGTGTCGAGATTAAAGATAATGACGGAACTATTTTAATAGATGAAAAATATACAAGACTCCCAAGATTAAAGCTAATATCAGTGACTGCTCCTTACGACGGAAAAGCAGTGATAATAAGTAACGAAAAGATAAAATACATATATAAGATAAATGGCACTCAAACGCTAATGATTGATGAATTATATCTTGGAATGGAGATTCACTTTTATCAAGGTTGTGACTTCGTTAGAAAAATCGTTTTTGAAAAGAAAAGGACAGACGCTGATATTTCTCTTTCGGATGCAGTTCTTGCAAAAAAGTTAAAATCATGTACCGGTACGAGTATATCAATATCACATGGCATGGGTGCAATCATCGGAAAGCTGTCCGATTATCCGTTAACAAGAGATTGGCTACAGAAAGCTATAAAGCAAGGGGCAATCCCTCGTTCAGCATATTTGCTATTAAAAAGCCCTATCATATCAAAACAACACCTTAAATAGTCACAATGTCGCAAATTATGAGGGTCTTAAATTGAACGATTATTACAGAATTAGAATTACAGCTATAGCGAGAAATGGAATGGTTTCAAGCATATTTGAAGAAATGATAGCAATCATTTATAAGTGGCTTGAACAAAAATACGGAATTTTTAATATTCAGAAGGCTATTCAAAGAAGAGACTCATTTATTAACGGAGGATTGTTTTATGATAAAAACCCAATTAGCAAGTTTTCAATTCAAACTGTAGGCAATAAAAATACAGATGAAGATTTATTCTTTGAATGGGCGTGTATGATTTCTGAATACCCATTATGTAAATCTGGAATAATACCACGAAAATGGATTACAGAGATAGGATATCAAGTTTTATCAAATAATACAGCTGACATTTCCTTTTTTCAGGGGTATGAAGACCTTATGAAATTTGAAGGAAAACAACAATCAATTCCAAAGCTTTTCGTTCCAAGGATAGCATCCTTGTTACTATCTTCAAAGAAATGGAATTGCAGTATGTATGGCAGACCGATAGATGCAAATGAAAAGCATTATATTGAGTATAAAGGAAAACTATTTGGTTTTAGCGATTGCCGAAAGGCTACAGAAATAATATCCGAAAACCATGATGGAGAATTTGTTGAAATAAGGGATGAGCTAACAGAAATGGACGAAAAGTGTATATCGTTATGTAGGGTTAATCGCCCTGATTCAAAAAATAATATCTGGATGAGAAGATTGGCTGATTATGTTGGGGGTACTCTTATTGTTCCTGCTTTTAACGATACTGAGGATTCAATTCGGGGCAACAGAAAACTGATCTTTTGCGATAGCGGTCCACAGCATACTGATAATATCGGCTTTTGGAAATGGACGGATTATCAAAGCGAGAATGGTCGTTGGGTGACTTCGGCAACCTACTTAAGTGAATTGCAGCCGACAGAAATAATCATACTTGATCAAATCAAAAATGTCGGTGAAATCATAGAAGCTCTAAAAACTGGTCTGCGGATTCCTACATATGTTCAAGGTCGAATTCTTTTTGCATTAAGAAAAGACGCTGTAATAAAAGGAGTTCTTTGTGATTTATCTAATTTGAGCGCAAGGTATGAATTTAGTGCACTAAATGATGATAGTATAATCGTTTCTATAAAAAAGAGTGTGCAAGCTTTACCATATTACGAGGTAAATGATGATGATGTGTTTTCTTGGAAGTCCAGGAAAACTCAGATTGATGATGAATTATATAGTTGGGAATATCGTAGAGTACTTAAAAGAGACAGTATCAATTCTATTCGCCAAATACCCGTATATTCGTTAGACAGCGCAATTAAACAGCTATTTACAGAGAGATTAACATGGCCTGTGTTCAAAGCAGAAGGTATTACTAAAAGCGATTGGAGAAAAGTAATCGAATTACTGAAATCCATTCCGAAGGATACAATAGTGGAACACTTATCTACAACCTATGATTTATCTGTTGAAGAAGCACAAGAAAGAATCGAATCGTTTTTACATATAGTTGAACAGCATATTGATGTTGAAGATGTGGATTCCTGGCTTATTGTTAAGATGCTGGAAAGTCACAGGGGACTTAAAGAAACCTGTAACAAAATAGCATATCAAAAATGGTTAGAGGAGCATCAAACTGATATCGCAGCTGCACAAGAGGAAGTTGATGAAATACGCAAAAAAGGCGAAGAGGAAACTAAAACTGCTGAACAGCGTCTTTCTGCTGTGAAAGATTCTATAGTTGAAGCCGAAAATGAGCGGTCAATTCTTTCTTCCCGTATTGAACAAGCAGAAAACAGGCTTGATGAGCTACAAGCTGAGATTAACAAATATGAAAAGCTGGGGAATGACACTGTCGAGGCTGTACGCAAGAAAATAGCTGACTCACAACAGGATGTTGCAGGATTTATCGCTGATCTGTCGATGTTCCTTCCGCAAGCAGGAAAACCTGTATCCTCTGTTACTAATGCTGGTTGGCGATATATATGTTCAAAGAGAGAAGAGTTAGTCGATGAAGTTGAGATAACTAAGATTTGGAATGATGAGATTAATTTGTTATCACAAAATCTTTCTTACTCTTTGGGCGTAGCCCCTGAGCTTTGTGAGATGCTTACAGCAGTATTATATTCTTCATTTATCAATCACTGTCCACTATTGATTATTGGTCCCGGAGGCGAAGAGGTTGCATCTTGTCTTTCTTTCTCAGTTTTCGGAAACGATTCGGGAAAACTAATCATAGGAGATGGTATCGATTACGATATTCCTGAAAACATAATTAACTATGATGAGAAGGTTGTTGCTATTCGTAACATGTTCGGTAAAGGATGGAATGATGAATTGCCTCAAATGCTCGGAAGAGTAGATAAGCAAATTATCTGGACACATCCGTTTTCAGAAGATATGCTGTTAGAGCCAATCGGATTGTATAATTACATGCTTCCTGTCCTCAGCGAAACATTCGTAGAAGTGATTAATGGTATTGATTATTTGTCTGGTAAGCGTGCAGATGATTTTATTACATATACGCAAAACAGAAAGACACCGATTATAATCAGTGCCATTAAACAGTTGGGAATCAGTAAGCTTTTGCTAAACCGTATTGAACGTATTTTATCGGACGCTAAAGCAATTATGAATAACAATATCTTCAATAAGGATATAGAAATCTTATTCGGATTGCTTCCCCTGTCTGTTCTCACCGAGAAAATGGATTTCTTAAAAGAGGTAATTGATAGTGAGCCCGGCATATCCGGATTTGTTAAGGAAATTGTGTTAAGATACTGTAACGAAGGATAATAATGAAGAATCGTTTGATTAACGCTATTGGCGGACAACTGAATATTCCAAGAGATAATCTGGAATCAGTCTGCCAGATTGTATATAGTGTTGCAGGGCAAATGGCACTTGCATCTCTGTGGGATTACGATGAGGAGCATGATTCTGTTTCTGTTCAGCACTTCAAGAACAGAGTCATTAAAATATTAGATGCTTACATAGATTTATTCCCTGAAATCAGCACATTATTTCTTGATGATAAGACGGGCTTAGCAGAAGATATTTACACAGTATATCTCCATAACGGTCTCTTGTATCATTCGGCAAATCGGGTTTCACCCGTTGCGTATGCTGAAGCCGTCAGTGATAATATATGTTTGTTGAAAGGGGCTTCTCCTGACTCAAAGCTGTTTATGAGTGGATTAGGTTTTTATACTGTAGCAAAACAACCGGCTGATAGAACGACAGCAAATCTTTTCGGCTTACAGGAACAAAGTTTTGAGAGCTATCTTGAAAACCTGTTGTGTTATGATGAATGGAAAGAGATTTCGTGGCCAGATAATACGGAATTTTTACGATTGGTTCCACCGTTCACCAGAGGCTACTGGCAGCTGGAACCGAATTATGATAATCGTATCTCGATAGCAAGGTTTGGTGAGCCAAATAGAATTTATACGTTTTATCGTTATATTGATGGAGTGTTTCAGTATAAAACGATACCGGAATGGTGTTTGAAGGACTACTATACCAATGAAGTGAACCAAAAGGAATACTTAAGAATCGCTGTTGCTCTTCTTATGCGGTATGGAACTTTACCGAAAATAGAAGTTAAGGAAACAGGAAATCAAATGGTAATCAAAGTCGGGTATCGTTTTCCTCCATCTGAAGAATACTTCTTCATATTATATAGCTGGCCATTGAGATTTGATTTTGCACCTAATGAGACACAGGTGTTTACACGAAAAATGTCAAAGCTGATTTATCCTGTTTTCAAAAAGGAAATGATTTCGTTAGGATATCAATTTGTGGAGGAGTTATTATGACAAACGGCGCAAACGGAGTCCATTTACAATTACGAGAGGCACTTGAAAACTATATTAAGTCGCAGTATTTTGGAAAATCTCCTGTGCTTCTTTCTGCCACTCAGGATAAACTAAATCAAGAGGGCGTTCTTTACCAAAAGCCATATATCGAGTCTTCTCCTGCATACAAAAGCAAACATAATGGCATCAAATCATCATCGGTATTACCAGAATGGATGAAAGAGTATTTCAAAGTATTGTCTGACGCAAAATTAGGGGTGCATCCTGCTCCGTTTTGTCATCAGATTGCGGCATTGGAAGCGTCCTATCAGGGAAAAGACTTATTTGTATCAACCGGTACCGGTTCAGGTAAAACAGAGTGTTTTATGTGGCCTTTGATGGCAAAACTTGCAGATGAAGCCAGGAATAATCCTGAAAGCTGGGCGTTACGCGGCGTCAGAACAATTATCATGTATCCTATGAACGCTTTGGTTTCGGATCAAATCAGCCGTTTGCGCAGATTGATTGGGGATCCCGAACACCATTTTGTCAGTGCTTTTCGTTCTGCATGCGGTTATCACAGCCGTCGTCCTCAATTTGGCATGTATACCGGAAGGACTCCTTACGCGGGAAAAGAGCCCAGAAAAAACGATGACCTTGCTTTAGCGGATAAATATAATAGAATGCTTAATCCCGATTCAGAAGAAGATAGGGAGTTTTTGAAGAAACTGACCAAAGACGGTAAACTGCCAGCGAAAGAAGATTATGATAGCTTTCTTGGAAAACTGCTTATAAGTAAACATATTCCGAACGACGAGGATGCAGAATTGGTGACGCGCTTTGAGATGCAGCAATTCTGTCCTGATATCTTAATTACGAACTATTCCATGCTGGAATATATGTTACTTCGGCCGAGAGAGAAAAAGATATGGGAAGATACCAAAGAATGGCTGGATAAGAATCCCGAAAACAGAATTTTGTTTATCATTGATGAAGCGCATATGTATCGAGGTTCTGCAGGAGGTGAAGTAGCTCTTTTGATACGTCGGCTGTTTCACCGCTTGGGTATTGATCGGAATAGAGTTCAATTCATTCTGACAACTGCAAGTATGCCTGATAAAACGAAAGAAGACCGTGATGCGGTAAAGCGGTTTGCAAATGAGTTAACTGCTTGTGATAATGTGCGTCAGTTCTGTTATTTAACAGGAGATAATGAGCGGATTGGCAGCGGCAGCGAATATGATATTTCCATTGACAAATTCAAAATTGCAGATCCCAAGGCGTTTGAAGGGGATGATCCCGACAGGCTGAATGCACTAAATGAATTTTGGGAAGATATTACCAATTCAAATGCTCCTTTTTCAACGTCGGAAGAGGCATATCAGTGGTTATACAGTCATCTGGTAGATTATAAACCTTTCTGCCAATTATTTGAATTATGCCGTGGCAAAGCGGTTTCATTACAGGAATTAGCAGAGAGCATTTTTCCAGATTGTTCCCTGGATGTAGCTCTTCATGCTGTCAGCGTATTATTAGCAATAGCGCCGTTAGCAAAAAACGACGAAAGCATCGTATTGTTCCCGGCAAGAATGCATATGCTTTTTCGAGGAATAAAAGGAGTGTATGCATGTACGAATCCGGAATGCTCTCATTCACACACAGAATGCGGACTGACAATAGGAGAAATCTATTTTGATGATGGAACCTTAACCTGCAAAGAATGTGGAAGCGCAATATATGAGTTGTATAACGACCGTCGTTGTGGCAGTATATTCTTTCGAGGCTTTGTGCTGAAAGATGATGTAGAATACAAACGGCGTACCTATCTTTGGCATCAACCCGGAATGATAAATGAAGGCGATGTTTATGAAATCCATTTGTTTATTCCATCTGAAGAATATTGCCATCCGGAAAAACAAGGAAAGAATAAGATTTTACCATGCTATCTAGATGTAAAAAGTGGCTTTATTGATTTTTCTGATGATTCTTTAGATGGAAAGGAAGGGATCAGAAAGCTTTACTATAGTACTTACACAGCGAAAGCCCGTCCTGATTTTTTTACGTTCGCAACCTGTCCCCATTGCCGTCATGAGTTAGCTAAAATGCAGTTAACCTCATTTAGCACGCGCGGTAATCAATCTTTCTTCAACTTGATCAAAGCTCAGTTTCAAACTCAACCAGCTGTTCCCGATAAAACTGGAAAACTTGATAGACTACCTAACGAAGGAAGAAAGGTATTATTATTCTCCGATAGCCGCCAAAGGGCTGCTAAACTGGCGAGAGACATGTCAGACGCTTCTGATTCGACTGCTGCCAGACAGCTTGCTGCTTTGGCTATCAATCGTATGGAACAACAAAACGTAGAGCAATCTATGAATTATCTTTACGATTATTTTGCTATGGTAGCAGTTGAGAATCATGTTAAGATTTTTCATGATAGTGAAACCGATAAACAGCGTAGTCGCCTAATTGAGCATGGCATACAAGCCCAAACAAATTATGCACGCGCTAATCGGAGAAAAATACCATATGCGCCGCGTTTTACAATAGATAACGCCCCTTCACAGATGAAAGAGCAGCTACTTCAGTTTTATTGTGGAGGGTATAATACTCTAATTGATTCTGCAATTAGTTGGATTGAACCTACCGATTCAGCAAAGTGGGATGCCTTGGATTCTTTGGATGAAGCTGGAATAGAGGTATCTGAAAAAGAATTCATGGAATTATTTAGTGCATGGATGATGTCTGTTTGTGATACGTCAGTCGTATTAGGACATACTATCCCGGATGTGATTCGTGAAAAAGTACGTCCGAACTATATCGGTTATGGGATCGAAAAAAATTATGCGTTTTCAACTGTCATTCGTGAAATCATGGGATGGAGCAAGGATGATCCCGTTGCTGCACAGTGGAGCAGAATCTTGCGTGAGGTCTTTATGGATGAAGCTCCATCTTCTAACGGCAAGTATTATGTAGACCTTTCACGAATCAAACCGCGTTTTGATAAAGAGCATATATGGTATCGTTGTGAGAAATGTTCTGAACTTACACCTTATCTTTTGCGAGAAAAGTGTCCTAGCTGCCAATGCGAGAATATTCATCCAATGACAGAAGACGAGATTGATGCATTAGGATTTTGGCGGAAACCTATTGAAGATGCCTTGCAAGGTAATACGATTCGAGTAATCGATACCGAGGAACATACTGCTCAGTTGTCTCTCAAAGATCAGCGTGATGAGCTTTGGTCTAAAACGGAACAGTATGAATTACGCTTTCAGGATTTCTTGAAGAAGGGAGAAGCTCCCGTTGATATTCTTAGCAGTACAACAACAATGGAAGTTGGTATTGATATTGGCTCGTTGGTTGCTGTAGGATTGCGAAATATTCCACCAATGCGAGAAAACTATCAGCAGCGAGCAGGTCGTGCAGGCCGAAGAGGATCAAGCCTTTCAACAATAGTTACTTTTTGTGAAGATGGGCCGCATGATTCATTATATTTTTCAAATCCTGTTCCTATGTTCAGAGGAGTTCCCAGAAGACCATGGATAGATATAAGTAGCGAAAAGATTGTCCAACGTCATCTTGGTATGGTGGTTCTTCAAGCGTATTTAAGAGAAAAGACAAATAGTCTCGATGAAATAGCTGCTATAGATTTTCTTGACAATCACCTTCAATCATTTATAAACTATTTGTCCGTATTCTCAGTTAATGAGGACAACATTCTAGTCCCTGCCATTTCTCAAGGTGCGCTATACAGCTACAAATATGCACTTGAAGATTCATTGAAAGATTTGTATCAAAAACGTTTGGCTCATCCTGAGTTATATGAAACAGATGACGGAAGTGAATCCGGCAAAAAATCTTTGCTTGATGCTCTCTATGAGGAGGGTATCATTCCGACATACTCATTCCCGAAAAATGTTGTCAGTACATATATTACTGACAACAACGGCAAAGTAAAGTATCAAGTTGAGCGCGGATTAGATGTAGCTATTAGTGAATATGCTCCCGGCAGAGCTATTGTCGTTGATAAAATAACATACCAAATCGGAGGATTGTATTATCCTGGCAGCGAAAGAAGAGAGCGTACCTCAGCTAATCCGGCAAGAGCGTTTATACGTGATGCGAGTTATTGCAAGAACATTCAAACCTGCAACAAGTGTGGCTGGTTTGGTTTAGAAGAGGATAATTATGTGAGTTGTCCTTTCTGTGGAAATGAAGAACTATCACATGTTTTGCCATTGTTGCGACCTTGGGGATTTGCACCAAGAAATGCAACTTCTATTGAAACTGCACAGTTGAACGAAGAATACACCTCAACTCAACAACCAGTTTATTCAACCTTGCCCGAATCGGATGATGTTCATGCAATTGATGGCTTCTCGAACGTTCGAATAGCAGTTCGTCCAAATCAGAGAATTATTATGCTGAATCAGGGAGTCGGAAAGAAAGGATTTACAATTTGCTGTGATTGTGGAGCTGCAATGCCCGGTGATACTCCTGATGTTCTAAACGATGTGATGCGTCCTTATCGATCGAAATACCTTAGAACTCGTTGCAAACACAACGATACGATGAACGTTAGTTTGGGATATGATTTTATTACAGATATGTTGGTGTTAGAAATAGCTTTGGATAAACATAAGATCGATACCAATCCTGCACGGAATTCGTGGTTGCATCGTTCCGGCCAATCGCTTGCCGAAGCATTTCGTCTAGCTGCGTGCCAAGAATTGGATATTGAGTTTACTGAACTTGTAACAGGTTACCGTGTGAGACAAGGCTTCGAGAATGATTATATAGATATCTATTTATATGATAGCCTATCCAGCGGTGCCGGTTATGCGGTCAGCATAGAGTCTTCTATCCAAAGTCTATTACAGAAAACACGTGAATTGCTCTCTGGTTGTAATTGTGATACTGCATGCTATCAATGTCTAAAGCACTATCGAAATCAATATATCCACGGCTTTCTTGATCGAAAGGCGGCTCTTCAATTGTTGAACTGGGCTGAAAAAGATGTCAGAGTTTCTGCTTTGCCTGTTGAAGGACAAAAACGATTGATACAACCTTTAGAGCAGATTCTAAAGCTCTCAGGCATAAAACTGATTGATGGAATTGGGAAGATAGTTGTTGAAGGTAAGTTTGCACGCATGAATATCGGTGTTTACCCTGCAATGTGGAAAAAGCCAGTAGCTGATGATACTATATTTATTAGCGATACACAACTCAGATTTGCAAAACCATATGCGTTAAAAACAATACTGGATAGTATTTAATTGGTATCAGGCTTTTATCAGAAAAATGAACCAGATTTGAAACATCATAGGGATGAATTATTTGATTGCATACTTGATTTTCAATACTATCGACGAGTGTCTGTACTTATTGACTTCTTGAACGCTTCAGGGCTATAAAAATAGCCGCTGTCGCATGACGGCGGCTGTGCTGCTTGAGCTTTCTGTGTCCTTTATGTGTCCTTTGTTTTGGTGAAATGCCGTGAAAGCTGATGAAAGGTGAATGTGCAGAAATGGCTTAAAACCTGACTTTTTGACGCTTGGTGGAACAAGGTGAAACGTCTTAGGCGTATTTCGAATCTCTTGTCCTCCGCCAGAAAAAGGTATCACGCAACGGCGTGGTACCTTTTTCTCTTTATGCAGATAAGAGCTGAACTGAGAGCCGCGTTGCGCGGTGCCTTTTTCTTTTGCTGTAAGTAAGATTCGAGACCTGAGTTAATGAAACGCATTACATATAGTGTGAGTACTGTTACCGTATCCTATATGTTTTGATAGGTTGAATAAGGGTATATTTAGTCTTTTATGGTAGAATAGTACATAAACAGTGTTGAAAAAAGTTCTTTTTTCTATGTTTTATTATTCCGATTTAGAAATATAACATTGACTATCGCAGATATTATAAGTATAATACTGTTATGTATATCTATGTTTTTGTAAAGTGAACGCCGCAATGTCGGACAAAATGTCTGCGATCCTCTGATTTACCTTTCGATGCGTTCTATTTTCAAGGAGGAATATATGTTCAAAAAGATCATATCTATGATGTTGACTATAGCTATTGTAATAACGGCTTTTTCTTTGATTCCTGTTGCTTCTGCCGCAGAAACAGAAGATGTAGTTACAAGCGCTGACGCACAGGAGCAGGCCGATGTATCCGGCACAGAGAAAGCGAGTGAAGAATCTTCTTTCTTTTCTGCTGATAATACCGAAGTCGCAGAATCAGTCACTGAGTCTGCTGAATCATCTACCGAAGCCCCTACTATCATAGATTATCCGACGATAAAGAGCATTGAGAATCTCAGCGAAGGCGCTAAGATCACATGGGATCGTTACGGTAATAATACATCTTATCGCGTTTATTACCGCAAGGCAGCAGTCTATAACGGCACATGGGATGAGAAGTATTCTTCTTCAGGTTGGACAAGGCTCGCTACCGTTACAGGTAACAGCTATACCCATAAGGATGTAAAAGACGCCGAGATCGGTATATATACCGTAAGGGCGGTTGACACTAACGGCAACTTTACTTCAAACTTTTTCAGCCAAGGATGGGAGAACTGCTTTTACGCGGCGCCTCAGATCTCATCTATCAACTTTGATGAGAGCGGAGTGCATATATCGTGGAGCTACTCGTGGAGAAAGCACGGCTTTCATAACGGCGAGAGATATATCGTATATCGCAGGACTTCCGATACATCATGGAAGCGTATCAACGAAAACGCCGCAAGCGGATTTATCGACACTACCGTCGATCCTCGTGAGACTTATATTTACACTCTGCGCATGGTGAACGAAGACGGTTCTCGTTTTATCAGCGGCTATAACTCCGGCAAGACGATCTCATTCGACGCGTATCCTTATGTCACATCTGTTGAAAACCTTGAAAACGGAGCTAAGCTTACTTGGCTCAAATACAGCGGAGCCGCAAAGTACAGGGTTTATTATAAGACCGCCGGCGGCTGGACTCGTATAGCTCAGGTCAGCGATACATCATATACCGACACTTCTGTTAAAGCCGGTGAGACAAGAGTATATACTGTTCGCGCTCTTAACTCTACCGATGCTTTTGTGAGTGATTATAATAGCGAAGGTTGGTCAAATAAGTTTTTTTCGGCACCGGTGATCAGGACTCTGACTAATACGATCGATGGTGTTAAGATCACTTGGGATCGCGCCTCGGGGGCGCAGTTGTACCGAGTTTATCGCAAGACAAACGGCGGTTGGGTACGTCTTACTCAGACAGACTCGTCTGAGTATGTGGATACAAAGGCTGTATCAGGTACATCGTATACATACACCCTGCGTTTGGTATCGTCTGATACAGAGAGCTTTATGAGCGGCTATAACAGCGGCAAAAAGATAACTTTTGTCTCCGCTCCTGTCATTAAATCCGTAACCAATACTAAGGACGGAGCTAAACTGACTTGGGATAAGGTCGCGGGTGCAGATCACTACCGCATATATTATCGCAGCGGCAGCGGTTGGACTCGTCTTGCCTCAAAGTACCTTACTGAGTATACCGATACATCCGTTAAGAATGGCGAGCAAAGAGAGTATACGATCAGATGTTTGGATTCTAAAGATAATTTCGTAAGCGATTTTTATCGAAGCGGATATACAAATACATTTTATGCTCCCCCTGTATTAAACAGCATGACCGTTGAGGACGGAGCTGTAAGCCTGTCATGGGACGCGATCGATAAGACTCTGTTTTATCGTGTTTACCGCAGGACAGAAGGCGGTTCATGGGAGCGTTTATCTAATGTTACGGGAGATAATTATACCGATACTTCCGCAAAAAAAGGCGTAGTATATTACTACACTGTCCGTATGATAACACCTGACGGTACCGGCTTTATGAGCGATTATCTAAGCGGAAACAAGATAGTTGTCTGTGATACTCCTCAGATCACATCGGCAACGTACAGCTCCGATGGCGTCGTTTTGAAGTGGAACGCCGTGAAGAATGCCGATTACTATCGAGTGTATTACAAAAAGGCAGAGGGCGGCTGGACTCGTCTGACCACTCTCAGCGGCACATCTTATACCGATACATCAGCCAAAGACGGTGATACAAGATTATATACGGTGCGCTGCTCCGATAAGCTGGGCAATCTTAACTCTGATTTCAACAGAGAGGGGACGGCGTTTACATATTATGCCTCTCCAAAGATCACCTCGGTCAAGTACAGCGGGGGACACTACACCATATCTTGGTCTAAAACCGAGGGTGTCGCGGGATACCGTATATACCGCAGAAACTACGGTGACAGCGACTGGACAGCGATAGCTAATTTGTATGACGGTACCTCGTTTACCGACAACAGTTCGCAGAGCGGCAAGATATGCGCTTTCACTCTTCGCGCTCAGGATGCAAGCGGTGCTGTTATCAGTTATTTCGTTCCGGACAATCCTTACTATAAGAACGGATCGATAGCCAACGGTACCTTCTCCGAGGGCGGCAGCACATATCGTTTCATCAGCGGTCAGCCCGCCAAGGGGTACTTTGAAGAGAGCGGAAAACTCTGCTATTACAATAACGGCAAACGTAATGATCCGACAAACTATTATAATAAGGTGAGCAACTCCGATGTTACGCGTTCAAGGTGGCTGTATGAGCTTATGAAGGCGTCCGGATCAACTCCCAACGTCAGCTCGGGTAATACCGAGGCTGTATTTGAACTTGCCCGTAAGCGCGGTATCATCGGCTCATACTCTGATTATGATATGTATCAGTCGCTGACAAGACGTTTTGTAGCGCAGACGATGGTAAGCGCCCTTAATTATCCAAACCGCAGTGTAGGATACACTACCGATATATCATCAAGCGACAGCGATCTGTCCACTATTGCTTACTACGGTTATTTCATCCCGGATACATATTATCGCCTTTATCCCGACGCGTATGTAACACGCGATGAGTTCGCAAACTTATTGACTGAGCTTAACCTTTATCATCATCTCAAGGGTAAGTACGTCCTCGGCTTCGGCGACAGCATAATGTACGGCGCAGGCAACGACGATATGAGCGTAGCTCAGATCATAGCCGAAAAGTACGGTATGCATTATACGGATTATTCCGTAAAGGGCGCCGCGGTAGGCAACCGAAGCGGCAGAGGTCACATCCCCGATCAGGTGCGCAAGGCGATCTCTGCGGGCAAAAAGGCAGATCTGATACTGTTCAACGGCGGCACCAACGATATGAATCATACTTCATTAGGCACTATCAACAGCGGATATGATATGTCATCTATCAAAGAGGCGACATATACCGACGGCATGGAGAAGATGCTTTGGATGATGACCGAGAACTGGAAGAATACTCCTATCATCTATATAAGACCTCATAACATGGATCTCGGCAGTGATGAAAAAGAGCGGATCTTCGGTGATCGCGGCATAGCAATAGCAGAAAAATGGAGAGCTGCCGCTATCGACCTGTATAATGATTCATATCTCAATACCGAGAATGTCCAGATGGCTAACAGATATACCTTGTTAGACCCGGACGATTATTATCAGGGTGATACCATACATCCTACGGCCCTCGGATATGCCGAGTTCTATCTGCCTCCTATCACCGATGTCTTGTCAGTGACCTACAACTGATCAAGTATACAATATAATATATCTGAGACGGCTGTGTACTCGCAGTCGTCTTTTTCTTTATCGAACGAAACGTAACTCCTGTATTAGGGTACTGTATATATGAAAGCATAAGGGGCGCCTTTATATGAATGATAAAGAAATAATAGCCCTGTATATGAGCAGGGATGAAAAGGCAATTGAATATACCCGCGATAAGTACAGCGCGTACTGCTTTTCGATAGCCGACAAGGTGCTCGATAACGCTGAGGATAACGAAGAGTGTCTTAATGATGTCTGGCTTGCTGTGTGGAACTCTATTCCGCCTAATAACCCTGCTTCTCTGTCGTCCTATATCGGAAAGATCACCCGTAACCTCAGCGTTAAGCGGCTCAGGGCTATCAACCGTCTTAAGCGCGGCAAGAGTGTTACTGTATGTCTTGATGAGCTCAGCGAGGCGCTGCCGTCAGGCGAAAGCGTTGAGGAATCTTTTGAAAAATCTGAGCTCAAAGAGTCACTCGAAGGCTTTATAAGGGGACAATCCAAGATAAACCGAAATATATTCATTTGCCGATATTATTATCTCGACAGCATAGATGAGATAGCTGTCAGATTCGGCATGACCGAGAATCAGGTCAAGCTGAGACTCTTTCGTATGAGAAAGAAGCTCAAAGACTTTTTAGAGAAGGAGGGCGCGGTATGAGAGCAGAAGAGCTTTTCAATGCGTTTGATGATATAGATACCGAGCTTTTATATGACGCCCGTTCTTACAGAAGACCGAAAAGTAAGATCATCGGTTTGATATCTATAGCCGCTGCTGTAGTATTGATAGTTACGGTCACGATCTTTGTATATTCAAGCTATACAAAGCCCGTATCATATATCTGGCTCGAATCACGCTCTGATGTTTCTTTAGCTGTT
Organism: uncultured Ruminococcus sp.; assembly: GCA_902776975.1. Taxonomy (GTDB): domain Bacteria; phylum Bacillota; class Clostridia; order Oscillospirales; family Acutalibacteraceae; genus Ruminococcoides. Next base: position 20,737 of record CACYSI010000011.1, read on the forward strand.
AATAATTTCGGTCAGGTTATCGAGGTGATATCGGCTGAAGACAAGTTTAACAATGTAAGAGGAGAGCCTTATGAAAAAGCTGTGAGTGATATCACCGGTTTAATGATCGAGACATCGGACATAAACAAAGATGAAAATACTGTATTGATCGGTATCACAGACGATAAACTGTATAATGATCCCGGTATACTGAACGCCGCGCAAAAATCGTTTGATGAATATGAATTTGCAGGCAGCGCCGTAGAAGTGTATTGCTCAAAAACCGAGCACGATAACGCTTCACTGATCAGTCCGTCAAAGCAGGCTTTAATCAGCAAGATTACCTGCGGTAGTGACACTTTCGATATACAGGGTATGTATGAACTCAGCGTTAATGATCTCAACCTTATAGCGCATGATATGGAGCTTTCCTCCGATGATCTGATCTTGAGCGGTGCGCCGTCCGACAGCAAGTATATCGGCAGCGATGTTGCGCGCAGTCGGGCAATCGAGCTTACCGAGCTTGATGTCAAAAGCATAGATTCATTGACGGTTGGATACGGAGTATACAAACGCTCGCTGATCTACCGCGTGAGATTGCTTGCGGGAGACAGGGGAGAGGAGTTCTTTTTCAACGCTTCGACCGGAGCTACCGAGCAGCACTTCAGAGCGGACTCCGCTGAGTTGGATGAACTTATAGGCAGTGAAATGTCAAAGAGCAGCGCTGAGTCGGATCCTGATACTCACACTCAGCCGCCCGAAAGCGCCGATGCGTTTTCCGCGACCGTTTATGAAACCGAGTATACAGCCTCAACTGAGAGCAAAAAGGCGCAGGCACCCGATATACACACGCCTGCTACCGAGGCATACCGTGAAGTACAGCCGGTCACTGAGGCTGAAAGCTCCGACTACGATAGTATAGATGTCACTATGATGGAACTGAGCTTTGTTGTCGCGGAGCCGCCCGATATTGCTGTTACGGTAGATTACAAAAAGCTGTTTGAGGGTCAGTGCTTTGAGCCGCGGACGGGAGCGAAAAAGAACAAGGGCTCTGTGACCGTTATCTCAAATCACAGTCAGCTTGTTGAGTATCTCAAAGAAAACGACTATCCCTATAAGGATAAAAACGGTGATGGTTTAGTTGATAAATTCGATCACGATTACTTCAGAGATCATTATATTATTGCTTCGGTATGTACTTTCTCCGATGTGAGCTACTATAACACCGTTACCGATATCAAAAAAGATGGTTCGTGCTTGTACATCGAAGACAGTATCACCTACGGTGAGCCGAAGAGCGGTGAGTATTACTGTAACACACTTTCTTTGTATGAGATCAGCGCAGATGAGGCTCCTCCTGATTCGACGCTGACAGTATATTAGACCGATAAACAAAAATCATGATTATTTTCCGGAGAATAAGCCATGAAGAGATTATTATCAATTTTACTTGCGGCGGTTATGTTATTGACCGCTTCGGCTCTGCCCGTTTCGGCTGAGCAGGATCATGTTTTGATAGGCGACGTTGATCTTGATGATGAAGTCACTATCGTTGACTCTACGTTTATTCAGAGAGCCGTGATAGCTTTGACAGAGTTTACACCTTTGCAAAGCTACCTCGGCGATGTAGACGGCAGCGAAGACACCGATATAGTTGACGCCACCGTCATCCAGCGCAGACTGCTCGGTTTGTCTAACCGTTTTTACCGAGATTATTTGCAAAAATGGAGAGCTGAGCTGCTCGGCGTTTCATCTTATCCAAACGGTAATTGCTATAAAGTAGGTACTACCGTGCATTTCGGTATACAGGAACAAGCGCATGAGATACCATCCGAGATCGAGGTGTATCTTAACGGCGCGCTGTATAAAGATCGCGGAGTTTACAGCGATTTTGCCGTAGCCTTTGATACTGTCGGATATTATCGTATGTCCGTAGCGGCATATGATCCGTTCGGTACCTGCGATATATATACACTTGAGTTACAGGTGATTTCATCTCAGCCTCCCGTCATAAAGAGTGCTTATTACGATAAGGTCGCTAAGACAGTGAGAGTCACCGCTTCCGGCGGAACGGCTCCGTACAAGTACAGTTACGCTATACGGAACAACATCACACCGCTTGCGCCCGGTCAACAATATTCCGCGGAAGAATTTGATTTTAAGTTCGGTGATGACGGTAGCTGCTATTTGTACTGTGACTTTTGCGATAATAACGAGGTCGATATACCTGTATGGCTGCTCTCAAAGACACTCACATATTACTGCGAGGTTCAAGTCATGGACAGCTCGGGTGATCTGTCCGAAGTAAAAAAGGTTCAAATAATACTATAAGCTACTTATTATTCTGTGATATTCTTCAAGGGCGCCCGAAGAAGCAACGGAGTATCAGTATAAATCAAGTTAAAGAAAGAGGTAATACCATGAAAAGTATCAATAGAATATGGTTGTCGGCTCTTGCGCTTGTGCTGGTGTTCTCGCTTACCTGCGGATGCGCCGTATACGCGTTGACGGCAGACAACGGCGAGTATCCCGGCTTTATACCCGATGAGGATATTCTCAGGCAGGACGCGTGGGAGGAGCTCAACTCTCTTACCTACACCGCCGATAACATTCTCGGCAGCGTGGGCGATTACTATACGAGCTACTATCTGAATCATCTTAATGCCGCCGATATCTATTCAAAGCAGCTTCTCGAATCCGTAGATTCGACTTATGAGCAGCTAAATTCGATGGTCAAAGAACTCGACTATATGATATCCGAGCGCAACAATCCCGCCAATACGGAGAATCCGATATGCAATACCGCTGTATTCACGGATTACCTCGGCTGGGGAGAGCCGATCTATGTTTACGCGTGGAACGGCTACGGCAACGTGATGACTAAGTGGCCCGGTGATCGCGTAACTCATACCTACACAGACAGCAACGGACAAAAGCAGTATTTCGCCTATATCCCAAAGGAGTATACCTATGTGATATTCAGCAACGGCTCTCAGACCGTTGATATCCCGTTTACGGCGAGCGGCGGATTCTATCCGACAGGTGAGACCGACTCTAAGGGCTGTTATGAGGTAGAGGGCTTTGAACTCCCCGCTCCCGTATATCGCGAGTACCCTGATGTTGTCGATCCCACCCTGCCTCCAGTCATCCCGACCGAGCCGCAGAAAACTCCTTTTATGCGGCTTTGGGAGAGCGGAGCGTCTCTGACTGCCTCGGATATCATCAATGCTGTAAACGACCTGCTTAAGCCTAAGCAGAGGATAGACGACGATAAAATCACCGTTTACAACTCCCACCGCTTTGAGTGTACGCCCGCGTATGTTGTTGATTACAGCATAGAGGGCTACGGGATCTATCTCGCGGTGATTCAAGAAGAGGTTTTCGGAGATTATCTGTTTTATTCGACCTCTTCATACGAGCCCGATATATTCATAGACGGTAAGCTCTATACATTCACAAAGGCATATAAAGAAGGATTACTTACTCAGGATATGCTCAAAGAGCTTGTCGAAAATCAGTATAAGCCCGGCAGCACCCACAACCGCTGTAACTTGATCGCGCGCTATATCAAGGGCGACGCCGACGGCGACGAGGACGTCAACGCCGTAGACGCTACACTTATAATGCGCCATGAAATAGGTATAGTAAATGACGCGGATATCTACAAGCCGCTCGCGGATGTAGACGAAAGCGGCAGCCCCGATATCATAGACGCTACCTTAGTCCAGCGTTATTCTATCAATATGCCTACTCCTTATCAGATCGGCTGATACTATGTATAATGATCTGATGCTTTAATACTAAGTATCCATTAAACGCTTTAACAAATTTGTTAGCGAGAAATTTCGCAGAGCAAGGCGGAGGACGCAGGCATACTGGCGTATGTCAAGGACGTTTAATGATACTTAGTATAAGGCGATAACTGTATAAAAACCCGATTCTAAGCAAAAAAACAACCGTCTGTCGTATCGTACGGCAGACGGTTTTCTCTGTATTTATTCAATTAAACCTTATCGGGCAGATATCCTTTGAGCTTTTCTATCAGCTGATAGTTCTCGGACAGCTCCAGATTGATATTGCTGTTCATCAGCGCTTTATTGTAACGCACATAGGCGTCATAGTAATCGGCGCAGGCATCCCACTCTGCTTTCAGCTTGCTGTCCAACGTCCGGGGAGCAAGTCCGTAATGCTCTTTGAGATAGTCGGTGACGTAAGCGGTGAACTTCTGCTGACCGTAAACATTGAGGTGATCGAGGTTGTAGAAATCCTCTGTTTCGCTCAGACCTGTCAGAGCGATATCTCTCTCAAAATTGAGGTAGTCAAATCCATACTCGGCAACGATATCTCCTACCGTATTGCTGCGCTCAAATCTCTCGTATGTCTTTTCGGTGACTATGTGAGGGAATCTTGCGAACACAACATTCTTCAATTCTTTATCCTTGCAATATTGCAGCAGATCTCTGAGAGCCTTCTCCTCGATCTCAGTCAGGGGCTTCTTGCTGTTGGCATTAGCCGCGAGCCGGCTGTTCATGGATTTTTGCGGACTTCTGAACACTACAGGCCAGTTCAATATACCTTTGAGGTAATTATATCCGCGCTGTTTATCGTTGATTATCGTCTGACGGTATACAGCCTCGGACTCAAACTCATTTGTCGTTTTGTACTCGACCTTATCGGGATCCTTCTTGTCCTTGACCTCTTCTACGGTATCGTTCCATATACCATGATACTTCATGATGGGGAAGAGGTACTCAGCGTGGTTTTCCTTGATGTTCTCTGCGACCCATTGGATCTTATTAAAGTTCAGCGGAGCGTTATCCGAATAATTTCGCAGATTAGCTTCTTTGGTGACCTCTTCTTTATCGCCGTATACCGCGCCGTTAAGCTCGACCACTATCAGCGCGTCCTTCTGTCGGCTGAGAACATTATCGAGCTGACTCTTATAGTTGAGTATAGAGTCGGCCTGAGTAGCAAAGAGATATCCGGTTATACCGTCGCGTTTATACGCGTAGCCGGGAGCTATGTCAGAGTAAACATCGCTGGCTCCGATGTATACGACATCCAGTGAGTTTTTAGGCTCCTGATAAAAGCCCTTGACTCTCTCTCGGTTGTGGTCGGCATGGCACAGTACAAATTCCTGCAGCACGCCTATACATACGGCAAGTATGAGCAGCACGCACATTATCTTTGCCGCGCGTAACATATAACGTTTCATTTGATCAAATCCTTTTTATCTCAGTCTGTAATGACACAGATTTTTTACATAACCTTATATATAATAGCTTGATTACGCCAAAATATCAATAGATTTCTCATATTTAGACGATGAGTTACAAATTTGTCATCTATATTGATGCCAAAATCGCACATTCTAAAAAGGTTTTAGTCAAAGTTAATTGTTATTTTTTTATAAACATAGTTGTTTTTAGTGCACTTTTTTGTCGCGTTTTGTTTACATTTGTAATTGATTGTGATATATTATATAATGCTGTTTTAGAATATTAATTAGAAAAAGTAATTTTTGAGATGTAAATATACGGAGGCGCTTATGTTTAAGAGAAGTATTTCGTTTATCCTTGCGATATTGACTATCATAACCGTATTTTCTGTTTTACCCGTCTCTGCTGCTCAGACAAATGTGTCGGGATCACAGCAGGTGAACGAAGAACAGGTCGTCGCGGTAGGCGCGACAGAGCCGGGCGAGACTCAACCTGCCACCGAACTGCACCATGCTACAGAGCCTACACAGCCTTCGACCGCAGCTGTGACCGAAGCGACAGAGGCAACACAGGTTACCGAGGTTACTGAGCCTACTGAGCCTGTTGAAGAGAAGAATTATCCTATGATAACTTCCTTTGAGAATAAGACTGATGGTATTCTTGTTAAATGGAGCGCTTATGACGGAGCAGCATCATATCGCCTCTATTATAAGAATAATAACGGCGGCTGGACTCGTATGTTTACAAAAAATGTAACAGAGTATACCGATGCCGCGGTCAAGAACGGTGAGACTCGTGTATACACGGTCAGAGCATGTGATAAATACGGTAACTTTGTATCGGATTATAAAAGCGACGGATGGAGCTATACTTTCTATGCTCCTCCCGTGATCAAGAGTCTTGAAAGCTCTGTTGACGGTGTCAAGCTCACTTGGGAAAGAGCGAAGGGCGCTCAGGATTATCGTCTGTATCGTAAGACCGGCAATTCATCATGGACTCGCATCGCAAAGACCGACGAGAGCTCCTATACAGATAAGACTGTTTCTTCCGGCGTAAAATACACCTACACTCTCCGCATGGTCACAAGCGACGGCGAAAGCTTTATGAGCAGTCATAACAGCGGCAAGAGTATTACATTTGTTGCCGCGCCTGTTATAAAGAATATTGAAAATACCTCAAGCGGTGCCGTTATCTCTTGGGATAAGGTTAAAGGCGCTGATTTTTACCGCATTTACTATCGCAATTCATCAGGCGGCTGGACTCGTCTTGCGTCCAAGTACCTGACAGAGTATACGGATACATCGGTAAAGAGTGGTGTTACACGCGTGTATACTATTCGCTGCCTTAACGAAGATGAGGATTTTGTATCTGATTTCAACCGCACGGGCTGGCACAATACCTTCCACGCTCCTCCCGTAATCAAGGAGCTTGAGAGCACAGAAGACGGCGTCAAGATCACCTGGGACAGAGAGAAGGGCGCTCAGGATTATCGCATATACCGCAAGAGCGGCAATTCTTCATGGACTCGTGTAGTCAAGACCGACGCGAGCAGCTTTACGGATAAGAGCGTGACCGCGGGCGTCAAGTACACATATACTCTTCGTATGGTAACAAGTGACGGCGAAAAGTTCATGAGCGGTCATAACGGCGGTAAGAGCATCACTTTTGTGGGTGTACCTGCTATCAAGTGCATCGAGAACTCCGCCGGCGGCGCTGTCATCTCTTGGGACAAGGTCAATGGAGCGGATTTCTATCGTATTTATTATAAGAATAAGAGCGGCGGCTGGACTCGCCTTGCTTCAAAGTATCTGACCGAGTATACCGATACTTCGGTAAAAGACGGCGAGACACGCGTCTATACGCTGCGCTGCCTTAACGAGGACGGAGATTTCGTTTCGGGCTTCAAGAGCGAAGGATGGAGCAACACTTTTTATTCTGCGCCTAAAATAACAACTGTCAGCTACTCCTCAGGAGCTTATAATATAGGTTGGGATAAAAGAGAGGGCGTAGCTGCTTACAGACTGTATCGCAAGACTATCGGCGGTTCTTTCTCGAGATTGTCTGATTCTATCACCGATAATACCTACAGTGACAGCACAGCTTCCAAAGACAAGGTTTACGCTTATACTTTGCGCTATCTTGACGCTGACGGCAAGCTGATCAGCGGCTATATCTCAAACGTCAGATATTACATGAACGGCAAGCCCGTAAACGGAAATGTTTTTCAGAACGGCACCTACGGCTTCAAGGACGGTTATCTCATGACAGGTCTTAACCGTGTAAGCGGTAAGCTCCGTTATTATAACAGCGAGGGCAGGATGTACCGCGATACTATCGTCGGCAACTCGAGTATAGGTTATTACTATACCGATGAAGACGGCATCTGCTGTGAGAGCGAAGAGATGCGTCTAGCCGCTGAGTTTATGGCTAAATACTGCAAGGGAAGTACCCTGAAGGAAAAGATGAAATACGGCTTCTTGTATATGGCTAATAACTATCCGTATGTAAGGGTCTATAACGACGCTCCCGATGATGAGAGCGATATACCCGCGTTCGCAATCGAGTGCTTTACCGATAAAGAGGGCACCTGTTATCGCTACGCCGCGGCTTTTGCCTGCGTAGCAAAGATAGCCGGTTATCGTTCACGTTTCAGCTACGGTATCTCAGGATCACTGCTCCACGGCTGGACTGAGGTATATGTAGACGGCGTGTGGCTCATGTGCGATGTGGACGCCCAGCTGCCGAGCTACGGTTACAGCGACTACGCGCCGTACATGATGGAATATCATATCTGGACGCTTGATAAGTACTGGTCCTCTGAGCTCACTGTAAAAGACGGCAAGGCTGTCTGGGGCTCGATAAGATATTATTGATGTATTATACAGATGATCGTTGAAAACGGATTAATATGATCATTCTGAAATAATAAACTAAGGCGTGTATTGATTTTGTACCGCTGAAAATTATTTGGAGGAGTACTTATGAAAGGTTTTAGGTTTATTGCCGGGATACTCGCGTTGATCCTTATCTTTTCGTCAGTGAGCGTAGCTGCTTCAGCTGCAGAGGTCGACGGAGATAGCGATATCGCGGCTACTCAGGCAGCCGTCACCGATGAAGATCAAGTCGTTGAGACAGGAGCTGAGGCTACCGTCAAGATCACTGCTGTGACTAACACTGCCGACGGAGCTAAGATCAGCTGGAAAGCTGTACAGGGCGCGTCGAGCTACGCTGTGTATCTTTATGCAGGCGAAGGTTATTCGGAGCTCACCAGAACTACAGAGCTCAGTTATACCGATAATGCCGTAACCGATGCTCAGACTTATCGTTATAACGTCAGAGCCTTGGATGCGGACGGTAGCTTTATTACTGATTTTGCCTCATCGGATTATGAGAGCGTCTATTATTCGGCTCCCGTTATCTCTTCGGCAGCGTCAAGCTACAACGGTGTTTCATTGAAGTGGTCAGCCGCTGACGACACCGGTGTTTACAGAGTCTATCGTTCTGTAGGTACCGGCAGCAGAACTAAGCTCGCGGATGTCGTCGGTACCGAGTATGTTGATACTACTGCCGTATCGGGTAAACAGTATACATATTCACTCAGACGTCTTTCAGCGGACGGCAGGAGTCTTGTAAGCGATTACAGCGCTTCGGCATCTGTTGATTATGTTCAGCTTCCTGCTATCACTTCTATTGAGAATACCTCTACAGGAGCTAAGGTAACATGGACAAAGCCGTCTTCTGTACAAAGGATCAGATTGTATTATCATAACGGTACAACATGGATCAGGATAACAGAGACCACCGAGACAAGCTATGTTCATGACAAGCTCACACCGGGTGAGAAGTATCGTTATACGGTCAGAGGTGTTGACAGCAAGGGCAATTTTGTCACTGATTTCTATAAAGAAGGCTGGGAGAATACTTTTATCGAGCCTCCCGTAATAACTTCTTTGACTAATACCGCTTCAGGAACAGAGATCACGTGGAACGCTCCTAAGGGCGCTGTAAAATATCGAGTATTTTACAAGGCTGAAGGCTCGTCTTGGAAGCGACTTGCCGATACAGACAAGACCTCATATCTTGCTGAGAATACATCCTCAGGCACCAAGTATACATATACTGTCCGCTGCATCAACGATGACGGAAGCGCCTATACCGGCTATTATACAAAAGGTAAAGAGATAGCTTACATTTCCGTACCCGAGATAACCGGTCTCAGCAATACCGCTACAGGCACTGAGATCTCGTGGAGTATGCCTGCCGGCGCCGACAGGATAAGGGTTTATTACAGAGCAAACGATACATGGGTCAGACTCACTGAGACTACCGAAACAAAATATGTTCATGATAAACTCAAAGCCGGTGCAAAATATAAGTACACACTTCGCTGCGTTGATAAAGATGGCAATTTCATCAGTGATTTCAACCATGACGGTTGGAGCGATACTTTCTTCGCTCCTCCTGTTATCAAAGATCTTGAAGCTACCGATGAAGGCATCAAGGTCACCTGGGACAGAGCTAAAGGAGCAGAGGATTATCGTTTGTTCCGCAAGACTGACGGTACTTCATGGAAGCGTATCATAGCTACAGAGGAAACCTCTTATGTAGATAAAACAGTGAAGACCGGTGTCAAGTATACTTATACTCTCCGTATGGTCAAAAAAGACGGAGAGACATATATGAGCTACTATAACAGCGGTAAGAGTATCACATATTCTGTTATACCGACTATCAAAAAGATAGAGAATACCGCGACAGGCGCTAAGATTACTTGGGACGCGACTAAAGGTGCCGATTACTATCGGATCTATTACAAGAACTCTGACGGTGGCTGGACACGACTCGCTTCCAAGTATAAGCTCGAGTATATCGATACATCCGTAAAAAACGGTGAGACACGAGTATACACTATCCGCTGCCTTAACGAAAAGGATGATTTTGTATCCGGCTTCAGCAAAACCGGTTGGAGCAATACATTCTACTCAGCGCCCGCTATAACATCAATAAGCTACAGCGACGGTTCATATAAGCTCAGTTGGAAGGCGACAGACGGTGTCGCTGCATACCGTGTATATCGCAGGACGGTAGGCGAGTCCTTCTCGAGGTTAGTTGATTCGGTCACAGGTTCAACATTTACCGATACTACCGCGACCAAAGGTAAGGTTTACGCCTATACTTTGAGATGCCTGGACGCTGACGGTGATCTCATCAGCGGATATGTCTCGAAGGTAAAGTATTATAAGAACGGCAAGGTAGTTGACGGCAATATATCTCAGGACGGTACCTACGGCTTTAAAGAGGGCTATCTGCTTACCGGTCTTAACCGTGTGGGCGGCAGACTCCGTTATTATAACGACGAAGGCAGAATGTACCGTGATACAATCATAGGCAACTCTACTAAAGGTTACTATTATGTCGATCCCGACGGCGTATGCATCGAGAGCAGCGAGATGCGTCTTGCGGCTGAGTTTATGAAGAAGTACTGTAAAGGCAGTACTCTCAAAGAGAAGTTCGAGTACGGATACCTGTATATAGCTCACAATTTTGATTATGAGCGTCGTTACACTTATCCGACTTCTCCCTCTGATCTTGCCGAGTACGCTACCGATATGTTCACCAACCATTCCGGTGATTGTTACAGATACGCTGTTTGCGTAGCGTATCTTGCTAAGATAGCCGGCTACCGTACACTGGTAGGCGTAGGTGAAGAGGACGCGTCGGGCGGCGATCACGGCTGGACTGAGGTGTATGTCAACGGCAGATGGCTTATCTGCGACGCCGAGGCAGAGATCCCGAAATTCGGTCGTGATGACTACAGCGAGTTTATGGTCACTAACTACGGTCATGTCTGGGGCGTTACAGCTGACTGGTACGGCGAGCTTGTTCTCAAGGACGGAAAGGCTGTCTGGCAACTTTTCTGATAGATAGTCTTACTTTCTACAGACACTATATATAGATAAAAATTACTGTTTTTTGCCTGAAAATGCTTTATTTAGCTTTTTCAGGCAATTTCTTTTTGTTGTAAAATTATCTATTCGTCAAAAAAACGTTGCAAAAACTCGCGTTTTGTCGCAATTTGAATAAAAATATAAAAATTCACAAACTTTGCTTTACTTTTGTAAATTGGGAATATATAATTGTTTATGATTGGAGGAATGTAAATGAATCGTAAATTTAGATGGATTTCGATACTTTTGGCTGTTGCCATTATTTTCTCGACATTTTCTTTTGCGGCTTACGCCGAAGACAAGGATCCCGATGAGGCGGGCGATACTCCCTCGACTCAGGGAGATGTTATGTCTACGGATGCGACCGAACCTACATCGGCTTCCACAGAAGCGACTGAAGCTCCTACTCAACCGACATATGAGTCGCCGTTCACAGCAGCGGTCAATACAGCTCAAGGCACTAAGCTGAGTTGGAAGGCGGTCGAAGGAGCCGCGGGATACGTTCTGTATCTTCACAAAGGTGAATTGTATGAGGAGATTGTAAAGACCTCTGAGCTCAATTATATCCATACACCTCTTGAGGATGGCAAGGTATACTTATATAATATAAGAGCTTATGGTTCTGACGGAGCCTTTTTGACTGAGTTTGCGGCTCAGGATTTTGCTAACACTTTTTATCTTCCTCCCGTTATCAGCTCTTTGACCGCTACCGAAAATGGTGTAAAGGTCAAGTGGGGCGCTGTAAACGGTATAGAGCGCTATCTGGTTTATCGCGCTGAGGATAAAAAGAGCTGGAGCAGATTAGCTGTAGTTTCAGACGCTGAGTATCTCGATACCTCTGCGGTTTCGGGTACTAAGTATAAGTACACCGTCAGATGCCTCAGCGCTGACGGCGAGACCTTGCTCAGCCATCATAACGACGGTAAGTCTATCTCTTATGTTCAGACTCCGGCTATCAAGTCTATCAGCAATACTCTTACCGGCGCCAAGATCACTTGGAACAAGCCCGCCGGTGTAGCTAAGTGCAGAGTATATTATAAGAGCCAGTCAGGCTGGACAAGGATAGCTGAGACCTCTGATACAAGCTATACTCACGACAAGCTCACAGGCGGGGATACTTATGTATATACCGTCAGAGGTTTAGACTCCAAGGGTAACTTTGTAACGGATTTCAACCACGACGGCTGGAGCAATATGTTTATTGACGCACCCGTTATATCTTCTTTCAATAACACCGATAAAGGTGTAAATATCACTTGGAACGCTCCCAAGGGCGCCGTTAAGTATCGCGTATATTATTACGGCAGCAAAGGCTGGACAAAGCTCGCGGAGACTACTGAGACATCTTTCCTCGATACAGATGTCAAGGACGGCGGCAAATATACTTACACAGTACGCTGTATCAGTGAAGACAGCAAGAGCTTTACCAGCTATCACACCAGCGGTAAGTCTACTGTATTTGTAGCTGTACCTTCTATCACTTCTATCAGCAACACCGCTACCGGAGCCAGGATCACTTGGAAGAAGGCTAACGGCGTCGCAAAAATGAGATTATATTATCTCAGAAACAACCAGTGGGTAAGATTGGTAGAGACGGCCTCCGAGAGCGTCCTTCATGATAAGCTCACAGGCGGTAAGTCATATACATACACTATCCGAGCGGTAGATGACAAAGGCAACTTTGTAAGTGAGTACAATAAGACCGGATGGACTAACACATTTATCGAGCCGCCTGTTATCTCTTCTCTCACTAATACCGAGAAGGGTATCAATATCAAGTGGAACGCTCCTGAGGGCGCCGTTAAGTACCGCGTTTACTATTACGGCAGTAAGGGCTGGACAAAGCTCACTGAGACAACAGAAACATCTTTCTTGGATACCGATGTTGTCTCGGGTTACCATTATACATACACGGTTCGCTGTATCTCCGCGGACAGCAAGAGCTTTACAAGCTATCATAACAGCGGTAAAAAGACTCAGTACATAGCTATGCCTAAGGTTAGCTCGATCAGCAACACCGAGACCGGCGCTAAGATCTCCTGGAAAAAGCCCGGCGGAGCTACAAAGGTCAGGATCTACTATAAGGGTGATTCGGGATGGACTCGTATCGGCGAGACTTCATCAACCAGCTTCGTACACGACAAGCTCACAAGCGGCAAGACATATACCTATACACTTCGCTGTGTTGATGATAAGGGAAATCTTGTCAGCGATTACAGCGGCACAGGCTGGAACAATATGTTCGTAGCTCCTCCCACGATCTCTTCCGTAACTAAGTCAGGCGACGCTAATAAGGTAGCTTGGAAGGCTGTTGACGGAGCTGAGGGTTATCGCTTATATCGCAAGACCTTCGGCGGTTCTTTCGCAAGACTGTTTGACGGCATTACCGAGACATCTTATCTTGACAACACGGTCAAGGCTGATACCTTGTACGCCTATACCGTTCGCGCTCTTGATAAGGATGGTAATGTAGTCAGTGATTACTTTGCGTCTAATGTGTTCTACTATAACGGCAAGCTCGCTAACGGACAGATCAAGATAGACGGCAAGACTTTCACCTTCGAAAACGGTACTCTGCGTACCGGATATCAGAAGATCAACGGTAAGACCTACTACTATGACGCTTCGGGTAACCTTAAGAAGAACGGTATAGTAGGTTCAGCCTCAGAGGGTTACTGCTATGCCGATAAGAACGGTGTGATTGATTTCACCTACCGCAACGCTGTTACCTACGGCGGCTATGACTGGCTCGTACTCGACGGCAAGGCATATAAAGTTACTGACGAGGATGACGAGACACTGTTCCGCGCTTTCAAGCTTGTAAATAAAGTGACTGACAGCAGCATGAGCAAGTCCGAAAAGCTCAGAGCCTGCTTCGATCATCTGCAGAACTATGATTATGTAGAGCGCAATCCCAGGATCCCCGATTACACAGGTATGGATTGGCCGATCATCTACGCAAACGATATATTTGAAGACGATCAGGGCAACTGCCTGAGCTTTGCGGCGGCGTTCGCTTATATGGCTAAGGCTATAGGCTACAAGAATGTTTACGGTTGTCACAGCGGAGGTCACGGCTGGTGTGAGATCGAAGGGTTGATCTACGACCCGGAGTGGGGTATGCATAACTTTAACTATAGCTACTATGGCATGAGCTATGATGAGCCCTGCGATGTAGGTTACGCGTCCGCAATCGACAAGAGCGTTTCATGGATGTATATTAAGATAGCTTGATCAGTTATCGTAATAAATAAATTATAGGTTCATAGATAAGGAAGGAGAAACTAAAATGTTTATTGCAAAAAAATCAGTTGGCAGAGCTGTTGCGTTGCTCATGGCTCTGTGTGTGCTCGCGGGCTGTCTTGTTGCCTGCGGCGGAAAAGAAGTTACTCTCAGCATTATTGATTACGGTAACCCCACTGAGGTCAAAGCGGCTGCAGGTGATACGGTATCTAAGATTCTTGAGGCTAACAATATCAAGCTCGGCGAAAAGGATGAGACAGTCCCCGCTGTTTCCGAAGCTATAACAGCTGAGACTACCGAGATCCTCATCAAGCGCTACGCTAAGGTTACTGTTGTATACGGAAACGACAAGAAAGAGGTCGAGATCATCGGCGGTACAGTAGAGGCAGCTATCAAGTCAGCAGGCTTCAAGGTCGAAGACGGCGTTACACCTGATGCCGATCCCAAGGCTTATCTCAAGGACGGTATGGTCATCATGCTCAGCAAGACTGCTAAGGTCAAGCTCACTACCGCTGACGGTAAGACCACTGAGGTAACAACTAAGGCAGCTACAGTTAAGGAGTTCCTCGAGGAGCAGAAGATCGTGATCGGCGAGAATGATACTGTTTCTCCCAAGCTCACAGACAAGATCACTAACGGCATGAACATCGTTATCACTCATAAAGAAGCCGAGACCAAGGCTACAGAGGCTGCTACCGAAGCGCCTCAGGCTGAGACTTCAGCTCCCGCACAGGATAATAACAACTCTTCAAACGATGGCGGCTCAGATGATTCCGACAACTCCGGTTCTGACAACGAGCCCGAGCCCGAGCCTCAGAGCGGAGATGACGGCGGTTCAAGCGGCGGCTCCGACGGTGGCAGTCAGAGCGGCGGTGAAAAGACTGTAGTATCCAGACAGGATATGCCCGACTGCGACGGTTCCGGTCACGGCTATGTCATCGTCACATGGTCCGACGGTTCAGTAACTTACGAAGAGTACTGATAAACATTGATTTTATAAGTCTGATTCCCGATTTTGGGAGTCAGGCTTATTTTTTTACCGAAAAATCCAATCAACCTATTGACATAGTAGGTAAGTGGTAGTATAATACAATAAACGGAAGGAGATAAGATATGAAGATTTACGCGGATAACGCCGCTACAACTAAGATGAGCGATACAGCTATAGCTGTTATGCTCGATTATATGCAGAATCACTACGGCAATCCTTCGAGCTTGTATATGATAGGGCAGGAGGCTAAAGAGAAACTGGAGCAGGCGCGATCTGATACAGCAGAGATAATCAACGCCGAACCCCGTGAGATCTTATTTACCTCTGGCGGCAGTGAAGCTGATAATCAGGCGATTCTGTCAGCTGCCGCTATAGGCAGAAAGCAAGGCAAAAAGCATATCGTTTCTACCGCTTTTGAACATCACGCGGTTTTGCATACTCTCAAAAAGCTCGAGTCAGACGGATTTGAAGTGACCTTACTCCCTGTACACGAGAACGGTGTAGTCGATCCGGGCGAGCTTAAAGCCTCATTAAGAGATGATACCTGTCTGGTTACAGTGATGTTTGTCAATAACGAGATCGGTACCATACAACCTATATCTGAGATCGGCGAGATATGTCACCGACACGGTGTGATCTTCCATACCGACGCTGTGCAGGCGGTCGGACATTTGCCGATAGATGTTAAGGCGATGAATATCGATATGCTCTCAGCTTCGGCGCATAAGTTCCACGGACCCAAGGGAGTCGGATTCTTGTACGCTCGCAAAGGCATAAGGCTGACCAATCTTATTGAGGGCGGAGCGCAGGAGCGCGGCAAGCGAGCCGGTACTGAGAACCTGCCCGGTATCGCTTCTATGGTCGCCGCTCTTAAAGAGTCGGTAGATAATATGCAAGGCGTCAGTGAGCGGCTCACAGCCGTAAGGGATTATCTTATAAAAGGATTATCGGAGATCCCGCACTGCGCGCTTAACGGGGACGCGGTCTTTCGAATGTGCAACAACGTCAATTTCAGTTTTGAGGGCATTGAGGGCGAATCACTGCTGATACTTCTTGACAGAAAGGGTATCAGCGCCTCATCCGGCAGCGCCTGTACGTCGGGGTCTCTCGATCCAAGCCACGTTCTGCTTGCTATAGGCAGAGTTCACGAGGTAGCCCACGGCTCGTTAAGGCTGAGTCTTTCCGATGACGCTGATATCGAGCAGGCTGATTACATCATCGCGTCTGTTAAAGAGGTAGTTGAGTATCTCAGGAGCTTTTCTCCCGTATGGCGCGACTTAGTCAGCGGTAAAAGTAAATTTATACTTTAGGAGGACGACATGGCTTTATACAGTGAAAAGGTTATGGATCACTTCATCAATCCGAGAAATGTCGGAGTCATCGAAAACGCCGACGGAGTAGGTGAGGTAGGCAACGCTAAATGCGGAGATATAATGAAGATGTACCTCAAGATCGAGGACGATACTATAAAAGATGTAAAATTTGAGACCTTCGGGTGCGCCAGCGCGATAGCGTCAAGTTCTATGGCTACCGAGCTGATAAAAGGTCAGCCGGTAGAAAAAGCTATGGAGCTGACTAATAAAGCGGTGGCAGAGGCTCTGGACGGTCTGCCCGATTACAAAATGCATTGCTCTGTGCTCGCTGAAGAAGCGATACACTCAGCGCTTGAAGATTATAATAAAAGGAGAAAATCAGAATGAAAGATTATAGATTTGAAACAAAACAGCTGCATGTAGGTCAGGAACAGCCCGATCCCGCGACAGACGCGAGAGCGGTACCGATCTATCAGACGACTTCATATGTATTCCGCAACAGTCAGCACGCGGCAGACAGGTTCGGTCTTGCCGACGCGGGCAACATCTACGGCAGACTGACAAATTCTACCCAGGATGTACTTGAAAAGCGTGTAGCCGCGCTTGAGGGCGGCAGCGCTGCTCTGGCTTTAGCCTCGGGAGCAGCAGCGATAACCTATACCATAGAGGCACTGGCTGCCAACGGCGGACACATCGTAGCTCAAAAGACCATCTACGGCGGCAGCTACAATCTTCTCGCTCATACACTGCCCCAGTACGGCATAAACACTACCTTTGTAGACGCGCATGATCTGAGTGAGGTAGAGGGCGCGATCAATGATGATACAAGAGCGATCTACCTCGAAACTCTCGGAAATCCCAACAGCGATATCCCGGATATCGACGCTATAGCCGAGATAGCCCACAGACACGGTCTGCCGGTAGTTGTCGACAATACCTTCGGTACCCCGTATCTTATCCGTCCTATCGAGCACGGAGCGGATATAGTGGTACACTCAGCCACAAAGTTCCTCGGCGGTCACGGTACGACCTTAGGCGGTATTATTGTTGAGTCGGGTAAGTTTGACTGGAGCGCGAGCGGTAAGTATCCTAATATTGCGGCGCCTAATCCGAGCTATCACGGCGTATCATTTTATGACGCGGTAGGCGCGGCGGCGTTTGTTACATACATCAGAGCTATACTGCTTCGAGATACCGGCGCGACTATATCTCCCTTCAACGCTTTTCTGCTGCTGCAGGGCGTAGAGACTTTATCGCTCAGGCTTGAGCGTCACGCTGATAACACAGCTAAGGTCATTGATTATCTCAGCAAGCATCCCAAAGTCGAGAAGATCAACCATCCGTCCTTGCCCGATCATCCGGACAACGCTCTGTATAAGAGATATTTCCCTAACGGCGGAGCTTCTATCTTTACCTTTGATATCAAAGGGGGACAGGAAGAGGCATGGAGGTTCATCGACAGTCTGCAGATATTCTCCCTGCTCGCTAACGTAGCGGATGTAAAGAGCCTGGTTATCCACCCGGCGTCTACCACTCACTCACAGCTTTCGGCGGATGAACTTGCCGATCAGGGCATCAAGCCTAACACGATCAGGCTGTCTATTGGCACCGAGCATATAGATGATATCATAGCAGATCTGGATCAGGCTTTCGCTTCTGTCTGATAAAAGATCAATAATAGCTTTGCGTATAGGCAGGTCGTCTTACCGTCGACCTGCTTTTTGCTGTTTTAAGCTCTATCCTGAGTAGATAGTGCATTCTATTGCAATTAGAGAGAAAAAACGTCTATTTGTCATATTTTCGATTTATTGACTCAAAAAATCCCATTATATCTTGATTTCTACTGTCTGTAGAGTTGATTTTTTTGTCTATATAGTGTAGAATATACTATATATGGTTCTACAGCGCTCAAAGTAATATGTAGATGTAGAAATATTGGAAAATCCCTTTTCTTTTTCAGAAAGAATCATTATAATAATATTCAGTGATACTCGTTTGAATAATTTTGCGTACGCGTATGATTATGATTCTTTTGGATAATTATTGCGTTATACGCAGTTATATGGGGGATCTTGTTGGATAAACGGAAGGTCATTTATTATGAAGATGAGATGAATGATGAGTTTTCCACCGCGGTCATCGAGCCGAGGCGGATAGACGGAGGCTACGTCTATGACAGACGCGGTCTGTTTAATCGCGCCGCTCATTTCTTCTGGTACCGCATAGTTGCCGATCCTTTGGCTTACCTTTACGTCAAGCTGTCCTTGCGTCAGAGCTCTGTAGGTAAAGAAAAGCTCAAACCTTTTCGCAAAAAAGGTATCTATATCTACGGTAACCACACTCAGGCTGTCGGCGATCCGCTTACGCCTAATGTCTTTTGTTTTCCGAAGAGAGTATCTTTTATTGTGCACGCCAACAATGTGTCTATGCCGGTACTCGGTAGGATCAACCCGTATTTAGGCGCTATCCCGCTGCCCGATAACCTTGAGGCTGCTAAGAACTTTAGAGCCTGTGTCAACGGCAGGATCGAGCGCGGCGACGCTGTTGTTATCTATCCAGAGGCTCATATCTGGCCATACTACACTAAGATTCGCAACTTTCCGGATGATTCATTCGGTTATCCCGCTAAGAGCGATACTCCCGTCTTTTGCTTTGTTAATACCTATCACAGCAGGGGAGAGGGAAAGAAACCTAAGATGATCACCTATATCGACGGACCTTTTTATCCCGATATGAGTTTGCCTCTTAAGAACAGACGTAAAAAACTGCGCGACGAGGTATATGAGACCATGTGCCGCAGAGCTGAAGAGTCCGATATAGAGATGATCAGATATATACGAAAGGATAAAGCCGACGCTCCCGCTGAGGCTGAAAGCTAATATGGTTAATGTACTGTTTTGTGGCAACGACGGCGTGTTCGACGGTTTTTTGACCTGCGCTTTGTCTATGCTTAAGCGTACCGATTCCGCTGAGCCGTTCTCATTCTATATTTTTACTATGACGCTTACCAGGGTAGACAAGAGGTTCACTACTATCCCTGAGGAGCATATCAAGCTCTTTGAAAAAGCGATAAAAAAGTATAACGATAAGAATACGGTCAAGGTAATAGATCTTACCGACATATATGAGAGAGAGCTCGGAGGATGTCCCAACGAGGGCGCTTACTGCTCGCCGTACACATTGATAAGACTGCTTACCGATCTGGTAGACGGTATGCCCGACAAGCTCCTGTATCTCGACGCTGATATAATGTTCAACCGCGATCCGCATCTTCTCTATGATATAGATATCAGCGATGTCGAGTACGCTGCCGCGAGAGATCACTACGGCAAGTATCTGCTGTATCCTAACTACGTCAACGCGGGCGTGCTGCTGTTCAATATGACTATGGCTAAGAAAAACGGTCTGTTCGCTAAGGCTCGCGATGAGCTCAGGAGAAAAAAGTTTCTCTTTGCCGATCAGACGGCGCTTATACACGCTACCACAAAGAAGAGGCTGCTGCCTCAGCGCTTCAATGATCAAAAATTCTTGCATAAGCACACGATAGTCAGGCATTTTTCGAAGCGTTTGTTCTGGCTGCCGTATCCGCATACCGAGAACATCAAGCAGTGGCAGGTAGATAAGGTGCATGATATCTTTCACTATCATCAGTTTGACGATATACTTGAAGAGTATACCGAGCTGATGAAGCAGGCTTGATCAAAACAGAAACCAACACTAAACGGAGGTTATTGAAAATGAGCAAGATCAATATTCCGATTTTTTATGCTTGCGACGACGCGTTTGTGAAGTTCACGATGGTGTCTATGAAATCTCTGATAATGAACGCTTCACGCGATTTTAATTATACTATCTATATCCTGCATACTTATATTTCCGAAGAGTCTAAGCAAAAGACTCTCGAGCTGCAGGAAGACGGCTTCAGGATAGTTTTCGCTGATGTTACCGAGCGTCTTAATGAGATCAAGAAGAATCTGCCGATCCGTGATTACTACTCCAAGACCACATATTTCCGCTTGTTTATCGCGGATATGTTCCCCGAGTATGATAAGGCGATATATATCGACAGCGATACCGTTGTGCAGGGGGACATCAGCGAGCTGTATCGAATCGACTTAGGCGATCATTGGCTCGGAGCCTGTCATGAGCAGGCTATGGTGCAGACCGATAATTACGGTACCTATGCCGAGCAGGTGGTAGGTGTATCCCGACACAATTTCTTCAACGCCGGTATGCTGCTTATCAACTGCGCTAAGTCCAGAGAGTTCAGGGTGCTCAAAAAATTCGTTGATAAACTGGCTGAATATGACTTTGTCGTCACTCAGGATGAGGATTATCTCAACCTTATCTGCAAGGATCATATACTCTGGCTTGATCAGCGTTGGAACACCGAGGTATACTGCGCCTTTGATTATCCTATCGAAGAGGCTCATATACTTCATTATATCATGGTCAGTAAGCCGTGGCATTACGCGGACTGCACCGGAGGAGATATCTTCTGGAAGTACGCCTCCATGACTTCTGTTTATGACGAGATACGCTCTATACTCGATAATTATACCGATGAAGAGCGTCGTCGCGATGAGCAGGTAATGGACAATCTGCTTGAGCTCGCGAGACAAGAGACAGAGCGTGACGATAACTATCAGCGAAAGCTCAATAACTCCGTTCGCGCCAAGGACAGAGTAGCTATACTCGAGAAGATCGCTCAGTATGAGCGAGAGGGTCGTTTCTCTGAGGATGTTGAGGATGATCCGCCTTCACGTACGCTTATGCCCGATGAGATCAAGTACGGTACTAAGGGCATCAAGAAGAGAGTCAAGAGCAGACTGGCGTTTGCGGCGGCGAGACATTTTGTGAATTCGCTTATAGATGACAAAAAGCTGATTATCAAGGATATCAAGGGAATCGAGAATTTCCGCAACCTTAATACGGGCGCGATAATCACCTGTAACCACTTCAACGCCTTTGACAGCTTTGCCATACAGCTCGCGTATGACGCTGCCGAGCAGCCGGATCGCCGCTTTTACCGCGTTATTCGCGAGGGCAACTATACTTCGTTCCCCGGTTTTTACGGCTTTTTGATGCGCAACTGTGATACTCTTCCTCTATCCTCCAACCTCAAGACGATGAAGAAGTTTATGTTAGCTGTTGACGAGCTACTCAAAGAAGGACACTATATCCTCGTGTATCCCGAGCAGTCCATGTGGTGGAATTATCGTAAGCCAAAGCCGCTGAAAAACGGCGCCTACAGCTTCGCTTTCCGCAATAAGGTTCCGGTATTGCCTTGCTTCATCACCATGAAAGACTCTGATATCATGGGTGAGGACGGCTTCTATGTTCAGGAGTACACTATTCATATAGGTGAGCCGATATATCCCAACACCTCTCTGTCTTACAGAGAGGGCGCCAAGGATATGCTCGATCGTAACTTCGCTTTGTGGAAAGAGATCTACGAGCGTGAGTATAATATGCCGCTCGTTTATGATACTGTTGATAAATCGGAAGACTCTGTTCCCGGCGAAGGCAAATAACATAATTATTCTGAATCTTGAATTCAAAAGGAGAAAGAAATGAAATCCAAATTCTTGATCATAGCTATTTTGATCGTTACGGTCTTTACCATGCTTGTCGGATGCGGCGAAAAACCTCAGTCGAGCAAAAAGAGCACACGAGATGAAAAAGTTGTAGAGACTGTTGCTGAAAAAGAACTGATAACCGTGGGTGACGGCAGTCTTAAACTTGCATATTACGGAGATGAGGTCGATCTTGGCACGCTGTTCAGAGTCGATTGTAAATCTTCCGATATCAAGCTAACCGACTGTAAGCTGACCACAGGCGGCGTGCGTGCGTTCAAGGTGTACATCCATGAGAGCTACTATGAGATGATCACCCGTAACGAGGGAAAAGAAGACTTTAAGGTCGTTGCGCCCGACGGCTCGACAGTCGAGTTTTCACTTAACTGCGTAGTTAAAAAACAGCCTCTCTCAAATATGTCGAGCTATTGTAAGAGCGCCCCCTACCTCTCGGATGACACCGAAAATCAGCTCGGTATCAGATCCATCAAGGATAACACTGTGACCTTCGGTGTACAGCGCGGCGATAAAGACAAGCTCTTGACTGCCGACGGTACGGCTAAGCTGCATGACGGAAATAAGGCTGACTTTGAACTCACCGACAGCTTGGGTAACAAATATAAAGGCAATATGGAATTTGATATGTATACCGTGTACCTCAAACTCGAGCTAAGCGATAAAAAGGATACTTCACGCGGTACGCTTGAGTGCGATTGCCGTATGCTGCCTTCTGCTTGATAAATCATTATACGCCGCTTTCGGATTTGCTGTCCGCAGGCGGCGTTCTTTTGTTTTTATGCGATTGTAAAAATGATAATCTTGTTATAATTATTGATATTATGTCTACATAGTGCTATAATCACAACTGAAAAGCCTTGCTAAAGGCTTTTGTAACAGAGGGTTAGTTGAATGCTATGAAAAAATTTAATATTATTATCATTATACTGGTGGTTGCGGTTGTTTTCGGGTTAGGTGTTGCCGGAGTATTAGCTATCAATCGCGCTGTTACCATCGAAGACTCACAGGGAAATAAGGTGCAGGCTGTTTCAAACGTGTTGAAGCCTACAGAAAAACCTACCGAAAAACCTACTGCCATTCCGACACAAGCGCCTACCGAGCCACCCACCGAACCTCCTTTAAACGGTTTTGTTGAAGTTGACGGAGTTCGTCGTTACTATGTAAACGGATTGGTTCAGTCAGATACAGTAGTCGGCAGTGACGAAGAAGGATATTTTTACGTCGGCTCTTACGGAACCGTAGATACCGGTTACTGCAACGGAGTAAGCATCAATGATACCGATTGGATCGTAATCGAAGGTTCTGCGTACAAAGTCAAGACAAAATCTGATAAATACCTTTTTATGGCGGCTCGCGATGTATGCGAGTGTACCGATACCGGTATGACGCGTGAAGAAAAGCTCAAAGCCTGCTTTGACTATATAAAAACCAAGTACGGCGAGGGCATACAGCATGACCCCGCTTATCCTCCGACTAAGAGCGACTGGTATCTTGTATACGCCGACGACATATTTGTCAAGGGCTGGGGAGACTGCTACAGCTTCGGCGCGGCATACGCCTTTATGGCTCGCGCCATAGGTTGTACCGAGTCATATGCCTGCAACAGTACGGGACACGGTTGGTCGGAAGTAGAAGGAAAGGTTTATGATCCCGAGTGGAGCATGCACAGCAAAAACTACAGCTACTACGCTATGACCTATGACGAGCCGTGTGATGTGCCGTATAAGGGCGCTCTTGCCGTCGGAAAAGAGTACAAGCGTGTGCAGATCGTCATCAACGCCGAATGATTGCGGATAATAAATCGTTAAACAAAAAGGGTACCGCTCGGTACCCTTTTTAGCATACTGTTCAGTTGTTTTGTTTCAGCATAATTACATATAGATTTGACAAATATGTCTTTAATAATTATACTGAAAAAGGTTTAAGATCATTGATGAACGGTTCAAGATCATCGCCTTCGGCTTCTATCTCAATCGGCTTAGACAGATCGAGAGAGAGTATGCCAATGATAGAGTGTGCGTTGATCTCATACTCATTATGATTGAGTGTGATCCTGATCTTGGGATATTTGGCGGTCATAGCGACAAAGCTCCTTGCCGCGTCGATACCGTTTATCGTGATTTGAGATTTGTACATGATTATGCTACCTCCTGATGCCTTTATATATTAGCACTGATCATGTACTTTATCAACAGCAAAAACGCTGAATATTTCGACAATTTTCGTGGTGATTTTATTTGAATTTCAGTATTATTACACTCGGCTGTAAAGTCAATCAATATGAGTCTCAGGTCATGTCCGAACTGTTGATCAAAAACGGCTATACCAAGGCAGATGACCATTCAAATGCCGATATCTGTATCATCAACACATGTACCGTAACTTCTACCGGCGACTCAAAGAACCGCAAGTATATCAACCGTGTCAGACGTGAGAATCCCGATTGCATCATAGTGCTCTGCGGGTGTATGCCTCAGGCTTTTGCGGATAACAGCGAGCTGTTCAGAGACTGCGATATCGTCATGGGCAATACCGCGAGGCGGGATATCGTATCTGTCCTTCAAGACTACTACGCTTGTCCCGGGCAGATCATCCGCATAGACTCTCATCAAAAGGATGAGGGCTTTGAGCCGATGGAGATATCATCCTTTGAGGAGCGTACACGCGCTTATATCAAGATACAGGACGGATGCAACCGCTTTTGCACTTACTGTATTATCCCGTACGCCCGCGGAAGAGTGCGTTCAAAGCCGCTTGATGACATCAAGAAAGAGGCTTTGAGCTTAGCTAAGAACGGGTTTAAGGAGCTCGTTTTGGTAGGCATCAACCTTTCTGCTTACGGGCAGGAGTTCGATCTTGATATCAAGGACGCTGTCAGAGCGGTTTGTCAGGTCGATGGGATTACCAGGGTGCGTTTAGGTTCGATCGAGCCCGAGCGGATGACGGAGGATGTTCTTTCGGCTCTCGCTGCTGAAGATAAGTTCTGCCCGCATTTTCACCTCTCATTACAGTCGGGCTGTGACGTTACCTTAAAGCGCATGCGCCGCCATTACGATACTGCCGAGTATCGGCGCATTGTCGAGGATATACGCAGGATGTTCATTAATCCTTCGATCACCACCGACGTTATGGTCGGATTTGTCGGAGAGACCGAAGAGGATTTCAGAGCGTCTGTCGATTTTTGTGACGAGATAGGATTCGCCAGAACTCATGTCTTTCCGTATTCTCGCCGTAAGGGTACCGCCGCGGATAAGATGGACGGTCATATAGACGAGAGAGAAAAGCGCCGCAGAGCCGAGATAATGATCGAGCATACCGTAGCTGAGCAGCGCGCGTTCATGCAGTCTCAGATCGGCTTGACCATGCCCGTATTGTTTGAAACTGTAGATAAACAGGGCTTTTTTGAAGGCTATACGCCTAATTATACTAAGGTAAAAGTCAAGGATGATACACTGCGCGGCGGTGAGTCGGTAGATGTTAAGATAACCGAAGCCTTTGATGATTACTGCGTCGGTGAAGTCGTAAGATAATTCATGACGTTTTGTATCTCTGCCGAGTTATCTTCATTATGAAAGCTGTCATAGCTGTACAGTACAAAGCCTTGACAGCCTTTTTCACGCAGTATGTCGATCTCTGTCTCAAGGATATCGTCGTTGTCAAGCCATGTGCCCTCGTCGGCATCTGTGCCCGCTTTATACGCAGGCAGTCCGATATACATATCTAATCCTTGATGCTTTTCTGTCTCGAGCCAGTCTTGCAGACCTTCTTCAAAGGTCAGAGCGGGATTATCGAGACTGAAGTAAAGCTGAGGGCAGATGTAGTCTATATATCCGCCCTCTTTGCACCATGTTCTGACGTCGGCGTACAGACCTTCGTTGTTGGATAAATGTCCCTGAGGAGATATTCCGAATACCGTATCTCTATTTGCTTTATGCACAGCTTCATATACAGCTTTTATCAGCTTGTTGACGTTATCTTTTCTGAAATCGTCGAGCGACAGGGGAGAGTTCGTATCGGCGCGGTATGCTTCATATGCTTTGCTGTCGAAGTCTCCGCAGTCCGGAGGATAGAAGTAATCGTCAAATTGTATACCGTCTACATCGTATTTTTCCGCTATCTCAGCGGCTCCGTTTACTATCAGTCTGCGGGCTTTGTCCGAAGATGGATCGAGGTACAGAGCGCCGTTTATCTCTACTCCTATATCATTGTCCTTGACATACGGATTGTCATCGCTGAGCGTTGTCGGAGTGTTGGCTGTCGTGATCCTGTATGGATTTATCCAAGCGTGTACTTTGATATCGCTGTTATGGGCTTTTTCTATGATATAACCGAGAGGATCATATCCGGGATCTTCCCCCTGAGATCCTGTCAGTATATGTGACCACGGATAGTACCGCGAGCGATACAGAGCGTCCGAGAACGGTCTTACCTGCACTATCATAGTGTTCAGATCAAACGCCTTCATGTCTTCGATGATAGAGTCGACTTTACTTTTGAAAGCTGATTCTTTGTCTGACTCACTTTCTACGTCAAGTGTCATGTATGTGACCCATACACCTCTCAGCTCTTCAGCAGGCTCATCCGACTCTGACGTTGATATATCGCCTTCGTCTTTTAGTTTCACAGGCTGTTTAGTATCGGAGACATATACTATTGAAGCAGCCAAAAATACAAACGCGAGTAGTATCGGTATTATTCTTCTTATCATTTTATCACTCCGAGGTTTTATTTTGAAATACTTATATATTTATCTTGCCGTTATCAATATACTTGCGGTCATACTGACGATATATGACAAGTCCGCCGCCGTACACGACAGATGGCGAGTCAGGGAGCGTACCTTGATGCTTGTCTCCGCGCTCGGTGGTTCTGTCGGTATGTTCCTGACCATGCTTATCATTAGGCATAAGACGCGCAAGCCTCTCTTTATGATAGGTATTCCCGTCATTTTTATTTTAGAACTTATTGCAGCGTATTTGGTGGCTCATTATGTCTTTGGGATATTATAAGTTTACCGTATCATCGGATAACAGCGGACAGACTCTCAAGACCTTTCTACGCAGAGAGGTCGGTATTTCAGCCCGATCCATGACCGTGCTCAAATACGCGGGTATGGGCATAATCCGTTCGGGGATCGAGATTAAAGCTCACGATCTCGTAAATGACGGAGATATCATAGAGATACAGCTGCCGCCCGACAGCAACGACGCTGAGCTGGTAGAAGGGCGATTGGATATCCTCTTTGAAGATGATTTTTTGCTCATAGTAAACAAGCCCTATGGTATGCCCGTACATCCCGTAAAGGTCCATCAGCTTGATACTTTGTCCAACATCGTAGCTTATTATCAGCAGAGCAGGGGAGAGAGCTATACCTTCCGCGCGCTGAACCGTCTCGATAAAGATACCTCCGGTTGTGTTATCATTGCTAAAGACCGTATAGCATATTCTCTCGTGCAGCCTACGGTAGAAAAGAAATATATCGCGGTATGCGAAGGTGAGATAAGTGAGGGTGGAGTCATTGACGCTCCTATCGCTTTGGAGCCGAACAGCAAGATAAAGCGCTGTATAAGTTCTGACGGCGATCCTGCCGTAACTCATTATAAGCCGCTTGATTGTGCCAACTCGCATACGCTCTGCGAGTTGCGGCTCGAAACAGGCAGGACACATCAGATACGCTGCCATATGAGCGGTATCGGGCATCCGCTCGCGGGTGATGATATGTACGGCGGAAGTCTTGATTATATCCAAAGACAGGCGCTCCACTGCAGAGATGTCTCATTTATCCACCCTGTAACCAAAGAGAAGATTATAATAAATACAGAAATACCCGAAGAGTTTTTTGCAATAATGAACACGCCGAGCTGAATTATTCAGATCGGCGTGTAGTTTGTATAATCAATGTATCTTTATTCTTTCTTTTTTATTGACTCCCAGTATACCTCCGCCGATGCCGCAGATCAACAGCACAGCGGCTCTTATGATCGAGATCACGCCGATATCTGCCGAGCCTGAGCCGAGAGATACTGCCGCTGTAAGTATGTAGAGAGTCACAGCGCATAAGACTCCGACTATAAGACCCTTGAACTTTACTGTAGCGGCGGCGATATACGCTCCGAAAAATACCGATATACCCTCTATCCCGACGGCGACATAGTCTATGGTACCATAGGGGATACCGGACAGATAATTAAGAACAAGCGCAAATAAACACGAGAGTATAGCTGTGAAAACTACGGATAAAAGCAGTCCTATACCTGTCGCTTTCAGCATTTTATTGTTATCGCCCGTAAAAACAGACATAAAAAATCACCCCTGTAAATAGTATGCAGGGGTGATCTTGATTATGTGATTATTATACCTGATTGTTCTTTGCCGCTTCTTTTTCTTCCTTAGCCTTCTGCTTGGCGGCTTTCTTAGCGGCGCGCTTTTCCTGAAGCTCCTGGAGTTTGCTCTCCTTAGTCTTCTGCTCGGGAGCGTCCTTTACGTTATCTACGCTGGATATAGCCCACTTCTTGAACTTCATCTTTGTTCTGTCGGGACCTGTCTCGATGACAAAGGCGTCTTCATCTTCTTTAACGGCGATGATCCTTCCTGTGATACCGCCGATAGTGGTGATGTCGTCACCGATAGCGATGTTGTTGCGCATCTCCTGCTCTTGCTTTTTCTTTTTAGAATTAGGTCTGATAAGTACGAAATATAATACAGCGAACAGAGCTACATAGATCAGAATGATAAGCCAGCTGTTGCCGCCGCCTTCTCCACCAAACATAGTAAATACTTCCTTTCAATTTTTGTCCATAACATTATAACAGCATATAGGCTGTTTGGCAAGCGTCAATATCAAAGAATTTATATGCGTATATCAAGAATATCTTTATATTTTGCATAAAAATCACGGTATGTACCGTTATCGAGGTGATATCTTATACGTTCCATGAGCGTATTATAGAAGTAGAGGTTGTGCATCACTGCCAGACGCATACCGAGCATCTCTTTAGCCTTGAGTAGGTGACGTATGTACGCGCGGGTGTGCCTTTGGCATACAGGACAGTCACAGGTGTTGTCTACGGGTGAGTCATCAAGCTCGTATTTTGCGTTGTTGATATTTATTATGCCGTTCCATGTGAACAGGTGTCCGTGACGGGCGTTCCTCGACGGCATAACGCAGTCGAACAGATCTACGCCTCTGTATACGGCTTCGAGGATGTTTACCGGTGTGCCGACCCCCATCAGGTATCTCGGCTTGTCTTTAGGGGCGAAAGGCTCTACAGCCTCTATGATCTCGTACATCACCTCGGCAGGCTCGCCAACGGCAAGACCGCCTATAGCGTAGCCGTCAAGATCAAGCTCGGAAATGGTCTTCATATGGTCGATCCTTAGATCCCTGAAAGTCGCGCCCTGATTGATACCGAAGAGCATTTGCTTTGGATTTATCGTGTCTTCAAGCGAGTTGAGCCTGTCCATCTCAGACTTGCAGCGATACAGCCAGTTTGTCGTGCGTTTTACCGATGACTTGGCATATTCGTAAGTCGCGGGATTCTCTACACACTCGTCAAAAGCCATAGCTATGGTCGAGCCGAGATTTGACTGTATCCTCATGCTCTCTTCCGGCCCCATGAATATCCGTCTGCCGTCTATATGTGAGTTGAAGATCACTCCCTCTTCTTTTATATTGTTCAGCTTAGCGAGAGAGAAAACCTGAAAGCCGCCCGAGTCGGTGAGTATTACACCGTCCCAGCCTGTCATCTTATGCAGTCCGCCGAGCTTTTTCACGGTCTCGTCACCGGGTCTTATATGCAGATGATAGGTGTTGCTCAGCATTACCTGAGTCTTGATGTTTTTGAGATCATACGCGGACAGACCGCCTTTGATAGCGCCGCAGGTAGCGACATTCATGAACGCGGGCATTTGCACCGTGCCGTGAGGAGTTATGAATTCTCCTCGTCTCGCGTTTCCTTCTTTTTTTATGAGTTTATACATTTGTTAATTTCCTTAATCACTATTAGATAATAAGCATACAGTCTCCGAATGAGAAGAATCTGTATTTTTCTTTTACGGCAATTTCGTACGCTTTCATAGTCTTTTTATAACCGTAGAAGGCTGATACAAGCATTATCAGCGTGCTCTCCGGCAGATGAAAATTTGTGATAAGTCCGTCAAGTACCTTAAACTCGAATCCCGGGTAGATGAAAATATCCGTGAAACCGTCACACGCTTCTATACGCCCTCTCTCAGCGGCTACGCTCTCTAAGGTTCGGCATGAGGTGGTGCCTACGGCGATCACTCTTTTACCTGCCGCTTTAGTCTTATTTATCAGTTCTGCAGTCTCGGGCGGTATCTCATAGTGCTCTGAGTGCATCTTGTGCTTTGTCACATCATCGACCTTAACGGGTCTGAAGGTGCCTAAGCCTACATGGAGAGTGACATATCCGATGTTTACACCCTTTGCTCTTATCCTGTCCATCAGATCGGTGGTAAAGTGCAGTCCCGCTGTGGGAGCCGCTGCAGAGCCTAATTCATGTGAGTATACCGTTTGATAACGCTCCTGATCCGTGAGCTTCTCGGTGATATAAGGGGGCAGAGGCATCTGACCGATCTTGTCGAGGGTCGCGTAGATGATTTCTTCGCTTTTCAGATCAACTATTCTGTTGCCGTCATCGGTGATCTCCTCGACAGTAGCCTCAAGGATGCCGTCTCCGAAGATGAATCGCGCTCCGACTTTAGCTTTTCTGCCGGGCTTTACCAAGGTCTCCCAGCGGCAGCCGTCGAGCTGTCTTAACAGCAAGAACTCAATTTTAGCTCCGGTATCTTCTTTATATCCGTATATCCTCGCGGGGATGACTCGCGAGTCATTGACTATCAGACAGTCGCCTTCGTTCAGACGGTCTATTAAATCATAGAAGTGACCGTGCTCGATAACCTCGCTGTCCTTATGCAATATCATCATCCGAGAGTGATCGCGCGGCTCTATGGGAGTCTGGGCTATCAGCTCCTGAGGAAGGTCATAGTAAAAATCGCTTGTTTTCATTTTTGGTTCCTTTGCTCATATTTATTATATAATTACATATTTGAAATTGACAAACAGTAATGAGTTATGTTATATTATAACTTGATATAATACGGTTAGTTGTATTAATCTACCTATAACATAATATATTATTATAGATGAAAACTCAACTGTTTTTTTAAAATTGGGAGGAATTTGTTATGAAAACGTATAATGTAGGCATCATCGGCGCTACGGGAATGGTAGGTCAGAGATTTTCTCTGCTGCTCGAGAATCATCCTTGGTTCAAGGTCACCGCTATAGCCGCTTCAAAGCGTTCGGCTGGTAAAACATATGCCGAGGCTGTAGAGGGCAGATGGGCTATGACAGCTCCGATCCCCGCTAACATCAAGGATATGGTCATGATGGACGCTGCCGATGTAGAGGCTGTAGCGGCAAAGGTAGACTTTGTATTCTGCGCCGTAGATATGAAGAAGGATGAGATACGCGCTCTTGAAGAAGCGTACGCTAAGGCTGAGTGTCCTGTTGTTTCTAACAACTCGGCTAACAGAGGTACCCCCGACGTACCTATGATCGTACCCGAGATCAACCCCGATCACGCAGAGATCATCCACGCTCAGCGCAAGCGTCTCGGTACAAAGAGAGGCTTTATCGCCGTTAAGTCAAACTGCTCTCTGCAGAGCTATGTTCCCGCTATACACCCTCTTAAGGAGAAATATAAGGTAAACAAAGTCCTTGCCTGCACATATCAGGCTATATCCGGCGCAGGTAAGACCTTTGAGCGCTGGCCCGAGATGGTAGACAACCTTATCCCGTATATCGGCGGCGAGGAGGAGAAGAGCGAGCAGGAGCCTTTAAAGCTCTGGGGTCATATCGAAGGCGATAAGATCGTTAACGCCGACGATATAGCTATCACTTCTCAGTGTCTGCGTGTACCCGTATCGGACGGTCACACTGCCGCTGTATTCATGTCCTTCGGCGTTGATGAAAAGCCCTCTGTCGAAGAGATCATAGAGGTATGGAACAACTATAAGGGCAGAGCTCAGGAGCTTGAGCTTCCGTCTGCGCCTAAGCAGTTCCTGCATTATTTCACAGAGCCCGACAGACCTCAGATCAAATCTGAGAGGATGCTCGAGGGCGGTATGGCTGTATCGGTAGGCAGACTCAGACCCGATACCCAGTATGATATGAAGTTCGTATGTATGTCTCATAACACTCTAAGAGGCGCCGCGGGCGGAGCCGTACTCATGGCTGAGCTGCTCTGCGCCGAGGGTTATATGGACTGATCTGAATTTCATTTATTTTCGGTTATTACTCAAGCGCCGAGCCGAGACTGTTCGGTGTCGCGCTGATTCGGAGGAATATTTATGAATAAACCTATTTTTAAGGGCGCGGGCGTTGCGCTTATCACTCCTATGCACTCTGACGGTTCCGTTAATTATGATGAACTTGCGAGACTTCTCGAGTTCCAGGTCGAGAACGGTACCGACGCCATTATAGCCTGCGGTACTACGGGCGAGGCGGCTACGCTGACAGTCAAGGAGCACTGCGAGGTACTCTCGTTTGTATGCGAGCGTATCAACGGCAGAATCCCTGTCATCGCGGGTACCGGCTCCAATGATACTAATACAGCTATCGAGCTTTCCAAGTCAGCCGAGTCATCCGGCGCTGACGCTCTGCTCTCGGTAACACCTTATTATAATAAGACTTCTCAGACAGGTCTTATCCGTCATTTCACCACTATCGCGGATAATATCGACCTGCCGATGATCCTGTACAACGTACCCTCTCGTACCGGCTGCAACATCAAGCCCAAGACCTACGCTGAGCTGTGCAAGCATGAGAATATCGTTGCTACCAAAGAGGCTAACGGTGATATCTCGTCTGTCTCTCAGACACGTTCTCTGTGCGGAGATAAGCTCGATATCTACTCAGGTAACGACGATCAGACAGTACCTTTCATGTCTCTCGGCGCTTTGGGCGTTATCTCCGTGTTCTCTAACTTCTGTCCTCAGGAGATGCATCAGATCTGTGAGCTTTGTCTCAACAATAACTTTGTAGAGGCGGCTAAGCTCAATTTCCATTATGTTGAGCTTATGGATATCATGTTCAGCGATGTCAATCCGATCCCTGTAAAGACAGCTATGAATCTTATCGGATTCAACGCGGGCGAGTGCAGACTGCCGCTCGTTCCCATGAGCTACTCGGGATATCATGATCTCAAGGATTGTCTCGCTAAGTACAATCTGATCGGTAAATACGCTTAATTGAATATTTTTTCAGGGCGATTTACTCGCCCTGTTCTTTTACAAGGAGGTTCAAATATGTTGAAGATACTACTTAACGGCTGTCTCGGCAAGATGGGACAGGCTGTAGAGTCCTGCGTGAATGAGCGCGAGGATGTTATGATATCCTGCGGTGTCGATATAGCCGCGGGCGACAGGTTCTATCCTGTATATAATTGTTTTGTTGATGTCGCTGAAGACGCGGACGTCATTGTAGATTTCTCAAATCCTCTTGTGCTTGACGATATGCTCGATTATGCCGTAGGTCATAAGCTGCCGCTTATCATATGCACTACGGGCTTCTCCGAAGCGCAGGTACAGAAGATTAAAGACGTGTCCGCTCAGGTACCCGTTTTCTATTCGGGCAATATGTCACTCGGTGTAAATGTCATCATCGAGCTTTCGCGCATGGCGGCTAAGGTCCTCGGTGACAGCTTTGATATAGAGATACTCGAAAAGCATCATAACCGCAAGATCGACGCGCCGTCCGGCACCGCTCTCATGATAGCCGACGCTATTTCCGAGGAAAAGTCAAACGCCCAGTATGTATACGATCGTCACGCTTATCGCAAACGTCGCGAAAAGAACGAGATCGGTATCCACTCGGTCAGAGGCGGAACCATAGTCGGCGAGCATGAGATCATCTTTGCCGGTCATGATGAGGTTGTCTCGATCAAGCATCAGGCTCAGTCTAAGGGGGTTTTTGCCTCGGGCGCAGTGAACGCGGCTGTTTTCATCAAGGACAAGCCCGCCGGTATGTATGATATGTCCGATCTGCTCAAGTGATCTATTAACAACAAGTATTAACACCTCTGTTTGCCTGTCATAAACTGATAGGGAACAGAGGTGTTTTTATGAAAAAAGAACTTATACTCCTGCCTTCGGTCACTTACGCGATGAAGGCTAAGAGTGTGCTTGATAAATATAATATCCGATCGTTTATACAGAGAACTCCGAAGACCGTTAAGATAAAATCCTGCGGCTACTGCCTTTATGTACCCGGAGATACCGATAAGGCAGAAAAACTGCTCAGAGATAACGGTATACGCGTACTCGGCAGGGGAGAGCGAGGAGATATATGATATACCTTGATAACTCCGCTACAACGTTTCCTAAGCCTGCTTCGGTTATACAGGCGATGAATAATGCCTCCCGCAACTTTAGCTTCAACCCCGGCAGAGGCGGTTACAGACAGTCGCTTAAGGCTTCGGAAATCGTTTATAATACCAGAAGCAAGGTCAAGAGCTTCTTCAACGCGCCGTCAGAGGAGAGCGTCATATTCACATATAACTGCACTCATGCCCTGAACATGGCTGTTAAGGGCGTGCTCAACCGCGGTGATCACGCGGTAATATCGTCCTTTGAGCATAACGCTGTGCTCAGACCGATCCAAAGATTAGCTGACTCGGGTTTTATAACGTATACAGTCGCTGAGGTCGTACCCGGTGATGATGAGCAGACTTTAGATAACTTTCGCAAGGCGATCAACAGCAGAACAAGGCTGTTTGTCTGTACGCACGCTTCAAATGTCTTCGGGATCAGACTTCCCGTTGAGAGACTCTGCGCTCTTGCCCACAGTTATGGTATCCTTTTCTGCCTTGACGCAGCTCAAAGCGCCGGACTGCTCGATATCGATGTTTCACGTGAAAAATATGATTTTGTCTGTTGTGCGGGGCATAAATATCTATACGGACCTATGGGCACCGGTATCCTGATAATCAATAACGATACAGCGCTTAAGACGCTTATCGAAGGCGGCACCGGAAGCGAATCCGCCGACAGTGCCATGCCTATTTACTATCCCGACAGACTTGAGGCAGGTACCGCAAACGTCATCGGTATAGCCGGACTCGGTGCCGCTATTGATTATTTGTCAACTAAAGGTATCGACAATATACTGAAAAGAGAGACGCGTCTTGTGACCGGGCTGAAAAACAGACTTCATACAATAGAGGGATTAAAAGTCTATGAAAACTATGACGGTGTACCTGTGTTCTCGCTAAGTATAGACGGCTTTGACAGCGAGAGGGCCGCGCGTTATCTCTCAGAGCAAAGCGATATAGCGGTACGAAGCGGTCTGCATTGCGCGCCTTTGGCTCACAGACAAATGGGAACTCTTGACAGCGGAACGGTTAGAGTGGCTCCCGGTATCTTCACCACAGAAAATGATACCCAAATTCTTTTCAAAACTTTAAGGAAAATGATACATTCTGCTTGAAATCAATATAAGCCTGTGTTACAATAATTTATATATTGATTTTAAGCAAAAAAGGTCGCACAAATCAGTAAGGAAAATGAAAAGAGCAAGTTTATCATGAATGAATTTATGTCCGCAATTTGGTCTACACTAAAAACATTTGAATTTAAAGACGCTGTCGATATACTCATTATATCTCTGCTTTTATATTACCTTTTTAAGCTGTTCAGGCAAAGCCGGGCTGGTCAGCTTGTAAAAGGTGTTGTTGTATTGCTTGCCGCGTTTGCTTTGTCTTATATCTTCAAGCTCACGATGGTAAATTATATACTCAAATCCGTGTTTGAGTTTGCTGTGATCATCATAGTCGTCGTGTTCCAGCCTGAGCTCAGACAGGGACTCGAACGTCTCGGACGCAGTAACAGAACTATCAAGAATCTGGTCAACACCAATAATCAAAATCCCGAGACCGCCGTCACTAAGGCTATCGGTGATGTTTCAGACGCGTGCGCTGTGTTCTCTAAGTCCAAGACCGGAGCTTTGATAGTGTTTGAGCGCGAAACTCTGCTCAATGAGATTGCCGGCACGGGTACGTTCCTCAACAGTGATACGTCGGCGGCGCTGTTAGGCAACATCTTTTTCAATAAGGCTCCCCTGCATGACGGAGCCTGCATAATCCGGGACGGAAAGATACTTTCAGCCGGATGTATACTGCCGCTGACCAAGAGCCTTAACGTCAGCCAGTCGCTCGGTACGCGTCACCGAGCCGCAATAGGTATGAGCGAGGACAGCGACGCTGTCATAGTGGTGGTATCCGAAGAGACCGGAGTTATCTCTGTCGCGCTCAACGGTACTTTGACGCGTGATCTGTCACGCAACAAGCTTTATGATAAGCTGACTGAGCTTTTGGTGACAAGAGAAGCTGAGCACTCAAATCTTTTCCTTTCAATGTTCAAGAGCAGAAAGGAGAAGAATAATGAATAACAAACAGAGCTTTTTGACCAGATTGTTTTCGCATAATATTACGCTGCTTGTGCTTGCTTTTCTGTTGTCTTTTACCGCGTGGTTCTTTATCAGCGCAAGCTCCGAGACAGATACCAACGTAACTATCTCTGATATACCCGTTACGATCGAACTGCCCGAAGCAGCGTTGGAAGACGGATTAAAGGTGTTTGACGGCGACAATGTCAAGGCGTCTGTAGAGGTCTCGGGCAACCGGGTCACCGTAGGCAGTCTCACCGCTTCCGATATCCAGGTGGTCGCAAATCAGACCAGCTCCATGATTTCGCCCGGCAGCTATACTTTGTCTTTGTCGGCTAAAAAGGCGGGACTGAAAACTAATTATAATATCGTTTCTTCTGTTTCTCCTTCTACTGTCACTGTGTTTGTAGACAAGGAGAGCGAGCAGGTATATGACATCCAAAATAAACTGACTGTCAAGCTGGATGATAACAATCATTACGCTAATACCACACTCTCTCAAAGCAAAGTCACTTTGACCGGTCCGGAAACCATGGTATCGCAGATCGATTCTGTAGCTGTAGAAGATACCCTCACAGGTAAAGAAGCGGATAAAACAGTACAGGAAAAGCTGTATTATTATGACGCCGACGGCGAGAAGCTGGATCTGCCTCTTGTTGTAGCCGATATTGATACTGTCGAGGTTACTATTTCCGTACTGCCTATCAACACGGTGACTTTGGGCGTCGATGTTTCCAATGCTCCTTCCGACTATCCTTCTATTGGCATATCACCGTCTACCATAAAGATCGCCGGTACTCAGGAGACACTTGATAAGATCGAAAAAAATATCGTAAAGATCGGTACACTTGATTTCTCTAAGCTCAAAAATAAGAATAACACGCTTAAGTATACCATATCTGTACCAACCGGATGTAAAGTGATATCCGGTGAGACTTCAGCTAACGTGTCTATAGATCTGTCATCCTATGAGATGACTACGGTCACGGGTAAGATATCGAGCAAGATAGATACCTCGGTTTACAGTACCGAGTTTGCTACGAACAACGTAGAACTTACTGTTTACGGTCCGTCTGATGTCGTTGATGATATATCGGCGTCGGATGTAACCGTTATCGCTGACTTTACAGGGATGCTTGATGATCTGAAATCCGGTAACGCTGTATCGCTCAGCGTACCGCTCAAGGTCACTTTGGGTTCTGATTATTCTACCTGCTGGGTTTACGGAGCATATACAACTAATGTCAATGTAACAAAAAAATAATGTAACAGTTCAAAGAGGGCGGCTTTTGCTGTCCTCTTTTTTCGGTTGACATAATCAAAAAATATGGTATACTATATACTGTTGTTGGGAAGTAGCCAAGCGGTAAGGCAACGGACTTTGACTCCGTCATTCGTGGGTTCGAACCCCGCCTTCCCAGCCATATGAAGAGCCTGTTGATATCCGAACCCTTCAAAATCGGACATCAGCAGGCCGCTTCATTTCAGTTAGATTTTATGCGGTTTTTCGGAGGGAAAAACGTTTTTTGTAT
>CACYSI010000012.1 GCA_902776975.1 uncultured Ruminococcus sp.
TTGAGGTGTTGTCCAAATCTTTGATTTGGCTAACAACACCCATGCAACAACACTCCAAGAGCGAAGCGATTGGCTTAGTGTCACTGCTGGCGTATGTCAAGGACGACAACACCGCTATGCGGAATTTAACGCAATAAATGTTAAAGTGTTTTAATGATACTTAGATATTAGACTTAGAACTTGATCTTCTCCGCTATATAAGCCTCGAGGTCGGCGATGGCTACGCGCTCCTGCTGCATGGTGTCACGGTCACGGACTGTCACGCAGTTGTCCTCTAAGGAGTCGAAGTCATAGGTGACGCAGAACGGTGTGCCGATCTCATCCTGACGGCGATAACGCTTG
Organism: uncultured Ruminococcus sp.; assembly: GCA_902776975.1. Classification (GTDB taxonomy): domain Bacteria; phylum Bacillota; class Clostridia; order Oscillospirales; family Acutalibacteraceae; genus Ruminococcoides. The sequence continues at coordinate 343 of CACYSI010000012.1, forward strand.
CCTATAGAGCCGGCGTCGTCGTAGTCTACCATGAAGCTCTTTGAGAGCTCGTCAGCCAGCGCGCCCGCCTGCTCGCCGAGTTTCTTTGAGAGCGGCAGCACGGCAGCCTTGAACGGAGCGAGGAAGGGATGCAGTCTGAGCACGACTCTGGTGTCGTTTTTAGCCTCGTCGACTACCTCCTCGTCATACGCCTCTGTCATAACGGTCAGGAAGAGACGCTCAACACCGAGCGACGGCTCGATGACATAGGGGATGTAGCGGGTGTTGTCGGTGGGATCGAAGTAGCTCAGATCCTTGCCCGAAACGTTCTGATGCTGAGTCAGGTCGTAGTCGGTACGGTCGGCTATGCCCCACAGCTCGCCCCAGCCAAACGGGAAGAGATACTCAAAGTCGGTGGTAGCCTTGGAGTAGAAGCTCAGCTCCTCCTTAGAGTGATCGCGCAGGCGGAGGTTCTCTTCCTTGATGCCGAGGCTGTAGAGGAAGTCGCGGCAGTATGAGCGCCAGTAATCGAACCACTCGAGGTCGGTGTCGGGCTTGCAGAAGAACTCAAGCTCCATCTGCTCGAACTCGCGCACACGGAAGATGAAGTTGCCGGGGGTGATCTCGTTGCGGAAGCTCTTGCCTACCTGAGCCACGCCGAAAGGAACCTTTTTGCGTGTGGTACGCTGGATGTTCGGGAAGTTTACGAATATGCCCTGAGCGGTCTCGGGGCGCAGATACAACTCTGCCTTAGTGTCCTCGGTAACGCCCTGGAAGGTCTTGAACATCAGGTTGAACTGACGTATATCGGTGAAATTCGACTTGCCGCAGTTAGGGCAGGTTATGCCCTTGTCGCGGATATAATCCATCATCTGCTCGTTAGACCAGCCGGCTACGTTGGTGCCGTCAAAGTCCTCGATGAGGTTGTCGGCGCGGTGACGGGTCTTGCATTCTTTGCAGTCCATCAGCGGATCGGAGAAGCCGCCGAGATGACCCGAGGCGATCCATGTCTGGGGATTCATCAGTATGGCGGAGTCCAGCCCTACGTTGTACTTGTTCTCCTGTACGAACTTTTTGAGCCACGCCTTTTTGATATTGTTCTTCAGCTCGGCGCCGAGAGGACCGTAGTCCCAGGTGTTGGCGAGACCTCCGTATATCTCGGAGCCGGGATATACAAAGCCTCTGCCCTTGCACAGAGCGACGAGTTTTTCCATTGTTTTTTCGGTATTTTTCATTATTATCCTCCTTGCCGCCACTGGCTGTGACGAACTTTTTTTACCAAGTAATATAGTACAGTTTAAGCGCGTGATTGTCAAGAGAGCTTTTGTTCAATTAGGAATCAGGAATGAGGAATTAGGAATTATGGGAAACGTTTAGCCTCCCTTTCCTAAGGGAGGTGCCCCGAAGGGGCGGAGGGTTGATACATATAAAATACTTATTATTCAGCAACCCCCGTTCCCCGTTAACTGTTAACCGTTAACCGAGTTTTCGGGTGCGGGCAACGCCCGCCGTAAACTCCACACTCCTAACTTCTAACTCCTAACTGAAGAAGCCCGGTTTACACTCAAAGCACAGCTCCTCACCCGTGAACGGATGCGTAAGGCACAATCGGTATGCGCAGAGCATGATATCATCGCTTTTGACGCGGCTGCCGTAGCGTCTGTCGCCGACAAGCGGCATACCGCGGGAGGCGAACTGCGCGCGTATCTGGTGGGTGCGCCCCGTATACAGCTTTATGCCGAGCAAAGCTATCTTATTTCCGTCACGCTCCACTGTACCGAGCAGACGGTAGCTCAGCCGAGCCTCTTTGACGCCCGCTCGCTTGCGGCGCACCACATAGCTCTTGCCCGCTCTCCTGTCATAAAACAGCAAGTCGGTAAGCTCTCCCTCCGGCTCCGTCGGTACTCCGCCTACAACGGCGAGATAGGTCTTATCGACCTTATGAGCCTGAAAAGCCTCGCTGAGCCGCCGAGCCGCCTCGGGGGTCTTGGCGTACACCATGACTCCCTGTGTAGTGCGGTCGAGACGATGCACGGGATAGACAGTCTCACAGCCTAAAGCCTCACACAGCAGCGACGGCATATTCGGCTTATTTTCATCTATTTCGCTGAGCACCCCGCAGGGCTTTACCGCCGCAGCGAGGTGCTCGTCACTATATAATATATTCATTAAAACAGTCCGCTGATGACGCCGTTGTCGTCTACGTCGATGCGCTCGGCGGCAGGCGACTTAGGCAGACCGGGCATGGTCATGATATCGCCGGTGAGCGCGACGATGAAGCCCGCTCCGGCGGATATCCTGATATCCTTGACGTGTATCACAAAGCCCTCAGGCGCGCCTATGAGCGACGCGTCATCCGAGAAGCTGTACTGGGTCTTAGCCATACAGATCGGCAGATTGGCGTAGCCCATACGGGTGAGCTTTTGGATGTCTTTCTCAGCCTTTCGCGAGAAGGCTACATGGCTCGCGCGGTACACGCGCTTGCAGATAGCGCGCACCTTCTTCTCGACGGGCATATCGAGATCATAAGCAAAGCTGAATCTCTCGCTGCTCTCTTCTTTACAGAGCCTTACCACCTCTCGGGCAAGCTCTATGCCGCCCTCGCCGCCGTCAGCCCACACGGTGCTGAGCACGGTCTTGACGCCCAGCTCCGAGCAGCGGCTCATCACCAGCTCGATCTCGGCGTCGGTATCGGTAGGAAAGCGGTTGAGCGCTACCACTGCCGGCAGATGAAAAACGTTCTTGATGTTGTCAACGTGTCTGAGCAGGTTTGGCAGACCCTTTTCGACTGCCTCGAGGTTCTCGGGAGCGAGATCCTTCTTATCCACGCCGCCGTGCATCTTGAGCGCTCTTACGGTGGCTACGATGACCGCGGCGTCGGGTCTGATACCCGCGAAGCGGCACTTGATATCGAGGAACTTTTCAGCGCCGAGATCAGCGCCGAAGCCTGCCTCGGTGACAGTATAATCGGCGAGCATGCGCGCGGTCTTAGTGGCTATGACCGAGTTACAGCCGTGGGCGATATTAGCGAAGGGACCGCCGTGAACGAAGGCGGGAGTGCCCTCTAAGGTCTGCACGAGGTTGGGCTTGAGAGCGTCTTTGAGCAGAGCCGCCATAGCGCCCTGAGCCTTGAGGTCACCCGCTGTGACGGGCTTCTCGTCAAAGGTATAGCCCACGATGATCTTAGACAGGCGCTCCTTAAGGTCGCCCACAGACTCAGCGAGGCAGAGTATAGCCATGATCTCTGAGGCGACGGTGATATCGTAGCCGTCCTCCCTGGGTACACCGTTGACTCTGCCGCCCAGACCGTCGGTGATGTATCTGAGCTGGCGGTCGTTCATATCCACACAGCGCTTCCATGTGATCCTGCGGGGGTCGATACCAAGGCTGTTGCCCTGATAAATATGGTTGTCGAGCATAGCGGCGAGCAGGTTGTTAGCCGCTCCGATAGCGTGAAAGTCGCCCGTAAAATGCAGGTTGATATCCTCCATGGGCACCACCTGAGCCCAACCGCCTCCCGCGGCGCCGCCCTTGATGCCGAAGACAGGCCCCAGCGACGGCTCTCTGAGAGCTACGTCAGCGCTCTTGCCTATCCTGCGAAGAGCGTCGGCGAGACCTATGGTAGTGGTGGTCTTGCCCTCGCCCGCGGGGGTAGGCGTGATAGCCGTGACGAGCACGAGCTTGTTGTCTCTGACGCCGCTTTTGAGTACGTCAAGGCTCAGCTTAGCCTTGTATTTTCCGTAATATTCGAGGTACTCTTCGGGTATGCCGGCGTCGGCGGCTATTTTGCCGATCGGCTTCATCTCACAGCTCTGCGCTATCTCAATATCTGTCATTAAGGTCATCTCCGCAAAGGCAAAAGCCGCCTTATACTGATTTCTGATCAAAGCGTTTTATCAGAGATCAGTATCAAAAGCCGCCTTTACCCATTATATTTTGACATAATTATATAACAAATTCCTCTTTCAGTCAATCCCGCCGGACTTATACTAATTTCAAATAAAACCCTTTAACATCTGTTGCGGAGAATTCCGTATAACTTTGTTGTCGGACTTGACAGGCGCCAGCCTGCCTGCGATCTCCGCCTTGCTCTGCGAAATTTTCCGCAAATATCTTGTTTAAGCGTTTTAATTGAAATTAGTATCATACTATCCGGCAACATAGTTATACGAAAATCTCCGCAGCGGATGTTAAGTTTTTTTGAAACCGGTATTGCGATTATTTTTCCAAAAAATAATTTTGAGATTAGTGTCAAAAGCTCTTGCTATCTGTCACAAATTGTTGTATTATCTAAGTAATTACAACTTACTTTCCACGCAACATGGAGGTTTTGCAATGAAATTACTTGAAGACCGTATCTTAAAGGACGGTATCGTGCGCGAGGGCAACGTGCTCAAGGTAGACAGCTTCGTCAACCATCAGATCGACGTTGATTTCATCGCTCAGCTCGCCAAGGAGTTCAAGCGGCTGTACGAGGGCGAGGAGATCACCAAGATCCTCACCATAGAGGCGAGCGGCATTGGCATAGCGTGCATAGTGGCTCAGGAGTTCCATGTGCCTGTGGTCTTTGCAAAAAAGAACAAGACCATCAACATCGCCAACGACGTCTATACCTCAAAGGTCGAGAGCTTCACACACAAGCGCACCTATGACATCATCGTCTCCAAGGACTTTTTGAAGCCCGAGGACAAGGTGCTCATCATCGACGACTTTCTGGCCATGGGCTCGGCTCTCAAGGGACTCATCAGCCTGATACGCGACGCGGGCGCCGAGATAGTGGGCGCCGGCATCATCATCGAAAAGGCATACCAGCAGGGCGGCGATCTGATACGCGGCATGGGCGTGAGAGTAGAGTCGCTCGCGCGTATCAAGAGCATGGAGAACAATCAGATACAATTCATATGATCGCATTATGATCTCAGACTGAAGCAAATACATTTTTCCGAAAACAAATCGATATCAAAACAGAAACATCAAACAGAAACCAAAATACAAGGAACATCGGAAATATGAAAAAGAGGACGATCATCATCATCGCGGCAGCCGTACTGGCGGCAGTTGCCGTCATAATCACAGCCGTTGTGATCATCAGCGGCAGATCCCGCGCGGTCAAGCCGGCAGATAAACCCGACATACCGGGCTTTGAACAGCCTAAACAGGTCACCGATCTGCTCAAAGATCTGAACCCCACCGCGGCGTCTGAGAGCGCTTCGGAGCCTAAGCTCCCCGGGACAGGCTCGGAGCCCGACGACGAGGAGCCTGCCTACAACGTCTCTAACATCCCCGAGGTGACGGAGCTCATGCGCTTAGGCGGTCAGAAGGACAGCATCAACCTCGTCTGGAGAGAAACCAGCGGCGTCAAAGGCTACAGAGTATACCGCAGAGCAAGCGGCGAAAAGGGCGCTGTATACACGCTGTTCTCAACAGTGAAAAGAGCTCATCTCGAGATACGCAATCTTGCCGCAGGCAGCAAGTACGACTTCAAGGTCGCGGCGTTCATCTCTGACGACTACGGCACATACGAGGGCAAGGGCGCGGAGGCTACCTTCGCCACAGAGCCCGCTAAGGTATCGGGGCTGGTCCTCGCCGGAGTTGACAACAACAGCACAACCATCAGCTGGAATAAGATGAAGAACGCCGACGGATATATCGTGAAGAGGTGCTTCGGCGGCAAGTGGAGCGACTACGATACCTTTGACGCCGACACAACCGAGTTCACCGATGAAGATCTCGAAGCCGGCAGAGCGTACTACTACCGTGTCTCGGCGTTCATCAAGGACAGCGGCGGCACGCTCACGGGCGGCACCAAGGACGTATATACGGTAGCGGGCATGACGGCTCCCGAGGATACAGGCTCTACGACGCGCGTAGGCAGGGTATCTCTCGACTACAGCTCGAGCCCCTATGCCGACGGCTACAAGATATACTTCTCTGAGGACAAGAAGAAGTGGGAGCTGCTGGACGATATCGAAGAGACCTACTACAATACCGACCGTCTCGAAGAGGGCGATACATACTACTTCCGCGTGACTCCGTACCGCAACGTAGGCAAGATAGAGGTAGCCGGACCGTATCTGGCTCTGACATTCACCGCGGGCGACGACTTCTACGATAAGGAGATCGGCGACACCTACATAGAGGTCAGCTTAGCCGATCAGCATATGTGGTTCATCAAGGACGGCGCGGTGTATCTCGACAGCGACGTCGTATCCGGAAACCGCAACTCGATGGACACGCCCACAGGCACCTACAGCATACTCAGCAAGGCGTCGCCCTGTACACTGACAGGAGCCGACTATGTATCATATGTAGACTACTGGATGGCGTTCATCGGCGGCTCATACGGACTGCATGACGCATCGTGGCGCTCGTCCTTCGGCGGAGATATCTACGAGGGAGACGGCTCGCACGGCTGTGTGAACCTGCCCACCGAGATAGCCAAGGAGCTGTACGCAACAGCCGAGGTAGGCACTCCCGTGATAGTTTATTAACAGAATAAAGCATAACAGAAGGCTCCCTGTCATAGGGAGCCTTCTTTCAGTTAGTAGTTAGGAGTGAGAAGTGAGGAGTTTACGGCGGGACACCCGCACCCGAATACTCGGCTAACGGTTAACGGTGAATGGCGGGACACCCGCACCCGATACAGGCCCCCTTTCCTAAGGGGGCTGGCGCGAAGCGACTGGGGGTTGCTGAACAATAAGTATTTTATATATATCAACCCTCCGCCCCTTCGGGGCACCTCCCTTAGGAAAGGGAGGCAAAGCGTTTTCCTTAACTCCTAACTCCTAATTCCTCACTACTCACTAAAGCCAACGGCTTTATACCCCGCCTCGTTGATAGCCGCCATGACGGCGTCTGAGTCGAGGGGCTGAGCAGACATGATGACAGTCTCGCCCTTTTCGTGAGAGGACTCTACGCTCTCTACGTCAAACGCCTTTTTTACCGCTTCGTTAACGTGCTTCTCGCACATGGGGCACATCATGCCCTCTACCTTGACTGTTGTCTTGATCATCTTGGGTTCTCCTTTATCAACATTTATTTGAGCGGCAGGCAAATCCACTGCCGCTGTTTTACTTTTGGTACGCTTATGAGGGTCAAAGAGGTTAAGCCTGAGGGCGTTGGTGACTACGCAGAAGGAGCTCAGGCTCATAGCCGCCGCGCCGAACATCGGGCTGAGGCTGACGCCGAGTATCGGTATCCACAGACCCGCCGCGAGCGGTATTCCTATCACGTTGTATATGAACGCCCAGAACAGGTTTTGGCGGATATTGCGAAGGGTCTGACGCGAGAGTCTGACCGCAGCCGCCGCTTCTTTAAGGCTCGAGCCCACCAGCACTATATCGGCTGACTCTATGGCTATATCCGAGCCTGAGCCTATGGCTATGCCTGTATCAGCCGAGGTCAGAGCGGGAGCGTCATTGATGCCGTCGCCCACCATGGCGGTCTTGCCGTGATTCTTGAGCTGAGCTACGATATCGCTCTTGCCCGTAGGCAGTACGCCCGCGTAAACCCGATCCAAGCCAACCTTATCGCCTATCGCGCGAGCCGTGCGCTCGTTGTCGCCCGTTATCATCACGGCGCGGATGCCAAGCTCCGACAGCTCTTCTACAGCCTCTCGGCTGTCGTCCTTGACGGTATCGGCAGCGGCGATAACGCCGAGCAGTCTGCCGCCTCTGACAAACAGCATCGGGGTCTTGCCCTCGGACGAGAGCTTTTCGAGCGTGGCACTCGTATCCGCGTCTACCTCGGTCTTACCCGAGATAAAGCGGTATGAGCCTGCATAGATATCCTCGCCGCCTATGACGCCGCTCAAGCCGCTGCCCGAGAGATTTTTGAAGCTAAGGCACTCGTCATACGCTATACCGTCGCTCTGAGCGCGCGCTGTCACGGCGTCGGCGAGAGGATGTGAGCTTAGCCGCTCTATACTGTATGCGGCTGTGAGAAGCTCGCTCTCGCTGATACCCTCAGCGGGCATGATATCGGTCACCACGGGCTTGCCCTCTGTGACGGTACCCGTCTTATCGAGAGCTATGATCTGAGTCTTGCCGGCGTTCTCGAGAGCCTCGGCGTTGCGGAAGAGTATGCCCGCCTTAGCCGCTACGCCGTTGCCGACCATGATCGACACGGGGGTAGCGAGTCCGAGCGCGCACGGACAGCTGATGACAAGTACCGATATGCCCCTCTCGAGAGCATAAGCGAACTCAGCGCCCGTCAGCAGCCAGATGATGAAAGTCACCAGAGCTATGCCGATGACAGCGGGCACGAATATGCCCGAGACCTTGTCGGCTATGCGGGCTATGGGAGCCTTGGTGGATGAAGCCTCATACACCGTGCGGATGATCTGACTGAGGGTGGTGTCCTCCCCTACCCTGTCGGCGCGGCAGCGGATAAAGCCGCTTATGTTCATCGTAGCCGAATATATCTTGCTGTCGGCGGACTTTTCGACAGGCATGCTCTCGCCCGTGAGCATGCTCTCGTCCACCGAGCTCTCGCCCTCGATGACGGTGCCGTCCACGGGAGCGCTCATGCCGGGACGCAGGACGAAGATATCGCCTATGCTCACCTCGTCTATGGGTATCTCCTGTTCGGTACCGCCGCGCTCAACCACAGCCGTCTTGGGGCTGAGGTCCATAAGCGAGCGCAGAGCGTCGGTGGTCTTGCCCTTGCTGTGAGCCTCCAGTATCTTGCCGAGCGTGATGAGCACGAGTATCATCGCCGCCGACTCATAGTACAGTCCGTGCAGAGTCCTCATCGCCTCTTCGCCCTGAGTCAAAGGGTCGGCGAGCGCAAAGGTGAGGTATACGCTCCACACAAAGCTCGCCGCCGAGCCGAGAGATACCAGAGTATCCATGTTTGGAGCGCGGTGTATCAGCCCCTTGAAGCCGCTGATGAAGAACCGCTTGTTGATGATCATTATCACGGCGCTGAGTATCATCTGAGCCAGAGCGATCTTCATGGGACTGTTCAAAAACGGCGGCAGCGGAAAGCCCCACATCATGTGCCCCATGGATATATACATCAGCATCAGCAGCAGCACGAGAGAGGTCACGAACCGCTGTACGAGCGGCTTGACCTCATCGGGCTTGTCTATCTTTATCTTAGGTTTGGATGTATTTGCGGCTGTCTGAGCCTTAGCGGTATAGCCCGCCTTTTCGACAGCTCTGATTATCGTATCGGGAGCGGCGCTGCCCTCAACGGTCATGGAGTTAGTCAGCAGGCTGACGCTGCATGATGTCACTCCCTCGAGCGAGCCGACAGCCTTCTCTACCCTCGCGGAGCAGGCGGCGCAGCTCATACCTCCCACATCATATCGTTCCATATATTATCCTTATAATATCCTTTCGGTTTGCAATATCTAACTATAGTCTACAATACTCTAACGCGGATTATTTGTCAAGCAAAAGAATTATTTTAAAGTTGCGTAAAGAAATTTTAAAAGTTGCATAAAAGTATGCAACCGACGGCTTTTAATGCGGCATTGGTGAAGGAGTTGATATACATATGACTAAACCGGCAGGATTTTTCACCTACTTTCACCACAGCGCGCTGATAAACCACCTCACCGACGAGCAGGCGGGCAGGCTCTTCAAGGCTCTGCTGATATACGGTGACGAAGGCGAGATAGCCGACCTCGACGACGATCAGGCGTGTACTCTCGCTTTCATCATCATGAAGGGCGAGATAGACCGTAACTTTGAGCGCTACGCCGAGACGTGCGAAAAGCGCAGAGAAGCAGGCAAAAAGGGCGGACGCCCCCGAAAAAGCAAGGAAAATGAAGAAACTGAAATCTATGACGGAGCAGACCTCTGATCAACATATAAAACCAAATGGTTTTTTAAAAAAGCAAAAAAACCTAAGAAAAAGATAAAGATAAAGAAAAAGAATAAAAGAAAAAGATAAAGTGAAAGGAAATGTCAAACACCGCTTACGCGGCTTGCTTTTCATCTCATTCCATTTCATTTCTATTATGTGATAGCTTTTAAGATCCCTCGACAAGCTCGGGATGACAAGGCTGCTGTTCGGGATGACAAGGCTGCTGCTCGGGATGACAAGGCTGCTGTTCGGGATGACGACGTTTTCAGCAGCATTGAGCCTTCCCCTTGTAGGTTGTGTGTCGCTAAGCGACAGAGGGAAGCCTTCCCCTTGAGGGGAAGGTGGCTCGGCTGTGCCGAGTCGGATGAGGTGTAAACGCTTCTGTCAGTACCCTAACTCGGAGACAGACGAACGTTACCAACCAATTATTTAAGGTGTGAGCCTCACTGAGTTATTGATGTAACATAGAGGTTGTCCCCTCATCCGCTTCACGCGACACTTCGTGTCCGTTCAGCACCTTCCCCCCCGAGGGGAAGGCTCGTGAACGCCCTGCGAAGCCTTCAGCCGACTTTACCTCAAGTAACCGGCGATTTGACCGGCGCAACTATGAGTATTTGCTTAAGCAAAAGGAGAGCTGACAGACGTCATACTCTCCTTGTATATATAGTGTTTTATACGGCTACCTGTCTTCTCTGAAGTACGGCAGCCCCAGCGCTTCGGGAGGCTGGTTCTCGCGCTTCTTGCGCATACTGTTGATGATGAGCACCAGCACGGTGACCACATAGGGAGCCATCTTGATGAGCTCCTGTGTGCTCATGTTCACGGGGATAGCCGGGAAGAACTGGTTGAGGTAGTTGTGTACGATGTACAGACCGCCGAAGAGGATAGAGCCGATGATAGCGAAGTTCGGCTTCCAGACGGTGAAGATGACCAGAGCGATAGCGAGCCAGCCGCGATCGCCGAAGCCGTCGTTCGACCATACGCCGCTTACATAGTCCATGACGTAGTACAGTCCGCCCATACCTGCGATCATACTGCCGATGCAGGTAGCGAGATACTTGTACTTGGTAACGCTGATACCGCCCGCGTCGGCGGTAGCGGGGTTCTCGCCCACAGCCCGCAGATTAAGACCGGTACGAGTCTTTTTGAGGAACAGCGAGGTGACAATCGCTATGACTACGGCAAGATAAGCGAGGAAGCCGTAGGACAGGAAGATCTCGCCGAACCAGCCGAGGTTATCGGCGAACGGCAGTGACGCCGAAAAGAACTTAGAGGTAGTTGACAGAGTGATCGAGGGCACGTCGGCGCCGACGATCTTGATCAGAGAGCCGCCGAAGAAGTTGCCGAGTCCCACGCCGAAGGTGGTTATGGCAAGACCGGTGACGTTCTGGTTAGCTCTGAGGGTGGTGGTGAGGAAAGAGTAGATCAGACCCATCAGCAGCGAGCCGAGCAGACAGCACACAAGGGGTATCATAATAGCCAAAAAGCCGTTAGCCTGACTCTTGTCGGCGAGGGAGTTCTCATACAGGAACGCGCCGATAACGCCCGAGATACCGCCTACATACATCACGCCGGGGATACCGAGGTTGAGGTTGCCGCTCTTCTCGGTGACTATCTCGCCCGTAGCGCCGAAGAGCAGAGGCACGCCCTGCATGACGGCTCTGTGGATAAAAGCAGCGATCATTTAGCCTCGACCTCCTTTGCGCGGAATTTGATACTGTAGTTGATGAAGAACTCGGAGCCGATGATGAAGAAGATGATGATACCGGTGATGATATCCGAGAACGAGTTGTTGAGTCCGAATACGGTGGATATCTCCTGAGCGCCCTTCTGCATGAACACGATCAGCAGAGAGGTCAGTACCATGAACAGCGGGTTGAACTTGGCGAGCCAAGATACCATGATAGCCGTAAAGCCTCTGCCGCCCGCGGTGTTGGGGGTGATGGTATGGTCGGTGCCCGATACCAGAAGCATACCGGCTACGCCGCACAGAGCGCCCGATATAATCATGGTGCGGATGATGACCTTCTTGACGTTGATGCCGGCGTACTTAGCGGTGTTCTCGCTCTCGCCGACTACTGATATCTCATAGCCCTGCTTACTGTACTTGAGGTAGAAGTACATCAGTACCGTGAGCGCGCCGACTATGATGACGTTGAGCATATAGCCGTACTTATCTATCGAGGGGGGCAGCTCCAGCCAGCCCGCGTGGGTATCTACGTTGATGGTGTTGATGACGTTGTTGCCCTTGTTGGACGACCAGATATAGGTGAAGTAGCTGACGATCTGGATAGCGATGTAGTTCATCATCAGGGTGAAGAGCGTCTCGTTAGTGTTCCAGAAAGCCTTGAAGATAGCGGGGATGAGACCCCAGACAGCTCCGCAGATGATGCTGACCACGATGACCAGCACCAGCACGAGGGGAGCGGGCAGGGTCTTGCCGAACAGGATCATGCAGGCTGTCGCTCCCAGTCCGCCCATGAGCACCTGACCCTCAGCGCCTATGTTCCAAAAGCGCATCTTGAAGGCGGGAGTCACGGCGAGAGCGATACACAGCAGCATAGCCACGCCCTGCAGCAGAGCCCATATACGTCTGGGCGAGCCTACGGCGCCCTTCACCATGGTACCGTATATCTGTATCGGGTTGTCGCCCGTCAAAAGTATGATTATGACCGCGCATATGATCAGCGAGGCTACTACCGCGCCGATACGGATCAGCCATGACTTCCACATGGGCAGATCGGTTCGCTTGACTATATGAAACAGCGGTTCTTTGCCTGTCTCTTTGGTATTTGCAGCCATCAGGCGGTAGCCTCCTTTCCTTTGAGATGGGTCATCAGCTCGCCGACCTCTTCTTTAGTGGCGGTGCGTCCGTCCACAATGCCGTTGAGCTTGCCGTCGCAGAGCACGGCGATACGGTCGCACAGCGCGAGCAGTACGTCCAGATCCTCGCCGACATAGATGACGGCGGTGCCCTTCTTCTTCTCTTCATTGAGCAGATGATATATGGTGTAGGATGTGTTGATATCCAGACCTCTGACAGCGTAAGCCGCCATCAGAACGGTCGGATCGGAGGCTATCTCTCTGCCTACGAGTACCTTCTGCACGTTACCGCCCGAGAGTCTGCGGACGGGCGTCTGGATGCCCGGGGTGACTACCTCGAGCTCCTCCTTGACCTTGAGAGCCAGCTCACGCGGAGCCTTGCGGTCGGTGAACATGCTGCGTCCCTTTTTATACGAGCGCAGCATCATGTTGTCAGCCATACCCATGGCTCCGACCAGACCCATGCCCAGTCTGTCCTCGGGTACGAACGACAGCGCCACGCCTAACTTCTTGATCTGAGTCACGGACTTGCCTATGAGCTCCTCACGCTTGCCCGTATCGGGGTTTATATACTGAATCGAAGCCCCCGCCTCGGCAGCCTGCAGACCCGCTATAGCCTCAAGCAGCTGCTTCTGACCCGAGCCGGATATGCCCGCTATGCCCAGTATCTCGCCGCCGTACGCCTCGAGGCTGACGTCATCGAGAGCCGTCACGCCGTACTTATCGAGGCAGGTGAGGTGATCTACGGTCAGCCTGAGCTGCTTGTCCTCTACCTCGGGACGCTCTATATCGAGCTCTACCTTCTGACCTACCATCATCTCGGTCAGCGACTGTACCGTAGCCTCGGAGGTAAGCACATCGCCTATATACTCGCCCTTGCGCAGTATGGCTACGCGGTCGGATATGGCGAGCACCTCGTTGAGCTTATGGGTGATGATGATGATAGACTTGCCGTCCGCCTTCATGTTGCGGAGCACGGCAAAGAGCTTGTCCGTCTCCTGAGGAGTCAGAACAGCGGTAGGCTCGTCGAGTATCAGGATGTTGGCGCCTCTGTACAGAGTCTTGACTATCTCGAGCGTCTGCTTCTGAGATACGGTCATGTTGTAGACCTTTTGCTTAGGATCTATATCAAAGCCGTAGCGGTCGCAGATCTCGGTGATCGCCTTGGTCAGATCCTTGTAACTGCCGGTGGTCTTTTTGTCCATACCGAGAGCCACGTTCTCGGTGGCGGTGAATACGTCTACCAGCTTGAAGTGCTGGTGTATCATGCCTATGCCTAAGTCATACGCGTCCTTGGGCGAGGTGATGTGGACCTCGCTGCCGTGGACATATATCTGACCCGAGTCCTGACGGTATATGCCCGATAGCATATTCATCAGAGTGGTCTTGCCCGAGCCGTTCTCACCCAGCAGAGCCAGTATCTCGCCCTCGTGGATATCCATGGAGACGTCCTTGTTGGCTACTACCTTGGAGCCGAAAGCCTTGGTGATATGTCTCAGGCTGACAGCAATATTGTTATCCAATGTTTACCCCCCCTGTTGATAATTAGGAATTAGGAATTAGGAATTGACGGAAACGTTTAGCCTCCCTTTCCTAAGGGAGGTGCCCCGAAGGGGCGGAGGGTTGATACATATAAACTACTTATTGTTCAGCAACCCCCAGTCGCTTCGCGCCAGCCCCCTTAGGAAAGGGGGCCTGTACGTGGAACGGCTGTCCCGGCATCAATTCCTCATTACTAATTCCTAATTGTGATATAAACTGGTTAAAGGGAAGCCGAGAAATCAGCTTCCCTTTACGTTCAGTTTAATTCAGATCAATACTTCTCGTTGAGCAGCTTGATACCGTCGATCCTGAGATCGAAGTAAGGAGCGGAGCGATACTCGGACTCGTGGAAGTAACCGTCAGCGATTACTTCGGTGTCGGGAGTATAGTCAGCGTCTGTATCAACGTCAGCCTTGTAAGAATCGAGCTTCTTGCCGTCTACTGTGAAAGAAGCAGTGTCGAATACATGGATAGAACCATCCTCGAGACCCTTCTTGACCTCAGCGATCTTGTCGGCTGTGCCGGGAGCGGCAGCCTTATCGTTGACCTCTGTCAGAGCGACAGACTGAGTAGCCAGGGTGCCTGTCCAGTCAGCGTCGATCTTCTCGCCGTTCATAGCAGCCTTGATAGCGAGCTCCATGTAGGGAGTCCAGTCGATACGAGAGGATACGATGAAGGTGTTGGGGCAGGAAGAGAGTGTAGAACCGTTGTAAGATACATCGGGGATGCCTGCGTCCTCACAAGCTGTGGGAGCGCCCATGGAGTCGGCGTGCTGAGAGAGCAGTACGCACTTGTTGTTGATCAGAGTTGTAGCAGCCTCTTTCTCTAAGGTCTCATCGTACCATGAACCTGTGAACTGTACCTCCATGGTAGCGCTGGGGCAGATAGAGCGGGCGCCGAGGAAGAAGGATGTGTAACCGGATACGACCTCTGCGTAGGTGTAAGCGCCTACATAGCCGATCTTAGCCTCTTCAGCCTTGATCTTGCCCTCTTCGATCATCTGGTTGAGCTTCATACCCGCGGCAACGCCGGCAAGGTAACGACCCTCATAGATGGACGCGAAAGCGTTGTGATAGTTATCGAGCTTCTCTGTGTGTGCCTTAGTACCTGTAGCATGGCAGAACTGGACCTTGGGGAACTCCTTGGCAGCAGCGATCATGAAGTCCTCGTGACCGAAGGAATCCGCGAATACTAAGCCGCAGCCCTGATCGGCGAGGTCAAGAGCAGCGTCCTTACACTCGTTGGACTCGGGGACGTTGGTCTTGATGATGCACTCTACGCCGAGGTTCTCGCAAGCGGCCTTGGCAGCGTTGATGAAGTTGAGGTCATAGGTGGAGTTTTCATCATGCAGGAAGATGAAGCCCGCCTTGAAGTCAGTCTTAGCAGCCTTGGTCTCATCGGCAGTAGCCTTGCTTGTGTTGGCATTGTTGCCGCCGCAGGCAGCGAGAGCGCCGCATACGAACACTACAGCAAGCAATACAGCAATAATTCTTTTCATTTCTTTTCCTCCTAATTAACAATTAATCAGACTTAGCGCCGCCTGTTACGGCTTGCGCTACAAGTCAATTATACATAATGAAGCAGAAATTGGCAACTGAAAAAAATGTCAAAAAGTCAGCGTCAAACAGCGGCTTTTTTATAATATATTACAAAGAATCACATCATAAAATGCGATAAACGGGTTTATTATTCCTTATAGGCAATTTAGCAGGAATTATTGCATATTCCCGACCGTAGGTGTATAATGGTAGTTGATAGTTAGTAGTTAGTAGTTAGTAGTTAGTAGTTAGTAGTTGGTAGTTGGTAGTTGGCGGTTGGCAGTTGGAGGCTGACGGTTGACAGTTGACTGTTACAAGAGCCTTCCCCTCGGGGGGAGGTGGCTCGGCTTTGCCGAGTCGGATGAGGCAGAAGCCTGTCCGATATATAAATCAACGGGATGAGGCAGGTGCGTTTACACCTCATCCGTCACCGCCTCAGTCGGCGGCGACACCTTCCCCTCAAGGGGAAGGCTCTTTTGCAGCTTTGCGACACCTCCCCTTAGGGGAGATCACACCAAGGGGAAGGCTCTTTTCTGCTGCTGACACGTTTAGGCGGGTCAGGCGGGCGGGTCAAGACCCGCCCCTACAATAGGTGCAGCTACGTTTAGCGTTTCCCATAATTCCTAATTCCTCATTCCTAACTCCTAACTACCAGAAACTCCTAACTCCACACTTCTAACGCCTCACTAAACTAACTCCTAATTCCTCATTCCTAATTCCTAATTCCTAATTATAAAGAGGTTCCCCATGTCAGACTTCATCATCAAGGGCGATATCTGCTATACCGCCGACAAGAATACTCTGATCACAAGACCCGACAGCTATGTCGTATGCAAAGACGGCTTAAGCGTGGGCGTATACGATACTATCCCCGAAAGATACGCGACTCTGCCCGTACACGACCGCGGCGGTATGCTTGTCATGCCCGGCATGGCGGATCTGCATATACACGCGCCCCAGTACGCCTACAGAGGTCTGGGCATGGATATGGAGCTGCTCGACTGGCTCAACGCCTATGCCTTCCCCGAAGAGGCTAAGTACGCCGATATGAGCTATGCCGACAGGGCGTATACCATCTTTGCCGAGGCGGTAAAGAAGAGCGCCACCACTCGCCTCGCGGTATTCGGCACCCTGCACAGGGAGGCTACCGTGCTGCTGATGGATAAGCTCGAAGCTACGGGAGTCGTCAGCTATGTGGGTAAGGTCAATATGGACCGCAACTCACCCGACGACCTCAGAGAAGAATCGGCGGCAGCATCCGCTGAGGATACGGAACGCTTCATACTCGAGACAAGAGATAAATACAAGAACACTTATCCCATAATAACCCCTCGCTTCATCCCCTCGTGCAGCGACGAGCTCATGAAGAGCTTAGGCGAATTAAGCAAAAAATATGACGCCCGCGTCCAGTCGCATCTGAGCGAGAACCCCTCTGAGGTAGAGTGGGTGCGGGAGCTGTGCCCCCTTGCCGAGAACTACGGCGCCGCGTATGACGGCTTCGGTATGTTCGGCAGTCAGGGTAAAACAATAATGGCGCACTGTGTATACTCCGACGACAGAGAGATAGCCCTAATGAAGAACAGAGGCGTGTACATCGCCCACTGTCCCGCCTCAAACATGAACGTAGCCTCGGGCGTGGCTCCCGTGCGAAAATATCTCGACATGGATATGCGTATCGGTCTCGGCTCGGATGTAGCGGGAGGTCACAGCGAGAGCGTCTTCACCGCCATGGTGGACGCCCTGCAGTCGAGCCGCCTGTACTGGAGGCTGGTGGACAGCAGCCTTAAGCCGCTGAGCGTGACAGAGGTCTTTTACATGGCGACCAAGGGCGGCGGCAGCTTCTTCGGCAAGGTCGGCTCCTTTGAAGAGGGCTATGAGTTTGACGCGGTAGTCATAGACGACAGCCTGCTGCCACATCCCCAGCCGCTTAGCCTGAGCGAAAGGCTCGAGAGGGCGATATACCTCGGCGGAGATATCAAGGCTCTCAGAGCAAAATACTGTCGCGGCAGAGAGGTGTTCTCATCAGAGAGCTGAGCCCGAAAACGGCTTGAACAGTGGCCCGCAACCGGTAGTTGCGGAAAAATCAGCAAATTGACAACTCGAATTGATTGCGCAACCGGGGCAACTTCGGCTATGATCAAGTCAACAGATCAGGGCGGTCACACAACCCGGATCGCCCCATCAGAGGAGGATGAACTATGAATATCGAGACAGCTAACAGATTATATCAGTACCGTAAGAAAATGGGCATCTCGCAGGAGGAGCTCGCGTCACGAATAGGCGTATCGCGCCAGGCAGTCAGCAAGTGGGAGCGCGCCGAGGCGTCGCCCGATACCGATAACCTCATAGAGCTGAGCAAGGTATACGGCGTCACTCTCGACGAGATGCTGCAGGGCTCAGAGGTAAGCGCTCAGTCCGAAGCGCGGACATCCGATACAAATACAGCGGATACATCCGAAAGCGGCTCTGAAAAAGCCGATGACAGCGCGCAGAACCCTGCCACCGCGGGCAACAAAGTACATATAGGCTTTGACGGAATACATGTGCACGACAAAAACGGCACCAAGGTAGACATAGACAGGCACGGAGTCTTTGTCAACGAGAACGGCGAGCAAAAGGTCTATACCGACGAGAACGGCGCCGTACACAAGAGCGATGACATCGCGGCCGCCGAGGGAGATCACAGGCAAAAGACAAAGAGCATCTGGCTCAAGCTCCCCTATCCTCTCGTCGCTGTGGCGGCGTATATACTCTTCGGCACGCTCAACATCATGGGCGGCTGGGCTTGGGGCTGGATAGTCTTTTTGACCATTCCGCTGTACTACACGCTGGTCGAGGCGATAATCAGGCGCGATCTCAGGATCTTCGCCTATCCCGTGCTCGCGGCGATGATATATCTGATACTCGGCGCGACTCTCGGCATATGGCATCCGGGTTGGGTGATCTTTCTGACCATCCCGATATACTACTGGATCGCGAACGCGGTTTCTAAGGCAGCCAATGATTAATTCACGCCTGACGGCTGGGCACGTAACTTGCTTGTATCTTTTCCGCCATTTTGCCCAAAAATCGGCACCCATACGTCAGTATGCGAACCGATTGTTTGTCCAAACTGACGAAAAATCTACCGGTGCAATTTACGCACCCGAATTAATCATTGTCTACCTAAGAAAAAATAAACTCTGTCGAAACATCCAAAATATTGTAACAAGAGTTTACTATGTCCACAAAATATTCCGTTCTTAATTCCCGGTGAGCAATAACAGTTAAAAATTTGACATAATTATTGACAAAGTCAGATATTACTAATAATATGGATGTGTAACGCAGAGACAGTGATCTCTGCCTGCGTGAGCCGACGCCAACCGCTGCGGTCGGTCAACGCACCTTTCACCATATTCTGTCAGGAGGAAAAGTAATGGTTTTAGAAAAGATTAAGGTCATCCTCGCAGAGCAGTTCGATGTAGAAGAAAGCACTTTACAGAACGATACCGATCTGCAGGCGGATCTTGGCGCGGATTCTCTGGACGTTGTAGATCTGCTCATGTCTATTGAGGACGAGTTCGAGATCGAGATCCCCGACGAGGAGATCGAGAATATCCGTACAGTAGGCGATCTTGTCAGTTACATTGAGGCTAACATTAAGTAGCAGCATAAAAATCAGGGTGGTCATCGTACCACCCTGTTTTTTTATGCCTGTATTCTTTTGTAAGGGACTGCATTTTTTGTAGGAGAGGGTCGCGGAACACGTTTCTGACCCTCCCGTTACCTTTCTCGTAAATCCCTTTCACCGCTGACCGCTCTCAGCGAGCGCAGCGAACGACGACGAGACTGAGGGTTGCCGAATAACGAATAAGCTTTATATGTAAAAACCCTCCGCCCTGTCGGGCACCTCCCTTAGAAAAGGGAGGCTCTAAAACGATTCATTTTTCTGTGAGGATATGCTCCATCAGCGCTGAACAGCCCTCGCTTATATCCCGCCATGTCCGCTCAAAGTCGCCCGTATACCACGGGTCGGCTACGTCGCGCGGACGGTCGGTGAAGTCCGTCAGCATACGCACCTTGCCGTCGGGATCGTCGGGTATTATGCGCCTCAGGTTTCGGCGGTTGTTCGAGTCCATGAGGATGATATAGTCATAGCGGTCATAGTCTGCCGCCGTGATCTGCACGGCTGTCTTGCCCGAGCAGGATATGCCGTGCTCAGCGAGCTTGCGGCGGGCGGGAGGATACACGGGGTTGCCGATCTCCTCGCGGCTTGTGGCGGCTGAGGCTATCTCAAAATCACGCTCCATGCCCCTGTCGAGCGCGAGCCTTTTCATCACGAACTCAGCCATAGGGCTGCGGCATATATTTCCGTGACATACAAACAGTATCTTAGTCATAGCTCTATATCGCGCTCGCGGTGGCGATAACGTCCACGCCCGTGCCGGCTACATCGTGTATAAGCGTCTCGCCTATCACTACGGGAGCCTGAGCTGTGGCGGCGTCTATCTCGCGCATGACATCAAAGATCTTATCCTTGGGTATATCGCTCTCGGTCTTGCAGGGCACGCGCTCACTCCTGCCGCCCTCTACCCTCACGGTAGAGGTGACGATACGGGTGGGGTTGGTGACCTCCTTCTCGGCGTAGGTCTTGCCTCGCGGACAGGTATAGCCGCTGATATCCGTGACGGTATCGCCGTCCATGGTGACAGTCAGCAGACAGCCCATAGGACAGTTGATACAGGTCAGTTCTCTTATCTCCATAGTATCGCCTCCGATTATCTCTCTATCTTGACCGTGATCGTTTTAAGATCGGGGTACTCTTTCATCTGCTCCCTGCTCAGGATGATCTGCTCCATCTCGCCGGGGGCGATGATACGCTTTTTCTTGCGCATGACGCGCGCTTCGTCAAAGTAAACGCTGACGTAAGCGTCCTTATATACATCCCCCGCTCTGAATCTGACAGTCAGCCTGTCGTCCATGCGGTCGATACATACGGTCGAGGGCACGGTATATCTCGCGCCGCCCCCGGCGTGTATCTCGATCTCTCTGCCGCCTTTTTCAACGGCTCCCTGAGCGTATCTCGCGGCTGTCTGACCCGCCTTAGCCGCCTCCTCGGAGACATAGTCCACCAGATCATGGACGTGCAGGACGTTGCCGCAGGCAAAGACTCCGGGGATGCTTGTCTCAAGGCTCTCGTTGACCACGGGACCGTTCGTAATCGGACTGAGCCGCACTCCCGCAGAGGTGCTCAGCTCGTTCTCGGGGATGAGACCGCACGAGAGCAGCAGGGTGTCGCAGGTGTATCTGACCTCGGTGCCCTTGATCGGTCTGCGGTCGGCTCCGACCTCGGCTATAGTCACCGCGGTGATATGCTCCTTGCCCTCGATATCCACCACCGTGTGCGACAGCAGCAGCGGTATACCGAAGTCATCGAGGCACTGCACGATATTTCGCTTGAGTCCTCCCGAGTATGGCATCAGCTCAGCTACGCACTTGACCTTAGCTCCCTCGAGCGTCATGCGGCGCGCCATGATGAGCCCGATATCGCCCGAGCCGAGTATGACGACCTCTCTGCCGGGCATATAGCCTTCGATGTTGACGAGTCTCTGCGCCGTGCCCGCCGAGAAAATGCCCGCCGGTCTGTAGCCGGGGATATTCAGAGCCCCGCGGGGTCTCTCGCGGCAGCCCATAGCGAGTATGACCGCCTTAGCGTCTATCACGAACATACCGTCCTCACGGTTCATCGCGGTGACGGCGCGCTCGGGCGAGATATCCATGACCATGGTGTCGAGCTTGTACTCGATGCCCATGTCGATGACCTTCTGTATAAATCTGTGGGCGTACTCGGGGCCTGTCAGCTCCTCCTTGAAGGTATGCAGACCGAAGCCGTTGTGTATGCACTGGTTGAGTATGCCGCCGAGCTGCTCGCCGCGCTCGAGGATGATGACGCTCTGCGTACCGCTCTCACGCGCGGCTATCGCCGCCGCCAGTCCGGCGGGGCCTCCGCCGACGATAACTATATCATATGCCTTGTTCATCTCAGTCACCGTCCTTTGTGCGCGAGCTGACTATATACGAGCCGCCTCCGCTCTTGGTTATATCCGTAAGCTCAACTCCGAGCTCGCGGCGCAGTATCTCCATGACCTTGGGACTGCAAAAGCCTGCCTGACATCTGCCCATGCCCGCTCTTGTGCGGCGCTTGACTCCGTCGAGCGACCTCGCTCCGAGAGGTCTGCGTATGGCGTCGAGTATCTCGCCCTCGGTGACGCTCTCACAGCGGCAGACTATCGTGCCGTAGGCGGGCTCGCGGCGTATCAGCTCGTTGCGCTCCTCTATGCTCAAAGCCGACGGGTCGAGGATATCCTTGCGCTCTTTTATGAAATCGGCTTTTTCGCCGAGCTGTAATCTGTCCTTGATAAGCCGCGCCGTATACTTGCCGATAGCGGGAGCCGCCGAGAGCCCGGGGCTCTCTATACCGGCGCAGTTATAGAAATCCTCCGCGTCCTCAGCCTCGCCGAGCACGAACTCTCCGCCGTCCTCATGGGCTCTGAGTCCCGCGAAGGAGGTGATGACCTGCCGCGTAGGCAGACCCTTGACGCTGATCGCCGACTTGGCGATAACGCTGTCTATGCCATCTGCGGAGGTAGCTGTCTCTTCACGATCCTCCGTGTCATAAGCGGTGGGACCGACTATGGTGTTGCCGTGTACGGTGGGCGTCACCAGCACGCCCTTGCCGAGCTTGGTCGGGAGCTGAAAGATCGTGTGCCTGACATATCCGCCCACAGAGCGGTCGAGCAGGATATAGTCGCCGCGTCTGGGCGTGATATTCAGCTTGCGTGTTGAAACCATGTTGTTGAAGATATCCGAGTATACGCCGGCGGCGTTGACCACCGCCCTTGAGGTGTATTCCGCGTCATCCGTAACGATATGCCATAAGCCGCCCTCACGGTATACCTTCTTGACCTCTGTATCAAATTTAAACTGCGCGCCGTTGACGGCGGCGTTCTCGCCTAAAGCAATAGTCAGCTTGAACGGACAGATTATGCCCGCGGTGGGAGCGTACAGAGCCGCCGCGACGTCGTCGCCGATATTGGGCTCCATAGACAGCAGCTCGTCGCGCCTGACTATGCGCAGACCCTCCACGCCGTTGTTTATACCTCTCTGTCTGAGCTCTTCGAGAGCGGGTATATCCCCCTCATCGGTGCATACCGTCAGTGAGCCTATACGCTCAAAGGGCACGTCCAGCTCACGGCACAGCTCGTCCATCATACAGTTGCCCTCAACGTTGAACCTCGCCTTCAGGGTACCGTTCTCTGCGTCGTAGCCCGAGTGGACGATGGCGCTGTTTGCCTTGCTGGTGCCTGCGCACACATCCTCGTTTTTTTCAAGCACGAGTACATCCGCGTCATAAGCGCTCAGATACCTCGCGACGGCGCAGCCTATGACCCCCGCGCCGATAATTATAACATCATACATTTTGCTCGTTCCTCGCATACAATCAGGAATTAGGAATGAGGAATTAGGAATTGTCTTCCCAATACCCACCTTAATTCCTTTTTAATTATCTTTTTCTTTCATCGTTTTTGTTATTGATGAAAGTAACTTTTTCAATTCTATACAATCCGATGAAATCGATTGATATTCTTGCTCAGTCATATAATCGGTTTCAAACAGCAGATCAAGCCAATACTGCGTTTCTGCGCATTCTTTGAACGCAATATATATCTTTGACAAGAAATCCTTGTCGCTCACAGCGCAGGTCGACTCGGCAATATTCGCTCCGATACTTGTACCGCTCCTGAGCAACTGTTTTGACAAAACGTATTCGTTCTTTTCATATCTTAAATACTTATACAGATTAACTATTCTGACAGCAAACTTCTTGCTTTTTATGAGTACTACGTTTCCGTCCATAATTCCTAATTCCTCATTCCTGATTTCTAATTAATCTTTTGCCCACCCTTTCGTAGCTTCTACCGCTTTGTTCCATCCGTTTATCTCTGCCTGTCTCACGCTCTCATCCATTGAGGGGGTGAACTCGCGCTCCATGCTCCAGTGGCGCTTTACGTCGTCCTTATCCTGCCAGAAACCGACCGCTAAGCCCGCGAGATACGAGGCGCCCATGGCGGTGGTCTCTACGCATGAGGGGCGGTGTACGGGCGCGTTGATGATATCCGCCTGGAACTGCATGAGAAAGTTGTTCATGCTCGCGCCGCCGTCGACCTTTAAGGATCCGAGCTTTACGCCCGAATCAAGCTCCATGGCGTGCAGAACGTCGTTGGTCTGAAAGGCGAGCGATTCGAGCGTAGCCCTTATCAGATGATACTTGTTGACGCCTCGTGTGAGTCCCATGATCGCGCCTCTTGCGTAGGGGTCCCAGTGAGGAGCGCCCAGACCCGTGAAGGCAGGCACTACATAGCAGCCCGCGGTGTCCTTGACTCTGGTCGCGAAGTACTCGCTGTCGGGCGAGCCGTCGATGAGCTTAAGCTCATCTCTGAGCCACTGGATAGCAGCGCCCGCGACATATACCGAGCCCTCGAGGGCGTAGTTTATCTTTCCGTCCAGCCCCCACGCTATGGTGGTCAGCAGACCGTTATCCGAGAATACGGGCTTCTCGCCTGTGTTCATAAGCATGAAGCAGCCTGTGCCGTAGGTGTTCTTAGCCTCGCCCTCGTCAAAGCAGGTCTGTCCGAACAGCGCCGCCTGCTGATCGCCCGCAGCGCCCGCTATCGGTATGGAGCCGCCGAAGAACTCGGGATCGGACTCGCCGTAGATACAGCTCGAGGGACGTACCTCGGGCAGCATGGACGCGGGTATATCGAGGATGTTCAGGATATCCTCGTCCCACTCGAGAGTATTGATGTTGAACATCATCGTACGCGAGGCGTTGCTGTAGTCGGTGACATGGATGCGCCCCTTAGAGAGCTTGTACATCAGCCATGTGTCTATGGTACCGAAGAGCAGATCGCCGTGGGCGGCGCGCTCACGCGCTCCCTCTACGTTCTCGAGTATCCATCTTAGCTTGGTAGCCGAGAAGTACGGGTCTATCACCAGTCCGGTCTTGCCGCGGAACATATCCGTCATGCCCTTTTCGATGAGGCTGTCGGCATAGTCCGAGGTGCGGCGGCACTGCCATACTATGGCGTTGCATACGGGCTGACCCGTGACTCTGTCCCACACCACGGTGGTCTCGCGCTGGTTGGTGATGCCTACGGCGGCTATCTCGTCGTATGTCGCGCCTATAGAGCGCATAGCCTCTCTGGCTACCGAGAGCTGACTCTGCCATATCTCGTTCGCGTCATGCTCTACCCAGCCCGGCTGAGGAAAATACTGTGTAAACTCCTTTTGAGCTACCGAGCGCATAACGCCCTCACGGTCAAAGAGTATACAGCGGTTAGAGGTAGTGCCCGAGTCGAGCGCCATGATGTACTTCTTCATAGTTTGCCTCCTTTGGATCTCGCGGTTTACAGGTGATACGCGTATATAGATATTATAACATTTTTCGTCCCTGTTTTTCTATCCTAATAGCATACAATAATCAGCGGAGATTTATGTACAAAATGACTTTATTCAATTAGGAATTAGGAATGAGGAGTTAGGAATTAACGGCGGGACACCCGCACCCGGCTTATGGATAACGGAGAACGGTTTACAAATGGTTACCGTATACCGGATTATATAACTTCAAAACGCGTACACGCGTTTCCCAAAATTCCTAATTCCTATTTCCTGATTCCTAATTCTCCGGCCCCTCTTGCCAATCTTTTCTTTTTATTATATAATAGCTCCGAAATAAACAAATCATCGAGGAACTTATGAAGATCATACTGACAGACGCTAAGACCGTCACTCAGGGCGACCTGAGCCTGAAGCCTCTCGAAGAGTTCGGAGAGGTGATCGTCAACGAGCTGACAGCCTACGACGATATCGCAGAGACAGTGCGCGACGCGGATATGATAATCTGCAACAAGACTCCGCTGAACGCCGATACTCTGAGATACGCGTCGCATCTGAGATATATCGGGCTGTTCGCTACGGGCTACAACAATATCGACACCGCGTACTGCCGAGAGCACGGGATAACAGTATGCAACGCGGGCTCCTACAGCACGGACGCCGTGTGTCAGCACACCTTCGCGCTGATACTGGAGTGCCTTAACCGTACAGGCAGCTACAACCGCTTTGTGCACAACGGCGGATGGAAGAACAGCTCCACCTTCTCGCCCTTTGTCTATCCCCTCAACGAGATATCGGGCAAGACCCTGGGCATTATCGGCTACGGCTCTATAGGTAAGGCTGTAGAGAGAGTCGCCCTCGCCTTCAACATGAAGGCCCTGAAGGTCAGACGGCACGGCGAGGATGATCCGAGCTTTGTCGACCTCGACACACTGCTCGGCGAAAGCGATATCATCACGGTACACTGTCCCCTGAACGACAGCTCATACCGTATGATAAACGCCGAGAGTATAGCCAAGATGAAGGACGGCGCGATCTTCATCAACACGGCCCGCGGCGGAGTCATGGACGAGCAAGCGGTGGCTCAGGCGCTCAAAAGCGGCAAGCTCGCCTATGCGGGCATAGATGTGCTCGAGACCGAGCCTATGGACAGGGACTGCCCCCTGTGCGGGATAGACAACTGCATCATCACCCCGCATATAGCGTGGGCGCCCATGGAGACAAGGATAAGGCTGATGGGCATAGTGTGCGATAACATCCGCGCGTATCTGAAAGGTGATCCCGTAAACGTGGTGAACCGATAAACAGAAATCGGTATCAAGACAACACCGGACACCCGATTACGCGGTATTACCTTAAAGCGCAAAACCACCAACCAACAACTACAAACTACCAACTATTCTCAAAAAGAGGTAAATTATGTCTAAAGTAAAAGAATTTTTGAAACGAAAAAATATTGAGATATCGTGGAAGCGATACGGCATAGACGCTCTCGGAGCTATGGCGCAGGGCTTGTTCTGCTCTCTGCTCATCGGCACGATAGTCAAGACCGTAGGCGTGCTCAGCGGCTGGCAGTTCTTCACCGATATAGGAGGCTACGCCATGGCTGTATCGGGCCCCGCTATGGCTGTGGCTATAGGCTACGCGCTGAAGGCTGATCCGATGGTACTGTTCTCGCTAGCGGCTGTCGGCTGGGCAGCCAACGCCGAGGGCGGCGCGGGAGGTCCCCTCGCGGTGCTCATCATCGCGATAATCGCGGCTGAATGCGGCAAGGCGGTATCTAAAGAGACTAAGGTCGATATCCTCGTGACTCCGGCTGTGACGATACTCGTCGGCGTAGCTCTGGCTAAGCTGATAGCTCCGCCGATAGGCACGGGCGCGTCGTACTTCGGCATGCTGATAGACAGCGCGACTAAGCTGCAGCCCTTTTTGATGGGTATAGTGGTATCGGTGCTGGTAGGCGTCGCGCTGACTCTGCCGATATCCTCGGCGGCGATATGCTCGGTGCTGGGGCTGACGGGGCTTGCCGGCGGAGCGGCTGTCGCGGGCTGCTGCGCGCAGATGGTCGGCTTTGCGGTGATGTCCTTCCGCGAGAACCGCTGGGGCGGTCTGGTGAGTCAGGGCATAGGCACATCAATGCTGCAGATGCCTAATATAATGAAGAATCCGCGCATATGGCTCGCGCCGATAATCACCTCGGCGATAACAGGCCCTATAGCTACCTGCGTGTTCAAGCTCCAGATGAACGGCGCTCCGATCAACTCAGGCATGGGCACCTGCGGCTTCTGCGGTCAGATAGGCGTTATCACCGGCTGGTTCACTCCGTCCGAGGAGGCGATAGCAAAGGGCGCCGAGGCTATAGCTCCCTCTGCCATGGACTGGATAGGGCTGATACTGATATGTATAGTCCTGCCCGCCGTGCTTGCTCCGCTTATCAACCTCATCTTCCGCAAGATAGGCTGGGTCAAAGAGGGAGACCTCACTTTGGTCAGGAACTAATGTCAGATAATGCTTATCGGATACCGGTTAACGGTTAACGGTTAACGGTGAATGGCGGGCTCTGCCCGCACCCGATTTATATATCTTAAAAATAACGCTTGCAGCCCCCCCGAAAAGAGCTGCAAGCGTTTCTTTATAGAACAAGATATAATTGGGTGTGGGCAAAACCCACCGTTAATTCCTCATTCCTAATCAGAAGAAGAGTTTTTCGAATTGCGCCAAATCGTTTTTGCAGTGTACCGGCTCGCCGACCGACTGTATAGCCGAGTCGATGTCTTTTAGACCGTTGCCCGTGACTATCGACACTACGACAGCTTCATGGGGCAGTCTGCCCTCGCGGCTGAGCTTTATCAGTCCCGCCGTGGCGGTGACTCCGGCAGGCTCTCCGAAAACTCCGGCTTTAGACGCGAGATACCTGCGCGCCGAGCGTATCTCGTCGTCGCTGACGTTCACGCAGATACCGCCGCTGTCGCGTATCGCGTTTATCGCCTTATCGGGGTTGCGCGGCACGCCTACAGCGATGCTGTCGGCAAAGGTGTTCTCCTCCTGCGGCTGCCACGGCTCATTGTTTATGACGGCGGTGTTGATCGGGCAGCAGCCCTCAGCCTGAACGCTGATGATATGAGGTATCCTGTCTATGAGTCCGATCATATACATATCGTACAGACCCTTGTATACGCCCGCTACGGTGCAGCCGTCGCCAACGGACACAGCCACATAGTCGGGAGCTTTATAGCCGAGCTGCTCGCATATCTCGTGAGCCACGGTCTTTTTGCCCTCGCCGAGATAGGGATTTATCGCGGCGTTGCGGTTATACCAGCCGAACTTGTCGATAGCCGCCTTGGAAAGCTCAAAGGTCTCTTCATAGCTGCCGTCCACGGCGGTGAGGTTAGCGCCGAACATCATCAGCTGAGCTATCTTGCCCTTGGGAGCTCGGGAGGGGACGAAGATATAGGTCTTGAGTCCCGCCTTAGCCGCGTTGCCCGCGAGCGACGAGGCGGCGTTGCCCGTAGATGAGCAGGCTATGGTATCGTAGCCCGCCTCTATCGCCTTGGTCACAGCCATGGCGGAGGCTCGGTCTTTGAGCGAGGCGGTGGGGTTGATGCCGTCGTCCTTGATATACAGCTTGGCTATGCCGAGCTCGGCGGCGATGTTATCCGCCTCATACATCGGCGACATACCCACGCACAGTCCCGACGGTACGGTGCTCTCCTCTATGGGCAGCAGCTCGCGGTAACGCCACATGGTCCGATCCGTACGCGCTCTCAGCGTTTCTTTCGTGAGCTTGGTCGCGATATACTCATAGTCGTATATGACATCGAGGATACCGCCGCACTCACAGGTGGTGATATCCGGCGCGGCAGGGTACTCTCTGCCGCATTTTACACATCTACAGCAAATAACATTTTTCATAGCAATATACCTTTTACTAAATATCAAAGCCTTCCTTTGATCAAGGAGGCTTTGATTATCGTTCACTATGCTGAGGATCTATCAGAAAATAGCGCCTACCAATACTTCTCTGTTGAACTCTTCGATAAGCTCGTCGAGCTGCTCAGCCTGCTTATGCACTGCGTCCCAGGTGTTTTCGGTGTCGTACCACAGATCGTTGAGCTCTTCGACGGTCCTGCCCTGCTGCTCTACCCATGTATAGTACTTGAGGTTATGCACACGCTTGCGATCCTTATATGTAAGCTCGAGCATATTGTCGTCCTTGAGGTTGAGCATATGCAGGTTGTGGTCGAGCTCAGCCTTCTGCGCGGTATACTCGCCGTACATATCCTCAAGCTCCTTGATGCGGCTCTGATACATAGCGGCGCTGTCGGTGAGGACGGTGCCGATGACGTCGTGCTCGGTGAACTCATAATACTTAGCCATCTTGATACAGCACAGCACGTTGGCGATACCGCTGATGCCGAGATATGACAGAGTCTCGACAAACTCGCTGTCAAGACCGACAGTCTCGACCAGATACTTCTTGCCCGCCTGCGTATTGAACAGGCTCAGCAGGCGCTGGCTGTCCTCATCGTCTATATCTATGACCATATCGGTGTTCTTTACGTTATGTATCCACGGGATATGCTTGTCGCCTATGCCCTCTATGCGGTGACCGCCGAAGCCGTTGTCGAGGATGGTGGGGCACTGCAGAGCCTCGCCCACAGCGAGCTTGAGCTGAGGATACTGCTCCTTAAGATAGTCGCCCGCGCTCATGGTGCCGGCTGAGCCGGAGGTAAAGCAGGCGCCCGAGAAGCGGTCGCCCTCGCCCTTGATAGACTCAAAGGCGTCCTTTAAGGCGTGACCCGTGACGTTATAGTGCCACAGCGGATTGCCCATCTCCTCAAACTGGTTGAAGATCATCACCTCGGGGCGCTGTCTGAGCTCCCATGTCTTGTCAAATATCTCTTTGACGTTTGACTCACAGCCGGGGGTAGCGATGACCTCGCCCGCGATAGACGACAGCCACTCAAAGCGCTCGCGGCTCATCTCGGCGGGGAGGATAGCTATGCTGTCGCAGGACAGGAGCTTACTGTTGAAAGCGCCGCCGCGGCAGTAGTTGCCCGTAGACGGCCATACAGCCTTGTGCTTGGTAGCGTCGAACTGACCCGTGACCAGCCTCGGAGCGAGACAGCCGAAGGACGCGCCGACCTTATGGCAGCCCGTGGGGAACCACTTGCCCACCATGGCGAAGATACGCGCCTTGACGCCCGTCAGAGCCGAAGGCAGCTCAATGATGTTTGGTACCTTGCGGAACAGACCGCCGCTCTCTACAGGCTCGTTCTTCCATGTGATACGGAAGAGGTTGACGGGGTCGACGTCCCACAGACCCGTATCTTTGAGCTTGAGCTTGATGAGTCCCGGGATAAGCTCGGGGTTCTGCATCTGCTTGATAGTGGGTATAAGGATATTGTTCTCCCTCGCCTTTTCGATATTATGCTTCAAGCCTTCTTTGTTTACGGTAAAATCAATCATCTTGAGTCTCCTCCTTGTTGTCTATATAAGAGTATAATGTGAACTTGGATATACCGAAGTACTTAGCTATCTTATCGCCCGACTTGGTGATGAGCAGAGCGCCCTTGCTGTTTAGATATCGCACGGCGCGCTGTTTATCGTCCTTATTCATCAGTGATACGGGCTTACCGATGAGCTCGGTAGACTTCCACAGAAGCTCGTCGAGCAGCTCGCCCACATGGGGAGTGATCTTCTCGGGCTTGCCGATACGGTTGGGCGCGGTGAGCTCGCCTAAAGCCGAAGCCGCTACGCTCAGAGCCGTTATATCGTGATTGATCGAGAAGATAGCAGCGACCCTGCCGCTGTCGTCACGGATATATACGGTAGTGGACTTGAGCACCTTGCCGTCTGTGGTCTTGGTGAAGTAACCGATACGGTCCTCTCCCTCTCTGCCGCCGCTGAGCTCCTCGAGCACGACGGCGGAGGCTCCGTCGCCTACCTTGCGACCGGTCACATCGCCGTTCTCTATGTATATTATCGAGTGATCCGCCGCGTCGGGGTCGGTCAGATCATGCACCGCCACCTCACAGCTCCTGCCGTAGTGCAGGGCTATGGCGTGAGCGAGCGAGCATAAAGAATCCTTCATCTTAGATTCAAGCATAGGTCGCCTCTTTTCTTAATGTAGTCGATATACTAATCAAACTGATTTTTTGATATTCTAACAATCTTATTGTAATACATAGTCAGTCAATTATCAATGGCATAGAGCAATTTTTCAGTGATATTTTCAAAAATTTTTTCTGCTTTTACACGGCAGGATATTCCAAAAGTATCCAATAAGTGTTATAATGGATACAATCATTTATTACAGGGGTGATGATCATGGCAAAAACCTGTGATCTCCATACACATTCGGTATTCTCGGACGGCACATTCACACCCGCCGAGCTGATAGACGCGGCTATAAAGGCGGATCTGTCCGCTCTCGCTCTGACCGACCACAACACCGTGACGGGACTGAGCGACTTTCTCACCGCGGCGTACGACAAGCCTATCGAGGCGGTGCCCGGCACCGAGTTCACCACATCGTACAAGGGCACAGAGCTGCATATACTCGGTCTGTTCATAGAGCCGCAGAGCTTTTATACCGTCAACAAATATATCGACAAGGCTACGATACGCAAAGAAGAGAGCAACTATAAGCTGGTACAGAGGCTCAGAGAGCGCGGCTATGACATCAGCTATGTCGAGATCATGAACAACTCAAAGGGTCATATCAACCGCGCCAACATCGCCGCCGAGCTGTTCAAAAAAGGATATATAGAGAGTATAGAATGGGCGTTCAATAACATCCTGCACAAGAGCTACGGTCTGTACGAGCCTCCCGAGAGGCTCTCGGCGCTCGAAACGATATCCTTCATCCGCTCTATAGGCGCGGTGGCGGTATGGGCGCATCCGTACTTTCACATGAACTTTGAGCAGGCTGACGAGTTTCTGCCCCACGCGGTAGAGGCGGGACTGCAGGGCATGGAGACCATATACAGCCTGTATGACGACGAGACCACGGAGTGGGCGCACAAGACCGCCGATCGCTTCGGTATACTCTACAGCGGCGGCAGTGATTTTCACGGCGCTAACAAGCCCGATATATCCCTCGGCAAGGGCAAGGGCAACCTGTCTGTACCCTACGAATACTACGAAAGATTGAAGGAACTGAAAAAAGCCTAAAAATCTTTTAGAAAACCGAAAATTTTATTTGACAACACCGTATATTGTTGTATAATTTAATTAAAGAGATGGCGCCTACCCGCCCCCTCTGACGAGGGGGCGGGCAAGCGTTCGCTATATTATCCAACCGTAAGAGGAGGTACAGTTATGGATTTTGAAGCTGTCAAAAAGGCTGCCGAAAGCTACAGAGATGATATGACGCGTTTTCTGCGCGAGCTGATCGCTATACCGAGCGAGTCTGCCGAAGAAGAGGGCGTCGCGAAGCGGATAGTATCAGAGATGCAAAAACTCGGCTTTGACGAGGCGTTCATCGACCCTATGGGCAACGTACACGGAGTCATGGGCGCGGGCGATAAGATCATCGCCTATGACGGACATATCGACACCGTGGGACTGGGTGAGCTGTCTAACTGGAAGTTCGACCCCTACAAGGGCTATGAGACCGATGAAGAGATCGGCGGACGCGGCTCCTCCGACCAGACGGGCGGCGTTGTATCGGCTGTATACGGCGCTAAGATAATGAAGGATCTCGGACTCATCCCCGATGGATACAAGGTGCTGGTGACAGGCACCGTGCAGGAAGAGGACTGCGACGGTCTGTGCTGGCAGTATATACACAACGAAATGGGTATCACGCCCGAGTTCGTGGTCATCACGGAGCCTACCGACAAGGGCATCTACCGCGGTCAGCGCGGACGTATGGAGATTCGCGTAGAGGTCAAGGGCATATCCTGCCACGGCTCGGCGCCCGAGCGCGGAGACAACGCTATCTATAAGATGGCTGAGATCGTGCTGGACGTAAAGGAGCTAAACGACCGTCTGCACTATGATCCCTTCCTCGGCAAGGGTACGGTGACGGTATCTCAGCAGTTCTATAACTCGCCCTCACGCTGCGCGGTAGCGGACTTCGCGGCTATATCGCTTGACCGTCGTCTGACCAACGGCGAGACATGGGAGAGCGCTCTCGAAGAGATACGCGCGCTGCCGTCTGTACAGAAGTACGGCGCTGAGGTATCCATGTACAAGTACGAGCGTCCGTCGTGGACGGGTCTGGTATACCCCACCGAGTGCTACTTCCCGACCTGGGTCATCCCCGAGGATCACCCCGCGTGCAGGGCTATGGTAGCCGCCCACAAGGGTATGTACGGCGAGCCGAGAGTCGATAAGTGGACCTTCTCGACCAACGGCGTCAGCATCATGGGCAGATACGGCATACCGTGCATAGGCTTCGGTCCCGGAGCCGAGGCTCAGGCTCACGCTCCCAACGAGATAACCTGGAAGGACGATCTGGTACGCTGCGCCGCGGTCTACGCCGCCGTGCCGATGAACTATAAAAAAGGCTCCCTTTCCTAAGGGAGCTGTCGCGAAGCGACTGAGGGTTGACATGAGCAAAGAAAAGCCTATCCCGAGAGATTTACATTCAAGGCATAACGCGCGTACACTGAGGAACAATCCTACAAAGGAAGAAAACCATCTTTGGTATGATTTCCTGAGGAGTTATCCTGTCAGGTTCCACAGACAATATGTAGTAGAAAATTATATAGTTGATTTCTTTTGTCCTAAAGCCAAATTAGTTATAGAGTTGGACGGAAACCAGCATTTTACTACCGACCGAGCTGTCGACTATGATTTGAAGCGGACAAAGGATATAGAAAAATACGGCTTTCTTGTACTCAGATATTCAAATCTCGATATACACAGACAATTTCGTAACGTCTGT
>CACYSI010000013.1 GCA_902776975.1 uncultured Ruminococcus sp.
TTCCGATTCTTCTGTTACCGGCTCCTGTCACGCGCCCTCTGCTTTTTTACATTTGTGACTTTTGCCTATTGACAAACGGTCACTACATAACAGTATTAGTATTTGCTGAAAAGATTGATATTGTACTCTTCTATCTCGCTCAGCGAGCTCATGCTGAAGTTCGGGTCGGGATGATACCATGACTTGCTCTGATAGTAAGCCATTATGGATGCCGTGCGGAAGGTGTAGCCGTGCCGCGCGAAGATCTCGTTGATCGCGTCCTGAGAGTAACTGCCCGATACCGGAGCGCCTAAGGCTGAAGCAAAGGTCGCGCTGACCTCGCTCTCGGAGAGCATACGGGTCGATGAGTCTGGGAAGAGGTAGTCGTCGGAGCGATGCGATATCGCCTCGGTCTCGGTCTCTTTACCTTTCGTCGCGGAGGTCGCCTCGGTCGATGATGTTGGCGGCTCAGTGTAGGCGGGCTTTGTGGGCGCTTCGGGAGCTTCTTCTACCGATACCGCGCATGAGGCGGTGACGCCGTTGTTTGAGCTGCATATTATATTTGTAGTGCCTGCAGACTGACCTGTCACAAAGCCTTTTTCGTCCACTAAGGCTATGTTCTCATCCTGAGATGACCATTTCAGCTCGGGGTCGGACGCGTCGGCGGGAGTGAATGAGGCGCTCAGCTGTATCGTCTTGCCCAGACCCAGTCTGATACTCGTCGAGCCGAGGGTTATCGCGGTTATCAGCTTATCCGTGACCGTGACGGCGCATACCTGAGAGGAGCCGTCCTCTGATGATACGGTGATGTTGGCGGTGCCTGCCTTCTTGGCGCTTACCGTGCCGGCGTGTACCGTAGCTACGTCCTCGTTGTCCGACGTCCACTTCAGCTTGGCGGCGTCGCCCGCGTCGAGCTTAGCGCTTTCGCCTACCGTAAGGCTCAGCTCTGTCTGATCCAGGGTGAGCTTTTCAGCCTTAGAGCCGAACAGACCGCAGCCGGTCATACAGATAGCGATAAGGGCTATTGCTGTGATAACAGATATGATTCTTTTCATGGCAATCCTCCGATGTTTTTGTTTGACAGGAAACCGCGACAAACCGTGTACATTGATGCACGGTCAGATGATCTTTACAAATCATCCGGATTCCCAAGACTGTCAAACAAAAAAGATTATTGTCCCCGCTCAGTTGCACGCTGCGCGCGCGAGCGATGGGTATACGAAAGCGGACGCGCTTGACACGCTCGCTTTCTTGTTTCGGATCTTCCCTCAGAATTCTACCGTATTTTATTATAACATAAAAATCGCTTTAGGTCAATAAAGCGGTTTTGTACCCGATTTTTGTCGCTATTTCTGATCATGGGCGTTCATGCCCTTAGCTATGGCATCGCGCTCGGCGCACAGCTCTTTGTACAGCTCGTATGAGGTGAAGCCCTCGTTAGTCGGCGTATGTATCGCCTTGAGCGGTACGATGATCTTGTTGCGCCTGAGCTGATCTATAAAGAGGTTAAGCATACCGCCTCTGATACCCGATATATACAGCATCTCATCGTCAAAGTCATCGCCGTCCGTTATCTGAGATTCGTCCGACACGCCTATCAGATATCCGAGCTTATGTCCGTACTCGCTCTTGTCTACCGAGCGTGATCCTATGTTCAGCCTGCGGCAGAGCATCTTAAGCTTAGCGTCTTTTGCGGGATTCAGATTATATATCAGTACCATGCTATCCCTCCTTATCGGTCAAATCATAGCATAATGAGCGGCTTTTTGTCAAACTTAGGCTTTCGGATATCGCACCGAATGCCTATCTATCAATTGTGTAATCAGCTTGTAATCTGTCTGTTGTTGACTGTTACAGGGGTTTAATATATACTTAAAATAGCTATATATAGGTATTTTTCAGTGATTTTAAATAATCAGTTTTTAAGGCAGGTGTTAAAATGAACAGAAAAACCAAAGCGCTTATCGTATTGCTTACCGTACTCATGGCGTTCACTTCGATCGCCGCTCCCGTCTCGGCAGCCGAGGCATACTCTCAGGATGCCGAGATAGCTGTCACCGGCGCGGCTAAGCCCGAGTTCACATCGGTCGGACCTGCACAGGGCGGTATCGGACTGAGATGGGCTAAGGTAGACTCAGTCAACCTCTATCGCTTAGACCGCTATTATGATGATGGCCGCAGCTGGGTGACGCTCGTCAAAACCTCTGACCTGAGTTATGTAGATACCGGCGTTGCCTCGGGCAATAGCTATCGCTACAGACTGCTCGGCGTCAACTCGGCAGGCACGGAGGTGACGCCTTCGGTCACCGTTACATACACATATACGGCGCCTCCCGAGATAACCTCCGCCGAGATGACCCCGGACGGCATCAAGGTGACATGGAGCAAGCCCTCGGGCGTAGCGTCAGTCGCTCTGTACCGCAGGGACAGCGATGGGTGGAAGCGTATCAGGACCACAGGCACGACTACCACATATACGGATAAGACCGCTACCTCGGGCGGCGTATATACCTATACCGTACGCGCTCTCGACGCCGACGGCAAATTCATGTACGATTATTACGATGAGAAGGGCGTGAGCGTAAAGCGTCTCGCTACTCCCGAGCTCAGCGTATCTAACGCCGCGGGCGGAGTCAAGGTCAGCTGGAAGGCTGTAGACGACGCCGATGCGTATCGCGTTTTTGTCAAGAAAAGCGGCAATTGGACTGTAGTAGGCGATACCTCCGAGACGAGCCTCATCGACACCAAGGCGGTATCGGGCAACAGCTATACCTATACCGTGCGCTGTATCAGCTCCGATGGTAAGATATACGAGAGTTATTATGATACCGCGGGCAAGAGCCTGAGCTACATAGCCGCGCCTGCTCTCAAGTCCGCTCAGTGTACCAACACCGGCATCCAGCTCAGCTGGGCGGCGTCAGCCGGAGCCGATCACTACCGTGTGTTCCGCAAGACGGAAGACGGCTGGGCGAGAGTCGGCGATACAAACTCCACCGGTATGCTGATAGAAGATGTTAAGGCGGGCGAGAGCTACATCTTTACCGTGCGCTGCGTCGCCTCAAACGGCAGCTATTGCAGCTCCTTTTACAGTGAGGGTATCAGCGCCGCCTATCTCACGGCTCCGGTGTTCTCCGTAGCCTGCGGAGCTAAGGGTGTGGATATCAAGTGGGAGCCTGTCAAGGGAGCCGTCAACTACCGTGTATACTACTACGGCAGCAAGGGCTGGACTAAGCTCACCGAAACGACCGAGACCTCTGTCACTGATACCGTAGTCAGCTCCGACTACACTTATACATATACAGTCCGCTGTATCAACGCCGACGGTACCGCCTTCACCAGCGGTCACCTCGCCGGCAAGAGCGTGCATTATATCGCCGCTCCCGTCATCAGCTCTATGACTAACATAACAGGCGGTGTAAAGCTGAGCTGGGGCGCTGTCAAGGGCGCCGCTAAGTACAGAGTCTATTATCTCGGCAGCAAGGGCTGGACGCGTATGGCTGACACTACCTCTACCACATACACAGACTCTGATGTTTCATCCGGCGGCAACTACACCTACACGGTTCGCTGCCTGAACTCCGTGGGCAACGCCTTTACCAGCTATTTTCAGCCGAGCGCCAAGCATATGTATATAGCTCCCCCTTCATTCAGCCTCAGCCACGCCAAGGACGGCATCACCGTCAGCTGGCCTCAGCCCAAGGGAGCTGTTAAGTACCGCGTATACCGCTACGGCGAGAGCTGCTGGGAAAAACTCACCGATATCACCGAGACCTCTTACACCGATAAGGACGTTGAGTCGGGCGAGACCTATAAGTATACCGTCCGATGCCTTAATGAAGACAGCACCAAGGCTGTCAGCGACTTTCTTGCCGGCAAGAGTCTCAAGTTTCTTGGGGCTCCCAAGGTGACTTCGGCGGTGAACTCCCCCACAGGCGTTACAGTCAAGTGGGACGCCGTGCAGGGCGCGTCAAAGTACCGCGTATATCATAAGACCGGCGACGGCTCGTGGAAGCGTATTGCCGAGACCGCGTCTACATCTTATGTAGACACCTCGGCAGAGTCAGGCAACACATACAAGTATACCGTCCGCTGTGTCAACTCATCGGGCACTGCCTTTGAGTCATCTTTCTATGAGGACGGCGTGTCAGTACACTATATCGCCGCTCCCAAGAACATCAAGGCTGTCTGCTATAAGAACAGCATCAAGATCAGCTGGGATAAGTCAGAGGGCGCAGCCAAGTACCGCGTGTACTATTACGGCAGAAAGGGCTGGACACGGCTCGCTCTCACCTCAGACAACAGCGTTATCGACAACGACGTAGCCTCGGGCTATACATACAGATACACCGTCCGCTGTGTAACTCAGGACGGCGAAACTTTTACCTCCGACTTTGATCATACAGGCGCCTCATGTCCCTACAACGCCGTGCCTGTGCTCAGCGCCCCTGACTGTACGGAGGACGGCATCATGATATCGTGGAAGAAGCCGTCATCGAGCGCCTATTTCAGAGTATATCGCTACGAGAGCAAGGGCTGGACCAAGATCGCCGAGACAGATCAGAGCTCTTATATAGACTATGAGGTAGAGTCCGACAACACATACCGCTATACCGTTCGCTGTGTTTCGACTGACGGCAAGAGGTTCACATCCGACTACGACTCCAAGGGCGTCAGCGTACACTATGTGGCCGCTCCCAAGCTCGCGAGCATGGAGAACCTCAATAACAGCATCACCTTCACATGGACCAAGCCCGCCGGCTCATCAAGATACAGAGTATATAAAAAGGTCAACGGCTCATGGAAGCGTCTGACAGAGACCACCTCCAACAGTTATACCGACTCGGACGTCTACTTAGGCGGCACATATACCTATACGGTAAGATGTCTGAGCAGCGACGGCAAGACCTTCATCAGCGGCTTTGATCCCTACAGCTTCATCTTCACCGTATCGGGTGAGGATTTCTGCTACTACGACCAGACTCAGTACGACTATCCCTACGGCGACGATACAATAGCCTACTCGGGCTGCGGTCCGACGTGCTTTGCCATGGTAGCCTCGACCATCAAGAAAAAAGCGATCACCCCCGTAGACGCCGTAGCGTGGTGCGGCAACGACTACTACGTCTACGAAGTAGGCACTATGTGGAGCTACTTTGAGGCTGCCTGCGATCACTTCGGGGTAGGCTATGAGGGTCAGACATATGAGATCAGCGAGGCTGTAGCGGCTCTCAAAAAGGGCAAGTACGTCATCAGCTCTCACGGACCGGGACGCTTTACCAGAGGCGGTCACTTCATCGTCATGGCGGGTGTTGATACTAACGGCAAGATCATCGTTTACGATCCCAACGGCGGCAACCACTTTGTGGGCACCCCGTTCACGGCGGCTGAGATAGACGAGTCAGCCACCAGCTTCTGGATCTTCGGCAAATAATAAATATCATCAGCAGAGCGCCTCTGATTTCAGGGGCGCTTTTTGTTGACTTTTGATGTATCTGTAAGTATAATTGATTTGAGAAAATTTAGTTAGGATGGATGAGCTATGAGCTATGCCGATCTGGTATTTAAAGAGAATTGTAAAGAGATAATCACAAACGGTTATTCGGACGCAGAGCTGAACGTCAGACCCCACTGGGAGGACGGCGCGCCCGCCCATACGATCAAGAAGTTCGGCGTAGTCAACCGCTATGACCTCAGCCGCGAGTTCCCGATCATGACCCTGCGCAAGGTGTACTTCAAGAGCTGTATCGACGAGCTGCTCTGGATATGGCAGAAGAAGTCCAACGATATCCATGATCTCAAGAGCCATATCTGGGACTCCTGGGCTGATGAAAACGGCACCATAGGCAAGGCGTACGGCTATCAGCTCGGCGTTAAGCACAGATACCCCGAGGGCGAGTTCGACCAGGTCGACAGAGTCCTCTTCGACCTCAAGAATCATCCCGAGTCGCGCCGTATCATGACTAATATCTACAATCATCACGACCTGTCCGAGATGGGGCTCTACCCCTGCGCCTACAGCGTGACCCTCAACGTCACCGGCAACAGGCTCAATATGATACTCAACCAGCGCTCGCAGGATATGCTCGTAGCTAATAACTGGAACGTCTGCCAGTACGCGATACTGCTGCATATGTTCGCTCAGGTCTCGGGCTTTGAGGCGGGCGAGCTGGTACACGTTATCGCCGACGCTCATATCTATGACAGACACGTTGATTCAGTCAAAAGGATCATAGAGCTTGAGCCCTTTGACGCGCCTAAGCTGTGGATAAATCCCGATGTCAAAGATTTCTACGATTTCACTCTCGATGACTTCAAGCTCATAGACTACAAGTTCCATGAGTTCAACGAGAAGATACCCGTAGCCATTTGATCATCTGATAAAGGAAGAGTACTATGAAGCTGATAGTAGCGGTAGATGAAAAGTGGGGCATAGGCAAGGACGGCGATCTGCTCAAGTCTATCCCCGATGATATGAGATTTTTCAGAGAGAAGACACGCTCGGCGGTACTCGTCATGGGCTACAACACCCTGCTGTCGTTCCCCGGCAGCAAGCCTCTGCCCGGCAGACTCAACATCGTCCTTGCCGACGTTGAGGGTCTGCGTATACCGGGCGCCGTGGTCTGCGGCTCTATGAGCGGCTTGTTCGAGCTTCTTAAGACCTTTGACAGCGATGAGGTATATGTCATAGGCGGCGGTTCCATGTACCGCCAGCTCCTGCCGTACTGCGATACAGCGTATATAACCAAGATGCGCTTTGACGGCGGCGCCGATACCTTCATCCCCGATATAGACGAGATCGCCGAGTGGTCGATAAGCTCGGAGTCTGAGCTTAAGGAGTGCGAGGGGATCGAGTATTCCTTTGTCGAGTATCATAACTCATCTGTCGAGCCTTTCCCCGACGGTCAGAGCTTCGGCGGCAGAGATAAGGGCATACCCGAGCTTTTCAAGAGATATAAGGAGCTGTCCTTTGGTCTTATCGACTGTGACGACAGCGCTTATCGCGCCGAGGCAGCCGCCATTCTCCGCGCCGTTTTCGAGCCTCTTAAGGACGGCATGACGGCGGCTGATACTGAGGCGTTTATCAGTGGCGGAGCGTCGTTCGGAGATCATCTGACCTCGAGCCGACTTGCCGTCGCGCCGGATGAAATAGCTGCGCTCAACAGTCGCTTCGGTTCAGACGCGGATACATACCGGGTCTGTGTCGGCAGAGGCGATCTCGATACATTCATCACACGCCTTGAATCGGGAGAGAGTATCTCCGATATACAGGCGGACTATATCTGTGCCGATTAAAAATATTGTCAAATTTAAAACCTTTTTGTATTCCGCTGCATCTTTCTGTTGTAGAGTACCTGTATTGCAGACACGGAGGTTGATACGATGGAAAAAATGCAGAGCGGTATGCTGGACGCTATGCGCAAGGGCGATCCCGTCGGATATGAGCAGCTGTATGACAGGTACAGCAAGCGTATATATGCCATGACATACGGTATGCTGCAAAATCACACCGACGCCGAGGACGCTGTTCAGAATACCTTTATCCATGTTTATGAAAAGCTCTATACGCTTAAAGACTACAACAGCTTTGACAGCTGGCTGGAGAAGATAGCCTATAA
The DNA here is from genome assembly GCA_902776975.1 of uncultured Ruminococcus sp. GTDB lineage: Bacteria > Bacillota > Clostridia > Oscillospirales > Acutalibacteraceae > Ruminococcoides. The sequence goes on from CACYSI010000013.1 coordinate 7,596, forward strand.
CGAAGCGCTTTTGTTGATCCGTAAGCGCAAGAAGATGACTCTGTTCAACGATGACCTTGATGCTAAGGTCACCGATCAGATACAGGATGAGCTGATGCTGCCCGAGGAGATAGCCGAGAGGCGTGATACAGCTGAGAAGATCCGTTCGATCATAGCTGAGCTGCCCGAGGCTCAGCGGCAGACGCTTGTGCTTTTTTATTATAACAATCTTAAGATCAAGCAGATAGCCGAAGTGATGAACTGCGGCGAGAACACCGTCAAGTCACGCTTATACTATGCGCGCAGGAGCATAGGTAAGGCGGTAGATGACCTCGAGAAGAGAGGCGAAAAGCTCCACTCCGGCGCTGTACTGCCCTTCGGCGAACTCTTTGCCCGTCTGCTGCTCGAGGACGCCGAGCGTATGGATCCTCATCTCAGAGAGAGGTTCTTAAAACAGCTCGCAAAAAAGAGCGGTATCATCGGTTTGATCACAGCCGAGAGCGCTGTCGCCGCGCGTATCACCTCGATCGTTTTATTCTTTGTGATAACGGCGATCATTGTCGGCGCGCTGTTCTTGGGCGGCAACCCCTCCGGAGGCTCGGGAGAAAGCTCACGCACCGGCTCCGATGACGGATATAAGCAGGGCGCCGCCGATGACGACAGCCGCCGAGACTCCCGTAACGGCTCACCCCGGATAGACGGCGAGAACTCGGTCCTCGATCTGCTCACCCCCGCCGAGAAAGAAGCGTACAGCAAGATCCTGCGGGATAACATGGGCAGGATATCCGCTTTGGAGCGTCCGTATAAGGATCAGTATAACGTCCCCGTGGTGTTTGCCGATGTTTACGGCGACAACCGTCCCGAGATGATATACTATATGCAGGATATCTTGACGTTGGACGAGCTCAATAAGTATGAGCAGCGAGGCGAGCCGTACTCGAGATTCTATACCGAGTTCGATACGCGGTTTATAGATATCAAGAGCTATATCTATACCGTAGACTCAGACAAAGCCGTAAAGCTGTTTGAAAAGACCTCCGGAGGCTATCCGCAGGTAGTGCTCACCGAATCTCAGGCAGCGATCTGGAACACCCCTACGGGCTGGCTCAGGGCGCAGTCAGAGATATATGAAGGCGTCAACAGATATACCTTAGCGGTATACCGCAGGTCGAACAGCGCCGAGTTCTATATGGACGAGACAGCCGAAACGCCCGACTACAGCGATGAGAGCGGCGGTCGTAATCATATATACGGAGTATGGAGATTTGACCGCGCGGGATCGGGACTCAGCGGAGAGTATACGCACATAGATACACAAAAGACAAGCTCTGCCGATTATGACCCCGAGAGGGCTGTGAAGCATCCGTCGGGTACCCGTGATATCGGCGAGTATTACGACTATAGCGGCGCTGTCACGGCGTTATCTATAGATTAAGAAACATTAAAGGGCAACCGAAAACGGTTGCCCTTTTTTCTTTGACAGGAAACTACAACAAGCTGTATAATTGTTTGTTTACAAAGATAAATTATACAAACTGTATTATTGCGGCAACATCTGTCAAATAAAAAAATATGTCCCCGCTCAGTAGCGCACTGCGTGCGCACGAGCGATGGGTAGACGAAATCGCGCGCTTGGTGCGCACGCTTTCTTGTCCTATTCCCGCGGCTTCATGATCCCGCTGCGGTACATCTGCAGCAGGAGCCTGAGATCGTCCGTCTCCTGTCTGAGCTTTTTGCCGATATCGGTATCCTCTACCATACGCCTTTTTTGCTCGGTCTCGACTATCTCGCTGTCCGAGTGGATATCTATATTTTCCCTCAGAGCGGCGTCGATGCTCCTGAAGGGATGATGAGCCTTCAGCCTTAGTCCGTGCGAGTTATATATCAGCGTGTAGCCGGCTATGCCCGTGGTCTCGTGGTAGTTTTTGCAGAAGCCGCCGTCTATCACCAGCAGCTTGCCCTCGGCGCGGATAGGCAGCTCGCCCTTGACCGTTCTGACAGGCGTATGTCCGTTGATGATGTGCGCGGTGTCGGGGTCGAGCCCGAACTCTCTGAGTATCATCTCACAGGTCTCACGGTCATAGTAGTATTTGTAGTAAGAGTTCTTCTCTTCGCTGTGAGCATCCTTATCGTCGATGAAGGCGTGCTCAAAGCTCTTGGTGTTTCTGCCACACAGCGGCGAGTTCTTGCCGCAGCGCAGATACCACATGAAGTCCATGCCCTTTTCGGCTTTGCTCGAGCCGTAGTAGGCGCGGCGGGCTATCGTCTCAGCCATATCGAAGAACTCTCTGCCCTTCCATATCTCGCCGAACATCTCTATACCGAGCAGGTTGCCGTCATCGTCGAGCGGTACGCACCCGTGATACAGCAGATTGCCGTTATATATCTTATACATACCTCCCCGCTCATACAAAAAGCCGATATGCCGCTGTAAGGCGGCGGAGTTCATGAAGGCGGCTCTGAGCTCGTCTATCGCCTCTCTCTCGCCGTCCGTCAGTCTGTATGGATCGCTCATATCCAAGGTGGGGAAGTAGGTCTCGTTGAGCTTATATATCCTGCCGTCTATATTTACTGTGCCGCTGACGAGATCCATCTTGTCGAGCAGCAGACGGTCATCCATCTCAAACTCGGGATTACGCGTTATTATCTGTCCCTCGAGCTTGAACTGTATCACCCTGATCGCGAGCAGGGCAGCTTGCATAGGCGGCTTTTCGGGGTAGGCGCTCTCGGCAAACATCATCAGCTTGCGCAGGCTGATACCGTAGCCGCTCTCGAGGGTCTGCTCGGTGCGGTAGTGTATGCAGTTGTTCACCACCGCCGCTATACAGGCGTCTATGCCGCAGGCGGCGCCCATCCACAGTATGTCGTGGTTGCCCCATTCGATATCCAGCGAGTGATGTCCCATGAGCAGATCCATGATCTTCTCGGCTGATTCGCCGCGGTCATAGATGTCCCCGACTATGTGCAGTCGGTCTACCGCCAGCCTCTTTATCAGCTCAGCCAAGGCTATGACAAAGCTGTCGGCGTCTATGCCGATGACCGTATCGACGATGATCTCGTGATATCTGACCTGATTGTTGTCCTCGTCCTTTTGGGCGTGCAAAAGCTCGTCGATGATATAGGCGTAGTCCTCGGGCATAGCCTTGCGCACCTTTGAGCGTGTGTATTTGGATGACAGCACTCGGGCTATCTCGATCATCCTGCCGAGCATGGTACGGTACCATTCTTTGTCGGCTATATTATCCTTTTTAGCCATAGCGAGCTTCTCGGCGGGATAGTAGATGAGGGTGCATATCTCCTTGATCTCGTCATGGCTGAGCTTGTCCCGATATATCATCTCAGCCTTTTCGCGGATGACGCCCGAGCAGTTGTTGAGTATATGGCAGAAAGCCTCATACTCGCCGTGCAGATCGCTCATGAAGTGCTCGGTGCCCTTAGGCAGACTGCGTATGGCGGTAAGGTTGATTATCTCTCTGGTCAGCGCCCGAGCCGAAGGATATTTCTCGGCGAGCAGACGCATATATTTCATGTCGTTATCGGATCGTACAGAGTTGTTCACAGGACAAGCCTCCCGTCTTTAGGTGATTATATATCTGTATAATTGATCTGTGTTATGTCATCTATATCGCTGACGCGCGTTATTGGGTTGCCGAAGGGCATCCCTTTTTCTTTTCCTTTGCGGTCGATCAGACTGCCGTGCTCGTCATAGTCGGGATGCACCAGTATCTCGGTGATGTCGGGGATATCCATGTCCTGTATATTCGACATATATGTGAAATATCGGGTCGATATCAGCCCGTACTCTTTGAGCTGTTCTTTGTATCGTACTTCATCGGCGGATGATACTCGCCTGCCGCCGAGGTTACGGATCATCCTGATTTTTTCGATACCGTGCTCCCTGCATACGCGGGCGGCTGTCGGAGCTATCCAAACGCCTGTATGTATATGGTGGTGTGAGTCTGCGTGAGTTATGCTCAGCCCCGCTTTTTCGAGCTTCACCGCCTGAGCGGTCAGCTCCTTATATATCGCGGCTTGTTCTTCGGCGCTGAGCGGCAGGGCGCGGTCATAGCACTTGTTGAAGCGTCCGTCTGTCACAAATCGCGGACATCCCTTTATATCCTCTGTCAGCGGCTCCCCCTCGGTAAGGTTGAGATGTATGCCGATCTTATCGTCGAAGCCCTCCTGTTTCGCGAGCTTTACAGCCTCGTCAAAGTACACGCCGTTAGCGAGCATGGTCGTATCTGTCACGAGCCCTTTTTCAAAGCACTCGACGATAGCCTTTGTACAGCTTTCGCTCATACCAAAGTCGTCGGCGTTTATTATCACAGCGGTCATAACGTCCCTCCTATCTTTATTGCTATTATAATCTGCGCTTGTTTCAAAGTCAATCACATTGATTTTGTCGCTTCTCAGGCGACCAAATACTCCTGCCACGGCATTATAATACAGTCGTAAGGTAAAGAAAAGCCTTAAGAAAACCAAGACGATTTAAGGAGGACAATATGATGATAAAAAAGATAAGTTCAAAGAACGTTAAGCTCAAGGCAAAGGAGAGTGAGTTTAAGAAAACTACCACCGAGCTGGTGTTCATCCTTGACCGTTCCGGTTCCATGGCAGGTCTCGAGAAGGACACCATAGGCGGCTTCAACTCCATGATCGAAAAGCAGAAAAAAGAGGACGGCGAGTGCTATGTCACCACGGTGCTCTTCGACCACGAGATCATCACTCTGCATGACAGAGTAACCCTCGATAAGATCGAGCCTATGACCGACAGAGATTACTCGGTGCGCGGCTGCACGGCGCTCATAGACGCTATCGGCACGACGGTCAGGCATATCGAGGATATCCACCGCTACCAGCGTCCCGAGGATGTGCCCTCTAATACCGTTTTCGTCATCACTACCGACGGACTCGAAAACGCCAGTAAGGAGTACACTGCCGATCAGGTCCGAAAGATGATCGAACAGAAAAAAGAGCTCGGCTGGGAATTCCTCTTCATCGGCGCTAACATCGACGCCGTAGGCACGGCAAAGGGCTTCGGTATCGGCGCAGACCGCGCCGTCAACTATCACGCCGACAGTCAGGGCACAGAGGTGCTTTACGATACCGTATGCGCGGCAGTGTCAAACGTACGCGCAAGCGTGCCGTTGGCCGCGAGCTGGTCCAGAAAGATCAGCGAGGATTTTGACAGCAGAAAGTGATATTATAGAAAAAATCGGCTGTGTCGGAGCTTTAATCTCCGGCGCAGCCGATCGCTGTTTATTACAAAATGTTAATTGTGAAGCAGTTGACACTTGTGCCGGAGCCGCGGCAATTTCACCGATCATAACACCTTTTATTATTGATTCAGCCAATCAAGGATGGTTTGATAGTCCTCAGGCTTGACTTCGGCGTGAGAATCATCATCGTAGCTAATCAGCGTGCAGTCGATGCGGCTTTTCAGTATTTCATAGAGCTTTTCCGCCTGGCCGTACGGTACCAGCGGATCGTGCTTCGCGTGGAATATCAGCACGGGTATGTTGATTTCATCCGCCCAATAGACAGCCGAGCGTTTTTTGTACTCCTCGGGGTTTTCCTCTGGCGTAAAGCCGATCGTTTCTTTCAGTACATCCTTCATATCATCGCGGGCTTCATATGATTCAATCAAATCGCTTACGGCGCCGACGGCGATAATGCGCTTGATCCTGCTGTCCTTTCGCGCCGCCGGGTAGGTCATCACGCCGCCTCGCGAAGCGCCGATCACGCAAAAATCATCCATATCAATAAACGAAAAAGTGTTTTCACACAGATCGATCAGCTTGATTACGTCATTGAGGTCGTCTCCGCCGAAGTGATCTTCGCCCTCAGATCCGCCGCAGCCCCTGTATTGTGACGCGATAACGATGCGGTCACATACTACACACATCGGGGCGGTCGTGTTGTTTTCCAGTTTTCCGTAATCCCTGTTGCCGCCGTGATTGTACATAGCGCATTTTCCGGGTTTCTGTGTTTTTTCAACGGAAAGCGGTACGGACAGATAGCCCTCGATTTTCAGCCCGTCCGACAGGTAGTTGAATTTATATGTGGTGCAGAACGCATCATATTTTCCGCCCTGATTGACTTTGACAAAGCCAAACACCTCGTCGCTCTCATAGCTCTCCATATTGTAAATGTCAGCTCTCTCGGAGGCGATCGCCGTTTCAGCCGGAGCGGCAGGCTCTGCCTGATTTGCTTTTTCGGTCTGACAACCCGCGAGAACAGAGAGAACAAGCACAACGGGAAGCAAAATACCGCATATTCTTGTTTTTCTCATACAGATACGCTCCTCTTATATTTCTATGAATCGGTGCAGCCTAAAAACGCTGCTCAGAGGTTCGCGTATTTCAGCGGCGCCGAAAATCCTTTGCGTTATGCGAAACGTTATCCGTCAGTTCTTTTTGCTGCCTGCGATAGTCAGGATCAGGTCGAGCACCTTGAGATATATCCACAGCACGGTGAACGCCAGTCCGAACGCCGCCGCCCACTCATACTTCTTGGGCAGCTTGTCGTTGACTACATGGTCGATGGTATCAAAGTCGCAGATCAGGAACAGCGCCGCGATGATGATGAAGACCACGCTGACTCCTATCGAAAAGCCGAGGTTGCCGGTGATGGAGGCTACGAGTCCTCTTGTGGCGGGGATGAACGAGCCGATGAACACCAGTATGGATGAGGCTATGGTGGTGGCAAACAGTGTGAGCATGACCATCTTGAACTTTTTGGTCACACGGATGACGCCCGTAGCGTACAGAATGGACATCACGAGGACTATCATCAGGGTGATAGCCAGAGCGAGAGCGCCGAGATACTCATATCCCTTGAGAACCTTGAAGATGATGAACGAGATCATGTAGCCCTGGGTCACGCAGTACAGCGCGCCTGTGACAGGTGTTGTAGCTTTGGCAAAGAACGCCAGCAGCTGAAAGACGATAGCAAGCACCACGGAGCTGATCAGAGCGTACAGCTCATATGTGTACATGCTTACGTCAAAGTTCCTGATCGAGAACTCGACGAGGCTGCCCGCCGAAAGAGTGTTGACGAGCACCAGCTGCAGGACGATGCCCGCTACACAGAAGAGCAGAAAAAATACGGTTTTCAGTGCTATGCCTTTGTAGGACGCCGAGTTCACGTCATCGACTTCGGTCACCTTGTCCAGACGGCGCATGACCGGATTGGATCTCAGAAATGAGCTTTTGGTCGTTGCGGCGGTGCCGCCGTTATTGTTTGATAAACGATTCATTTGGTTTCTCCTTTTTGTTTTATAGTTAATTGCGAGGGGCTCGGCATACGCGTCGCCCCGCGCGATCCTTGCCGGGTGTAATAATTTATTTTCCTTCGACTATCGCGTAGCTGTCATCGAGCAGCTTTTTGATATGCTCGGTATCGGCGTCGCGGTCGAGCAGGATTGATATCCAGTATTTTTTGTTCATGTGATAAGACGGAAAATAGTGTACGTTGTCGATCAGCGGCTGTATATCCTCGGGCTTCACCTTAAGGTTCAGTACGTTGATCTTGCCCTCCTTGTCTATGCCGAGATACCTGTACGGTATGAGCATGAACAGCCCGTACCACTTGTGTTTTTTCGCGGTGTTCAGCGTGTGATACTCGTTGAGCGCGCCCCACGGCGCCTCGGGCGCGGTACCGTACTTTTCTCTTACATAGTCGAGCAGGGCGCCTTTGATATCCGCCGGGATGAAGCACTCTCTGATCATCTCATCCTTTATCTCGTCTACGTTAGCCCTGATTCCGCTCACAAAGCCGCCGTCCGAGTTCGTGTTGAACGGCAGATACTCGTCGCCGTCCGGCTCTTCAAAAACGTTAGCTTCAAAGCTGTTTTCGGTGATGTCGAACACTGCGTAAAAGCCGCTCTCGCTCAGCTCCCGCCGCGATGTATATACGCCGTTATGCTCTTCAAAGCCGCAGGCTGCCGCCTTATCGGGAGAGAATATATATTTGTCAAAGATATTATTGTAATACATACGCTTTATTTATGCGGTATCCTGCCGCTCTTACTCTAAATTTGCGCAGTCCTTGAGCAGAGATATGATAGGCAGATGCTGAGGACAGGCGTCCTCGCACTGACCGCACTCTATACAGTCGCTCGCCTTGCCTCTGCCCTCGGTGGCTATCTGGTACGCTCCTCTGCCGCCGTCCCAGTTGCCGGTCTCTTTGTTCTTGACGGCAAAGATCCCCGGGATAGCTATGTCCATCGGACAGCCGCTCACGCAGTATTTGCAGGCGGTGCACTGTATGGAGTTATCCTTTTCAAGCTCCTTCTGTACCGCTGCGATGACCTTGTACTCGCTCTCGCTCAGCGGCTTGAAGTTTCTCATGTACGAGAGATTGTCCTCCATCTGTTCGATGCTTGACATACCCGACAGCACCGCGATCACTCCCTCGAGCGACGCCGCGTAGCGGATGCCCCACGATGCCGCAGATAGCTCGGGAGCGGCTTCTTTGAACAGCCTTTTGATATTATCGTTAGGGTCTGCGAGAGCGCCGCCCTTGAGCGGCTCCATGATAGTCATGGATACCGAGTGTCTGCGGGCTATCTCGTAACATTCCTTTGAGGCGACGCCGGGGTTGTCCCAGTCGGCGTAGTTTATCTGCAGCTGGATGAAGTCCACGTCGTCATGCTCCGTCAGCAGCTCATCGAGCAGCTGAGGATCGCCGTGGAACGAAAAGCCGTAGTACCGTATCAGCCCCTTGGCTTTCTGTTCTTTTACGAAGTCCCAGATGCCGAAGTCCTCGTAGTATCTTACGTTGTTTCTGCTCAGCGCGTGCAGCAGATAGTAGTCGAAGTACCCCGCGCCGGTGCGCTCGAGGCTGGTATGGAACTGCTGCTTTGCGGTCTGCTCGGTCAGTCCCGGAATACCGGCGTTGAGCTTTGTACACAGGGTGAAGCTATCTCGCGGATGGCGGTCGATCAGCGCCTCTTTTGTCACGCGCTCGCTGTCGCCGTCGTCATATACAAAGGCGGTGTCAAAGTATGTACCGCCGGCTTCTATAAAGCGGTCTACCATCTCGGCGACCTTTTCGGTATCATTAGAGCCGTCCGCGCGCTTAGGCAGGCGCATCAGACCGAAGCCTAATTTAAAATCTTCTTTTCCGAACCGGTCAGACATTTGTACCTCCTCGGCGCATTTCGTTCAGACGGGCTTTAAGAGCCCTATATCCCTCTTCGGGGTCATTGATATCGGCTACAGTCTTTTCCATAGGGCAGATATCGTCGCCCTTGCGGTTTATGATCCTGTCGGTCAGCATGTCGTATGAACAGGGGATACCTCTCTCTGTGAGACAGTCTCTCGCCGCCTTTGACATCACTCTGCCGTAGACCTCGGCTATACCCGCTTTGATGAAGAGCATAGCCGCCGCCTTGCCGACTATGACATCGGCGACACTGCTGCCGATGAGATCCCGTTCTTCGGCGATGAAACGCATCATCGGCGATATCCCTCGCCCGTCATCGGTGAAAAACCTGCCGTCCTTACATATACATATCGAGTGATCGCCTAATTCGGCTTTTGCGATCTCTATATCATTCATCTTTGCTGTCCTTTAAGAGTACCGCTCTCAGACCTATGCTGACTATCGGTACAAGCACAGCCTGTATCAGCAGTCCGGGCACGCCCGCCAAGATCTGCTGCCATATCATCTCAGTCGTAAAGGGCGCGAAGCTCTGACATATCGCGACAGCCGCGAGGAACACGGCTCTGCCGCTCAGCTGCGCGGCGATGACCGCGGCGAAAGCCCACAGACCTTTTTCGTATATCTTCTTTGAGAACAGCCCCGATACTACGGCGAACACCGTCAGCTCCAGCACCATGAACGGCAGTCTCGGCAGAGCGGGCATCGGATCACCCATGAGCGATGTGATCGCGAAGCTGACTATCGGCGACAGCGCTCCTACCGTGATCGCCCATTTAGAGCCGAGCAGACAGCCGCCTATCAGTACAGGCAGGTACATCGGCAGCAGCTGTACTCCTCCGGGCTGACCCAAGGCGAGATGTACTATCTGAGGCAGTATAACGGCGAGAGCTATCAGCCCTGCCGATACCAACGCTTTGCAGGTGATCTTATTCTTTGATGTCACGTTTTTCAGTGTCAATACATTGTCCAGCATATTTATTCACCTCTTAACTTATTATATCGACCATATAGTTTCATGTCAACAAAAAGAGAGTGAAATTTGCGTGTCGCAGAGTATATTTGATGATAAAAAACATATGTATTTACATGAAAAAAGTGTTGTAATACCGAGCCGAAGAAGCTATAATAAATATGTATGTATACAGATACACCCGATCCGACAGCGTCGGACTCAGTGACCGATCATCAAGGAGGCTAAGTATGAAGCTTAACGTAACTAACGAAGACAAGATATGTACTATCGTGATCGAGGGCAGCATAGACGCCCTTACCTCGCCCGAGCTCGAACAGGCCATATCCGGCGCCGCTCCCGTCTGCGAAAAAATGATCCTGGATATGACAGGCGTAGACTATATCTCGTCAGCGGGTCTCAGGACCGTAGTAGCCGCTAACCAAAAGCTCGGTAAGGACAACCTCGTTCTCAAAGGTCTCGCGCCTAACGTGCTTGAGATCTTCAGACTCACGGGCTTTACAAAATTCTTTAACATCGAATGACCCGATCGGATAAGGGGCAGTTATGAAACGCACGGGAACTCTTATCAATAAAACCTACCGCAATCTTCTTGTATCCACACTGGCGATGACGGCATCCATGTACCTGTCGAGCATACTCGACGGCATCATGGTAGGTCAGATACTCGGCACCTTAGAGCTGTCCGCCATCAACCTTACATATTCTATATCCTTTCTCAAAAACATCCTCATAGCCATGTTCACCTTCGGCGGCAACACTCTTGCGATCATGTACAAGGGCAAGCGCGAGAACGACAAGGCGGATGTGGTGTTCACCGTATCGTTCTGGGCAGGGATACTGTCGTCGGTGCTCATAGCGGTCATCGGAATAGCTCTTACCGTACCTACGGCGTCTCTGCTCGGTCAGCATAAGCCCGAGCTCGAGTCGCTCATCGCGGCATACCTGATACCTCTTTGGGTACTCACTCCGCTGACGGCGCTCAACAACCAGACCGCCGCCTTCGCGCGCACGGACGGGCTCAAGAAGCTCGCTACCGCACTGCCGATAGTCGCCAACGTCATCAATCTGGTGTGCGACTATCTGTTCATGGCTGTGTTCGGCTGGGGCATCGCCGGCGCCGGCTGGGCGACGGTGGTAGGCTACGCGCTTGGCTCGCTGCTGTGTATATTCTACTTCAAAAGCTCGGAGCGTTCGGTGCGTTTTACGCGTGAGGCATTCAAAAAGCTCAGCATTATGGGCAAGATCCTCAGCACGGGTATGCCCTCCGCGCTTATATATGTCTGTAACTTCCTCAGACTGTTCTTTACCAACGCCATCATTCTTTCGGCGACGGGCACCGAGGGCACTCAGATAGCCTCTGTATCGTTCTCTCTCAACAGCCTGTGCTTCATCTTTATCGAGGGCGCTACCATGACGCTCCTTCCGCTGCTCGGCGCTCTGTACGGCGAGCGGGATATCAAGGGACAGAAGCTCGCGCTCAGATACGGTATGTTCGTCACGGTCGGCTTATCGATCATCATACTCATATTGTCAGAGCTGTTCCCGCTGCAGCTCGCGTCGATGTACGGTCTCACCGACCCCGCTATTTGCTCGGTGTTCGCGGTGACGTTCAGGATCATGTCGATCAACATCCCCATACTCGCCGTGATCTATGTCATGCGCACCTTCTTTCAGGCTACCAAGCAGCGGTGGCTCGCTAACATCCTCGTCATTCTCGACGGATTTGCTACCGTTGTACCGCTGATGTATTTTCTCTCCAAGATCGACATCTACTGGCTGTGGGCGTCGTTCCCGATTTCCAAGGCTCTCACCGTGCTCATCACCGTTGTCATCATAGTGATTTACAAAAAGGTGAAGAACAAGGATAACTATCTGCTCATAAACGGCGAAGAAGGTCCCGCGCTCGACTTCTCTATACATAATAATGTCGAAGAGGCTACAGACGCCGCTCATAAGGCTGTCGAGTTCTGCGAGAGTCAGAGAGTAGAGAAGAACCTTTCCCACAATATCGGCGTAGCTGTAGAGGAGCTGTGCGTCAACACCGCCAAGTACGCGGCTAAAGGCCAGTCGGACAGCATAGATATATATGTCAAGGTCTCAGACAAGTCTGTTGTGCTCAGAGTCAGAGACAACGGCAATATCTTCAATCCTACCGAATACAAGGATGATACCGGGCGTGAGGTCACCGGGCTTATGCTCGTGCGTTCGCTCACCTCGTCCATAGATTATAACCGTGTCTTGGGCTTCAACGTCACCGCGGTCACGGTAAACAGATGATATGAAAAAGACTAAATCTATTTTTTTCAAGACAGCCATCATTTTAGCGCTGGTGGTACTGCTGCTTGACGTACTGGTGCTGGCGCTCACATACAACATCACATATAACAACAATTTAGAGTTAGCCGAGAGTCGTCTGCGCAATGCCGCCGAGATGACGTTGAAGTCTACAGAGACATATAATTTGTATGACTATGTCGACAAGCCTGAAGAAGGCTTCAATTTTGACATGATCTGTGAGATGTTCGATATAACTTATGTTTATGTTGTTGAGCCGGATGTCAGAACCAGAAGCGAGACTTATATCGCCATCGGTTTCGGTGAGAACGCCTCTGAGGAGGCTATCAATACCCGCTATCCGGGCATCAGGGTCGATGGTGAGCTCAACGACTCGGAGATCGAGGCTTATAACGGTAACGATGACGGCGTCATCCTGCACGAGTTAAGCAGATTTGATGACTCTCTTATATGCTATCTGCCGTGTACACAGTACTTTGATTTCAAGAGCAATGACTACGTGGAGTATAAAGCGCCTCTGGTCGTAGGCGCCGAGTTATCGCTGAACGATTATAACAGGAGCTTTCAGAGGCAGTTCAACGTCATAACGATACTGACCATAACCCTGACTCTGCTTATGGTCGTCGCCTTCGGCGTCATATTGTACTTCAAGGTCTCGCACCCCTTACGCGTTATCACCGCAAGGATAAGCCACTTTGTCACCGACCGAAAGAAGGGCTTTACCAAGCTCAAGGTCAAAGGTGAAGACGAGCTCGCGCAGATGTCGCAAGCCTTCAACACCATGGCTGAAGAGATAGATACATATATAGGCGATATCGAGGCGCTCACGCGCGAGAAGCATACTCAGGAGGCAGAGCTCAACATCGCGCGCCGCATCCAGATGGGACTTTTACAGCCCGATAATTTCGATACCGCCAAGATGGATATAGACGCGTACATCCTGCCCGCCAAGGACGTCGGAGGCGATCTGTACGATTACTGCGTGCTGGATGACGGCAGGATCTTCACCGCTATCGCCGATGTATCCGGCAAGGGCATCTCGGCGTCTCTCTTCATGTCGAGGGCTATCACTTTGCTGCATCAGTACGCGCAGAGGGGCTACTCTCCCGCCCGCATATTAGAGCGGTTCAACGACACCTTAGCAGCCCAAAACCCCTCGGGTCTGTTCATCACCGCTTTTGTAGCGATCTTTGATCCGCAAAAACACGAGCTCGTATATTCTAACGCCGGTCATAACTACCCGTATATAATCTCGGATAAGCTCGTCACTCTCGACAGCGCTCACGGAGTCGCCGCGGGTCTGTTTGCGGGCGAGGCGTTCGAAGACGCGACCCTCAGGCTCGCTCCCGGCGATATCCTCTTCATGTTTACGGACGGAGTCAACGAGGCTAAGAGCGCCTCGGGCGAGTTTTACTCAACTCAGAGGCTCGAAGACAGGCTCAGGACCTGCATAGGGTCAGATGACCCCGCCGCCATTCATGTCGTGCTCGATGAGCTCAAGAGCTTTACCGAGGGAGCCGAGCAGAACGACGACATCACCATGCTCACTATGCGCGTCAAGCCCTATGTCAGCGAGGTTACGCTTAATCTCAAGTCCGATAAAAGCGAGCTTGTCAGGATAAGGAGCGCCATAGATCAGCTCGATATATCCGAGGATAAGAAGAAGACCCTGTATCTGGCGGCGGAGGAGATCTTCGTCAACATCTGCTCCTACGCGTATGATACACAGGGCGAGGCGGGGCTCAATATAACCGTCGGAAATGTGATAGGCATGACCTTCACCGACAGCGGAGCGCCGTTCGATCCTACCGCCGACGTCATAGATATAAACGATTATGACCATGAACATTCTATCGGCGGCTTGGGCAGATTTCTTGTATTCTCCGTAGCCGACAGATATGATTATGAGTATAAGGACGGCAAAAACATACTCAGCCTGTATTTCAATAACGAGGTGAACGATCGATGAATGTGACAAAAAAGCTTGATTCGGATACCATGACGATCTTTGTCGAGGGCTGGCTCGATACCCTTACCGCCGAGCAGTTCCGCTCTGAGGCGCAGCAGCTCGAAGGAGCCGAAAAAGTGATACTTGACCTGAGTAAAGTGGATTATATCTCTTCGGCGGGTCTGCGTGAGGTAGTCGCTCTGCACCGCTCCGTTACCGGGAGCGGGGGCAGCTTTTCCGTGCGCGGGGTCGTGCCCGCAGTCATGGATGTGTTCACGCTGACAGGCTTTGACAAAAAGCTGGATATCACTCCGGCGTGATAAACGGTAGATAAACAGACGGAGCGACAGTTATCCTGCCGCTCCGCTTTTATTAAATCAGTCATTGCGAGGGCAAAGGCTCCCTTTCCTAAGGGAGCTGTCAGCGAAGCTGACTGAGGGTTCCCGTGGCAATCCCACAAAGCCGAGATATGACCTCGGGAGATTGCCGCGTTGTTTCGCTCCCCGCAATGACGATGGTTTGTTTTTCAACAGCTCCGTTTGTATTATATGTATAATTGTGCTCGGTTATCTGATAAAGTTTGTAAAGGTCTTGTCCTCATATTGCGGAGCCTCGACTCCGTTCTCCCTGCCTGATTTTATCGACTGCAGCAGCCATGTCATGTTCTGCGCCAGCGTCCTCATCGTCTGCAGACCCTCCGCGTCCAGCTTTACCTGCTCGGGATCGCTGCCGTGCACCTGGTTCCAGTACTGTGAGCCGGCTACTATCATGTTTTCGATCAGGTAATACTGGTTGAGCCTCTGAAACGCCGATGTCGCGCCGCCTCTCCTGCATGATACGACAGACGCCGCGAGCTTGCCCGCGAATTTTTCATTCGGTATGCTGAAGAAAAGTCTGTCCATAAACGAGGTCAGCCTGCCTGTAGGGCCGCCGTAGTATACGGGCGAGCCGAAGACAAAGCCGTCGATATCGTCTATCCGCGCGGCTATATCGTTGACCTCATCATTGAACACGCATCCGCCGCCCTGCTGACATTTACAGCAGGCTATGCAGTCGGGAGTCGCTTTCTTGCCGAGCCACAGTATCTCAGTCTCTATGCCGTTTTTCTCAAACACCGCCGCCATCTCGCTTAGCGCCGTGTAGGTGCAGCCGTTCTGATTGGGGCTGCCGTTTATCATCAGTATCTTCATATGTACCTCCTGATTATATTTATGTAATCATTATACATTTTTGCTGACGGTTTTTCAATCGAAATTTAACAGGTAGAAAAAAGAGCAGGCGTGCTTTTATCGCGCGTCTGCTCAAAGTCTTTTTTTACTGTTCGGTTGCGGGTTCGTCGGAAACTACGCCTGTTGATCTTGAGTAATTGATAGATGAAAGCGCAGCGGTATCCTTGGCGGGATCATAGTTGAACGCGACAGATACATTATCCGTAGTTATTGTCTTGTCCTTGGTTACATCGTTAGTATAGTTGATCGTGATCGCAGCGCTTTTATCGTTAGCGTCAACGGTGATATTTGAGTTAGGCTTGCCGAGCTTAGAGATCACATCCTCTACGGTCGAGTCATAGTTTATACCGCCGTAGCTGTAGGGCAGGTTATAGTCCTTAAAGCCGGTAGTAAAGCCCGTTATCGTCATCTCGTCTATATTCAGAGTTTTATCGGTGCTGTTATCCACATCGAGCATGAAGGTCTTGCTGCCGTCTACGAGGTTTACTCCCGTGACGGTCTGCGGAGGGACCTTCTCCATGGACTTTTCGATCTTCATGCCGAGACCGTCGAGGTCTTTGACGGTGGTCTTGCCGATGGTGACCGCCTTGCCGTTTACCTCTACCGTATCGGGCAGCTCCGTGTTCTTGGTCTCTTCATATGACCAGTCACGGTACATACAGAACTCATCCTCATTATCTCTTGACATCATGTCTTTTGTATCTATGGCTGACTCGACAAAAGCTACCGCCTTATCAAAGTTAGCTTTTACAAGCTCCTTGTCCGTCGACGATACTTGCTGAGTGACTCCAACTTCCTCGGTTGCGTTTACTGAGCCGGGATGATTATTGCAGGCGCACAGACCCGCCGTCAGCGCTGCCGCTAACAAAAGCGCTGCTAATCTTTTCATATTTTCCTCCTTCATACCGCTGTCATCTGATATGTATCAACGGTATCATATGCTGAATTATAATAAAATCCCGGCGATGTGTCAATAAGAAATCTGTCGCTGAAACGCCGTTTATATTGAATCTGTCTTTACGAGGAGCACAAGCGACGCGGCGCTCTCAACCGAATAAACGCTTCAAAAACCCCGCTGCTTGAGCGGGTAAAGTGTCCGGTTGACGCTTTAGCGCTTGCATCGGGAAGGTTTATTGACAAATCATAGGTTTGATAATAAAATGATTATCGGTGAGTATATGAAAAACTATGATTATATATTATTCGATCTCGACGGCACCCTTACCGAGAGCGCCGCGGGCGTGCGTCTGTCCATAGAGCACACCATGGACGCGCTCGGGCTTAGCTGTCCCGATCTGTCCGACTATACATTATATATAGGGCCGCCGCTCGAAGATACCTTCCGCGGCATGTGCGCCGTGCCCGAGGAGCTGGTTCAGACCGCTATGCAGACCTACCGCGATCACTATGATGTGGTCGGCATCAAGAACAACGGCGTTTATGACGGTGTGTTCGAGCTGCTCGACAGCCTGCGTGAGCTCGGCTGTAAGCTCGCTATATGCACATCTAAGAACGAGCCTGTAGCGGTGAGGGTCTGCGATACCTTCGGTCTGACGGCGCATATCGACGCTGTCTGCGGCTCTACTCCCGACGGTTCCCTAAAGGCTAAGGCAGATCTCATCCCTTACGCCTTGCGTACTCTCGGCTGTTCAGACAAGCACAGAGCCGTTATGATAGGAGATACGCACTTCGACGCCGACGGAGCGAGGCTCGCGGGCGTCGATTTCATCGGCGTGACCTACGGCTACGGTACGCGCGCAAGCATGGAGAACGCGGGCGCCGCTGTATTCGCCGCATCTCCCGACGAGATACTCACACTTATCAAACATTAATCGCCGATAGTCCGAATATAATATACGGGTGATGTTATGTTCGGCTCAGTTCGGTTCAAAAATATCCGTCTTACGGTATTTTCTCTCATATGCGCAGCTGTATTTATCGCGGTATGCCTGATCGCTCTCAAGGCGGGAGCGCCCGATACCGTGTCCGTAGGCTCGGATGACTATTCGCTTTCTGTCGCCGACGAAGCGGATATCTCGGCGTTCATTTCCGTATGCGGCTATGATGATGCCGATTTGATCTCCGATACCGATAGCACGGTGCCTAAGCACTGGAACACGGCATACACGGCTTACAATGACCTGCAGCTCGCTCAGGGTTTTGATCTGACCCCGTATAAGGGCAAGTCCGCTCGGGAGCTGGTGTTTTCACTCTCCGACAGCCCTGAGCGCCTTTATCTTTTGCTTTGTGATGATAAGATCATAGCGGCGCATATTTGCTCACATGACGGCAGCTCAGTCAGACCGCTTATCTCAGATTAGCTTAAAGACAAATCCACCGAAAGGTTTAATGTATGAAAGAACGACTGGACAAGTTCATAGCCACTCAGACGGCTCTCAGCCGCAAGGAGGTCCGGCGCGCCGTTAAGGACAAGCGCGTCACGCTCAACGGCTCCGCGGTAAAGTCCGCCGATGTCAAGATAGACGCTCAGTCTGATTCCGTAGCCCTCGACGGCGCTGTGATAACATATAAAGAGCATGTTTATTATATGCTCAACAAGCCTTCGGGCGTAGTCAGCGCCACCGAGGACAGGGCAGAGAAGACAGTTATAGATATCCTGCCTTCCGAGCTCAGGCGAGCGGGGCTTTTCCCTGCCGGCAGACTTGACAAGGACACTACGGGTTTGCTCATCATCACCGACGACGGCGATTACGCCCACCGTATGCTATCGCCTGATAAACATGTAGTCAAGAGCTACACGGCGACTCTCGATAAAGAGCCGCAGGCTGATATAGTCACCGCTTTCGCTCGCGGCGTCACGCTCGCGGACGGCACCGTCTGCAAAAGCGCCGAGGCGAGGCTTACCGGAGGCTTTGATGTTTCGGTCGAGATATCCGAGGGCAAGTATCATCAGGTCAAGCGTATGTTCGCGGCTCTCGGCTATCATGTCGAGGCTTTGAGGCGTGTTCGCATAGGCGCTCTCGGGTTGGATGAGAGCCTCAGAGAGGGCGATTTTCGTGAACTGAGTCCCGACGAGGCTATGGCTGTTTTCGGCTGACCGGGTATTTTATCTTCTTGCGCCGGTGTTTGGCGCGCTGTTATTAACAAAATCTACAAAAACTAAGCCATTTAGCTGATATATATGCAAAATCCTTGTAAAAATCGCACAATTACAGGGCGTATATTTTTTACTTATCGGAATAATGACTAAATTCTGAGCCAAATATTTAGTGAAAAAATATGTGGAACTGTCCGAAGAATTGTGCTATATTATACCTGTACACTTATTACAAGTGCGTAAAGCATGTTCGTTTAGTTTTTGCTGCACTTCTTAGGCGTGCAGATTTGGATTATAATGGAGGTTTTTTTAATGGCTAATGTATCACTGCGACACATTTACAAAATCTATGACGGCGGCGTAGTCGCCGTAACCGACTTTAACCTCGAGATCGAAGATAAGGAATTTATCATTCTGGTCGGTCCCTCTGGTTGCGGTAAGTCCACTACCCTGCGTATGGTCGCGGGTCTTGAGGATATCTCCAAGGGCGAGCTGTACATCGGCGACAAGCTCTGCAACGACGTAGCTCCCAAAGAGAGAGATATCGCGATGGTTTTCCAGAACTACGCTCTGTATCCTCATATGACAGTCTATGACAACATGGCATTCGGTCTTAAGCTCCGCAAGATGCCTAAGGAAGAGATCAAGCGCCGCGTAGGCGAGGCTGCCCGCATCCTCGGTATCGAGCAGTATCTTGACAGAAAGCCTAAGGCTCTGTCCGGCGGTCAGAGACAGCGTGTCGCGCTGGGCCGCGCTATCGTCCGTGATCCTAAGGTATTCCTGCTTGACGAGCCGCTCTCGAACCTCGACGCTAAGCTCCGCGCTAACATGAGAACCGAGATCTCCAAGCTCTATCAGAAGCTCGGCACCACATTCATCTACGTTACACATGACCAGACAGAGGCTATGACAATGGGTACCCGTATCGTCGTTATGAAGGACGGCTTCATCCAGCAGGTCGACACACCTCAGCATCTGTATGATCTGCCCTGCAACGAGTTCGTAGCGGGCTTCATCGGCTCTCCGCAGATGAACTTCCTCGACGCCGTACTGGTCAAGGAGAACGGCAAGTTCGCCCTCAAGTTTGACGAGTACACTGTTGTTCTGCCCGACAGCAAGAACAAGAACGGCGTTCTCGAGCCTTATGTAGGCAAAGAGGTTCGCTTCGGTATCCGTCCCGAGCACGTTCACGATGAGCCCGAGTTCCTCGAGAAGTGCGAAGGCCGCAACGGCGTTATCAACGCTAACGTTATCGTTACCGAGCTTATGGGCGCAGAGATCTATCTGTACATAAACATCGGCGGCACTCAGGTCACCGCTCGTGTCGAGCCCACATCTAAGGCTAAGCCCGGCGATTATATCGACGTTGCTTTCGATCTCGAGAAGATCCACATCTTCGACAAAGAGACCGAGATGACCATCACTAACTGATAATATTCAGGCTTTCCGCCCGCTGTGATCTCACAGCGGGCTTTTTGCTGTTTTCGGTTTCATTTATGTTCTAACTCTATATCTTGTGTTGTGATATTATTCGACATACAATCGACCTTATTGTTTACAAAAAGTTTATAAAATTGTAATTTCAGAGCTTTATTTACACTTTAAACTCTGGTATATATATTAGTAAAGTACACCCACTTTCGGGACTTTCGCCCTCAAAACGTGATAAAAAAGCGTTTTATGTGTCATTTCGGCAGTCATAACGGTACCGAAAAAAGATTACGTTTATGCAATAACTATGAATTGGCAGTGATATTTTTGTTAATTCATACGAAAAGAATGCGGTATTTTTTGAAAAAAAGGTTGATTTTTATACCGCTTTTGTGTAAAATGTATATGAGATAGGTGGCTTATTTAGGTAAATCACCAAATCGTTCGGTATTTTGACTATTTTTTGATACGGAGGTAATTATGTCTAACAGATTATTTCAGGGCGTGATCCATCAGATGAAGGACGCTATTGACAGAACTATCGGTGTTGTGGACGAGACATCGGTCGTTATCGCTTGCTCTGAGCTCGGCAGGATCGGCGAGGTGAACGAGAGTATTACCTCCGATACGCTTTCCGCCACCGTGCCTTTTGTCATCAACGGTCATACATTCAAGTCGTTCGGCACATCAAACAGATCCGACTATGCCGTTTTTGTACAGGGAAGCGACGAGATTGCTCAGAAGTACGCTCAGCTCCTTGCTGTTTCGCTCGCGTCGATCAAGCAGTATTATGATGAAAAGTACGATCGCTCCAATTTTATAAAGAATGTTATCCTCGACAATATCCTGCCCGGAGATATCTATCTCAAGGCGCGCGAGCTGCGCTTCAACAGCGATGTCAGCCGCGTAGTCATGCTGATAAAGATCACATCAAAGACGGATGTGTCCGCTTATGATGTTATCCAAAATCTCTTCCCCGATAAGAGCAAGGATTATGTCATCAATATCAACGAGACCGATATCGCTCTGGTCAAGGAGATCAAGCCCGGTATATCCACCAAGGATCTCGAGAAGCTCGCCGGCTCCATCGTAGACACTCTCAGCACAGAGTTCTATACTCACTGCGTAGTCGGTATGGGCACCACCGTCACAGGCATCAAGGATCTGGCGCACTCATTCAAAGAGGCTATGGTATCTCTCGAGGTCGGCAAGGTATTCGATACCGAGCGCACTATCGTCAGCTATGACAACCTCGGTATAGCCCGACTGGTTTATCAGCTGCCCACCAACCTCTGCGATATGTTTCTCAAAGAGGTCTTCAAGCGCGGCTCCATCGACACTCTCGATCAGGAGACCCTGTTCACTATCCAGAAGTTCTTTGAGAACAACCTCAACGTATCAGAGACCTCCCGTAAGCTCTTTGTACACCGCAACACCCTCGTGTACAGACTCGAGAAGATCAAGAAGCTCACGGGTCTCGACCTTCGTGAGTTTGAGGACGCTATCGTGTTCAAGGTAGCCCTCATGGTCAAGAAGTACCTCACCTCCAGCCCCACTAAGTATTGATAAAAAGAATACCGCAAACGGTTTCTCCGGTGCGTCAATCGTAATTCGTTCGGGAGGAGCAAGCCCCTCCCCTACAAATATATTGCCAAGTAAAAGGTATAGTTATGATAGAATTCAGAAATGTATCTAAGGTGTACTCCTCAAACGGCGTACACGCTTTGGACAATGTTAATATCAGTATCGGCAAAGGCGAGTTCGTATTCATCGTCGGCTCTTCGGGTGCCGGTAAAAGTACGTTCCTCAAGCTGATCATGCGCGAGGAGCTGCCTACCTCCGGCTCGATCATCGTCAACGATATGTATCTCGAGCGCCTGCCGAGGCGCAAGGTGCCGTATCTCAGGCGTACCATGGGCATAGTCTTTCAGGACTTCCGTCTCATCTCCAAGATGACGGTATATGAGAACGTCGCTTTCGCCATGCGATGCGTAGGTAAGAAAAACGACGCTATCAAAAAGCGCGTTCCCTACATACTCGATCTTGTGGGTCTTGCCGATAAGGCTCAGGATCATCCCTCCGAGCTTTCGGGCGGTGAGCAGCAGCGTGTGTCGCTCGCTCGCGCTCTGGTCAACAACCCCGCGCTCATCATAGCCGACGAGCCTACGGGCAACATCGACCCCGAGATGAGCTATGAGATCATCGAGCTGCTCAACGAGATCAACAAGCGCGGTACCACAGTGCTTGTAGTTACTCATGAGCATGAGCTGGTAAAGTCCTTCGGTAACAGGGTCATTACTATCGACGACGGCAGAGTTATCTCTGATTCGGATGATAACAGATTTGTCACGATCTGATCATCAGACAGAAGAAAGGAGATTTCAGCATGAGTAGTATTGGCTATCTTATCAAAGAAGGCTTCAAAAACCTGTTCCATAACCGTCTGATGACTCTCGCCTCCATGGGCGTACTGATTTCCTGTCTTGTACTGACAGGCTCGGCGGTCATGCTCACCATCAACGCCTCCGATATCGTCGATTCTGTCGGAGACACTAACGTGACAAAGGTATTTTTGGACGACAATATGACTAAGCTCGAGGCTGTCTATAAGGGCAAGGAGCTCAAACAGGTCGAGAACGTAGTCGATGTACAGTTTATAGATAAGGACGAATCCATACAGGCTTACCGCGATCAGCTCGGCGAGGAGGTCTTCGCCAATATGCAGGGCGACGACAACCCCCTGCCGTATTCGTACAGCATAGTTATGGACGATCTTTCAAAGTATGACGAGACCATCACCCGCATCAAGGCGGTGCCCGGCGTAGCCTCGGTATCCTCGCACCGCGAGGTAGCCGAAAAGCTCACCAGTCTCTCGTCGTTCATCACCACCATGAGCCTGTGGATCATCCTGGCTCTGGCTGTCATTTCGCTGTTTATTATCAGCAACACTATCCGCATGACGATGTTCTCGCATCGTTTTGAGATCAGCATCATGAAGAGCGTGGGCGCTACAAACACCTTTGTGCGCGTACCCTTTATCATAGAAGGTGTAGTCATAGGTCTGGTATCGGCGCTGATATCCATAGGACTTCTGTTCCTGCTCTCAAACGCCGTCATTTCATTCGCCAGAAAGATCCTTGACTTCCCGTACACCAACTTTACTCAGGTCATGTGGCCTATGATCGCCGCTTTCTGCGCGGCGGGCGTACTCGTAGGCGCTTTGGGCAGCGCGGTATCCATCCGCCGCTTCCTGACGCACGAGGGCAACGAGGTCCTCGGCTGGTAAAGTTGAATACTGATCCTTTTATCAATGATCGGTATAACACGACTCTACACACTGCTATCAAAAGGAGTGATTCCAATGAAAAAGTTTTTATCCGCTCTGATGGCGGGCGCGATCTTAGTCGCCGGCCTGATATCCGCTAACGCGGCTACTATCAGCGAGCTTGAGGCTCGTCAGGCTGAGCTTGAGGCGCAGCAGTCACAGTACAAGGCTCAGCTCGAAAAGAGCAACGCCGCTGTTGCCGAGCAGCAGGGCGAGGTCGACGCTATCGTCGGTCAGGTCGAGTCTGTGACCGAAGAGATCCAGATCGGCTATCAGAAGATCGGTATACTCGACAAGAATATTGCCGAGAAGCAGAAGGCGCTTGATGAAAAGAACGCTGAGATAGAAGAGAACATGGACGTCCTTCGTCAGCGTATCAAGACCATCTATATCTCGGGCGACGTAAGCTCTCTCGAGATCGTCTTAGGCGCTAAGGACTTCAGCGATTTCCTCGATAAGCTGCAGCTTGTGCAGTATGTCAGCAACCATGACGAGCAGCTTATAAACGACGTCAAGGTGCAGCTCAACGCTATCGCCGAGGAGAAGGCGGCTCTCGAAGCGGACAAAGAGGCTAAGCAGAAGGAGATGTCTTCTCTCGAGAAGAAGCAGGAAGAGCTCAACACCCTGCTCGAGGAGAATAAAGAGGTGCTCGCAAGCCTGCAGGGCGACGCCGAGCACGCGCAGAAGCAGCTCACACTGAGCGAAGATCAGCTCAGCGGTCTGAGCGCCGAGATCCAGGAGTATTATCGTCAGCAGCGCGAGGCGTTGGCTGCTCAGAGCAGCTCGTCTTCGAGCGGCAGCGGCTCCTCAGACAGCGGCTCTTCGGGCGGCGGCAATACTAATACTAACGACAATACATACAGCGATCCGAGCGCGCCTACTCAGGTATCATCAGGCGGCGGCTGGGTATGGCCGACTCCCAACAGCTACTATATTACATCCCAGTATCATGAGCCCCGCTCCTATGAGTATCACGATGCTATAGATATCGGCGCTTCTACAGGTACGCCTATCTACGCCGCCAACTCCGGTACAGTTGTATCATCCAATAACTCCTGCACTCACTCCAACTCAGGCAGCAACTGGTGCAACTGCGGCGGCGGTTACGGCAACTTTGTATGGATCCTGCATGACAACGGCTACGAGACTATCTACGGTCATATGATCAGCACCACTGTCTATACGGGCCAGACCGTGTCAGCAGGCGAGCTTATCGGTTATGTCGGCTCTACCGGTTGGTCTACGGGCGCTCATCTGCATTTTGAGCTCCGTATCAACGGCGTAAAGAGCAACCCGATGAATCTGTATTAATGTTATTGTATGTCAAAACCGCGTCTTTCCGGCGCGGTTTTACGCATAAATAAAATGAGAGTTATCAAAAGGAGAATTTCTATGATCGAGAGAAGAAACATCGCATTATGCATTGTCCTCAGTATTGTTACCTGTGGCATCTACGGCATTGTCTGGTTTGTATGGCTTAACGATGATACCAACAAGGTAGCTGAAGAGCCCAACCCGACTTCCGGCGGTATAGCCTTTTTGCTTACCCTGGTCACCTGCGGCATCTACGGCCTCTACTGGGCTTATAAGCAGGGAGAAAAGCTCGACGCAGTCGCTGCTAAGAGAGGCTTGCCCAACGGCAACAAGAGCATCATTTATCTGCTGCTCAGCCTTTTCGGTCTCGGTATCATCGCTTACGCGCTTATGCAGGATGAGCTGAACAAGTATGCCGACAGCGCTGTTCAGTAATATTCATCTGTAATGCGTGACAGAATAATCAAGCTGTCTAAGCCTGTCGCCGCTATCGCGGCGATAGGCTTCATATATTTACTGCTTCATGAGCTGACAGGCTTCGCTGTACCTTGTCCCATACATCTGGTCACCGGTTTATACTGTCCCGGCTGCGGTATCAGCCGTATGTTCTTTTGTCTGTTCAGACTTGATTTCGCGGGCGCCTTTTCGTCTAACTGCGTCATATTCTGTCTGCTGCCCATAGCGATCATCGCCGCGGTTTTTCACGCTTACAGATATATCAGATACGGCAGCGGCAGCTTGTATAAGGCAGAGAATATCGCACTGTACGTTATTATCGCCGTTCTTGTCATTTTCGGCATAGCGCGAAACATCTGGCACGCTGACTGGCTGATCCCGTGATGATCGTAAAATAATCATATTGATTTCAGTATAACCTGTCCTCCCTCCGCGCGTCGTCGCTTGCTGTACTCGGAAGGCGTATCCGGCAGGTACGCCTTGACCTCGTATCGCGGCTCCTCCTTTCCCCAACCCGCGGTGCGCGTTGGGGACCCCGGTTTTCACTGAAAAAACATCCTGATATCATAACCTGTCCTCCCTCCGCATAGTTATATTGCGGAGGGATTTTTATGATCACAGCATTGAATATAGAAGACTACTCACGAGAGGGCATATCCGCCCTGCTCAACCTGTTCAGGCACAACCGTATCAGGGCGCGGCATATGTACTGCGATACCGCCGCCGTCAAGAGCCTGTGCTACGAGCGTTACCGCGGCAAGGTCAGCTGGGCGGCGATAGACCGCTTTGTCGGCTCACAGCGCAGGCAGGTTCTTTGCGCCGAGACGCTGGAGCTGCCGCCCGAGAGCGGACTCAAGCGCTTTGAGTCGCCTGCTCTCAGCCGACGTATGTGCGAGAACGCCGCCGTGGCTCTGCTCCGCTCAACTAATCGCAGAGATATCCGTGTAGCGCTGGTAGACAGCAGCGGCGAGAGCGCTCAGCTGTGCGAGAGCCTCAGCGATTTTGCCGACCCGCTTTATGTCGTCACCGACGCGGCTGACGTATACATTGCTCAGGCTGAGTATCTGCTCAGCGAGAAGGGCGCGGCGCTCAGGGTCAGCAGGAGCAGCGGCTGTCTGCGATATGCCGACCTTATCATAGCTCCCGAGCGCATACAGTCCGATCTTGATTGCTCCTCTGACGCGGTCATCCTCTCGGGCGAGCTGCCCGATGTCAGACAGAACGCGCCTGTCATATACGAGTATTTCTTTGAGTTGCCTAAGAAGTATCAGGATATAAAGCCGCCGTATCTCGACGATATGTACTTTGCCTCCGCTCTCTATGCCCTCGCAGGAGCGCGGGAGCTGGGCTCCGAGCTGTTCACACGTTGCGGAGACGGCAGCATCATACATACCCGTATGAGCCTTACGGAGACGCTGACGAGCAGGTGTGAAAAAAAGGGTCAGACACACAACGATACACATGATCAGTCATAGCTCATGTTTGCCCTTCTGTAACTTGACATCATCCTGCCTTTGGAATATAATATAATTTGTATGCGAATATCTAATTATATTTGAAAGGAAGATTTGCGATATGGCTAAACCCGTAATGCTTACAGCTGACGGTCTCAAACAGTTAGAGGAGGAGCTTGATTTATTAAAGGGCGAAAAACGTAAAGAGATCGCCGAAAAGATCAAGGTCGCGCGCTCTTACGGCGACCTTTCCGAGAACAGTGAGTACGACGACGCCAAAAACGAGCAGGCTATGCTCGAGGCTCGTATAGTGACTATAGAGGCTACCCTCAAGAACGCCGTTGTCATCGACGAGGAGGGTATCTCAAACGAGCATATCCATGTAGGCTCCAAGGTAACTATCGAGAACGTAGCTACAGGCAGCGAGGTAACATATAAGATAGTCGGCTCCAATGAGGCTAACCCCTCCGAGGGCAAGATCTCCGATGAGTCGCCGGTAGGCATGGCTCTGCTTGGTCACTCTATAGGCGATGTTGTCGAGATCGAGGTGCCCGCGGGCGTCATCGGCTTTAAGGTACTCGATATTTCCAAGTAATCAACGCAAACCGAGGTAGGATATGGAACAGAACTTAAATGAGATTTTAAGACTCAGGAGAGAAAAGCTCGCTAACCTTCAGTCAGCGGGCAAGGATCCCTTTGTCATCACTAAATTTGACCAGACCCATCACAGCGTCGATATCAAGGCTGATTACGACGCTTTAGAGGGCAAGACCGTTTCTGTCGCGGGCAGGATGATGTTCAAGCGCGTCATGGGCAAGGCGTCTTTCTGCAACATCCGCGACCTTAAGGGCGATATCCAGGCTTATGTGGCTCGCGACTCCATAGGTGAAGAGAGCTACGCTGATTTCAAAAAGCTCGATGTAGGCGATATCATCGGTATCACCGGCGAGGTATTCAAGACCAAGACAGGCGAGATCTCCGTGCACGCGAGCAGCGTCACTCTGCTCTCCAAGTCTCTGCAGATATTGCCCGAGAAGTACCACGGTCTGACAGATACAGATACTCGCTATCGCCAGCGCTATACCGACCTCATCATGAACAGCGAGGTCAGAGATACCTTTGTTAAGCGATCTAAGATCATCTCTACCATCCGTCGCTTCCTTGATGAGCAGGGCTTCATGGAGGTCGAGACCCCCATGCTGGTGCAGAACGCGGGCGGAGCAGCGGCGAGACCCTTCGAGACCCACTTCAACGCTCTCGACGAGGACCTTAAGCTCCGTATCTCTCTCGAGCTGTACTTGAAGCGCCTCATCGTAGGCGGTCTTGAGCGCGTATACGAGATCGGACGAGTATTCCGCAACGAGGGTCTCGATACCCGTCACAACCCGGAGTTCACCCTCATGGAGCTTTATCAGGCATATACCGATTATCACGGCATGATGGATCTGACCGAGGCGATGTACCGCCGTGTGGCTCAGGAGGTCAACGGCTCCATGCAGGTCACCTACGGCGACAACGTCATAGATTTTGAAAAGCCCTTTGCACGCATCACCATGGTAGACGCCGTCAGGCAGTACGCCGGCGTTGACTGGAGCGAGGTCAAGGACACAGCTCAGGCTCGCGAGGTCGCGGACAAGCTCCATGTAGAGTATGAGGATCGTCATCAGAAGGGCGATATCCTCAGCCTCATCTTTGAAGAGTACGCCGAAAAGCACCTTATCCAGCCCACCTTTGTCATGGATCATCCTATCGAGATATCACCTCTGACTAAGAAGAAGCCTGACGATCCCGAGTACGTCGAGCGTTTTGAGATGTTCATCAACGGCTGGGAGATGGCTAACGCCTACTCCGAGCTCAACGATCCCATCGACCAGCGCGAGCGCTTCAAGGCTCAGGAGGCTATGCTCGCCGCGGGCGACGAAGAGGCTAACACCACCGACGAGGACTTCCTCAACGCCCTCGAGATCGGTATGCCCCCCACAGGCGGCATCGGCTACGGCATCGACCGCCTCGTCATGATCATGACCAACTCCCCCGCTATCAGGGATGTATTATTGTTCCCGACAATGAAGTCGCTCGATAAGTAATTCAATACACCAAAACCCGAAGGCTTATGCTTTCGGGTTTTTTAGCTTTAACAGTAACCCAGACCGAAAACAAGAACACGAGATAGAAAGAGAGCCAG
This sequence comes from uncultured Ruminococcus sp., assembly GCA_902776975.1. Classification (GTDB taxonomy): domain Bacteria; phylum Bacillota; class Clostridia; order Oscillospirales; family Acutalibacteraceae; genus Ruminococcoides. The sequence goes on from CACYSI010000013.1 coordinate 36,411, forward strand.
ACAGGAGCCCTTGACAAAATAAAAAAGTATGGTACGACCGGGATATACATACTAAAGGACTGCTATACTTTTTTATTTTTGTCAAGTAGGGCGAATGGATTGATTTTTCGTTGTGATTATGTTAGTATAAGAAAAAATGGAGGTTTAATATGCGTAGATTATTTAGTTTGTTACTTACTGTTTTAATTGTAGCATTTTGTTTGTGCGGATGTTCAAATTATAATATAGATTTAAAAGAGGTAATAGAAACACAATCTGAAACAAAGAAAGAAGAATCAGCACAGAAGGAAACGCTTTCTAAAACAGAAGCCCCAACTCAGGCAGAAACTGAAAATAATACTCCTATTTATTATAAAGATGATGATATTATTAATCTTTACGTTGTTAGGTATAATGAAAGCAACCCAGATTACTCAATTTCTTCTGATGAACTTGAAAAGTACTATCATCATGGAAGGGAACATGACGACCAAGTAAAATTCAATAGAGATGATTTTGAAATAATAATTTCAGGAGGATATAAGGCAGAAGTATATGTTGGTTATATTCCTTCATCATCTCATACAAACGATGAATATGGCACTATGTTTGTTCGATTTGCCAAAGCCTATAACCCCGAATTATCTAATGAGGAATTAGAAGGGTATTGGAAGAAAGTTCTTGATAATTCATCAAGCATTATTGATTTTAAAGATTTTGAATGTCAAAAAAGCTCGACACCAAATATAGAGTATTTTAAGCTTAGCGGGAAGCTGAAATAAAGCGTATAAATTAGTATATTTATTATTTATTATCTTAAATTATTGGCTTAAATACTGGATGATTTAGCTTTCTAACACTCCCGACAATGAAATCTCCTTAGATAAGTAACACCCCGAAACCCCAGTGTTTATTCGGGTTTCGAGAGTTGCGATGTCTCGGATTTACGCCAAACGATGCAGAAAGTTGTACAGAGCAAAATCAATCGCATATTTTAATGAATTTGACCTTGATGGATTCGTTTTCATCAAGGTCTTTTTTGTTTGACGGATAGACAAAATCAGGCTGAAATGATATAATTATAGCAAGATAAATCCAAGTATTTTGAAAACAACGGAGATTGTATTGAGTGTGATAATTTTTATCCGTTAATTGCATTTGACAAAAACGGGATCGTAGGTCATCTGATCCTGAGATATACTGATGAGGAAAAGAAAGTGATTCGATTTGGCTTTGTAATAGTAGATGACTCAAAGAGAGGCAAGGGTTACGGCAGGCAAATGCTGACCCTTGCAATCAAGTATGCATTTGAAATTTTCGGCGCGGAGAAAATCACGCTTGGAGTATTTGACAACAACAAGTCTGCGTACAGCTGCTACAAAGCCGCAGGATTTACGGAAACCGGCGAAGAGATAATTTGTGAGTTTTTTGGTGAGAATTGGAGACAAGTTGAAATGGAAATCAAAAGATAGGCTTATAGATAAATTCTGATTTATCGCATTTACTATTATGGCAATCGCAGGCAGCCTTATATGAGGTTGCCTGTTTTTGCATTTAAAATATCAAAAACCGTTGCCGAATCACTCATTATGTGATATGATGATTCGGGCGAACTATCACAGTCGATACCGATTCCAAATAAACAGCGGACTCAGACGATCCATAAGCTATCCGCAATAACATCTGCTTTTTATTTGAGTTTGGTATGACAGCGGTAGGTTTTTCAGCCTAAGTCAAGTATATATGGGGGCACGATCTTGGAAAAAACCATCACTAAACGTAACAGTAGTATCGTATATATCAGCGTGATGAACGTTATCGCGGCTGTTTCGGTTGTTATCCTGCACGCTAACGTCAGCTTCTGGTTGGATAAGTCAAAGCCCTACTGGGCTACGGCAAACGTCATAGAGAGTGTATTTTATTTTGCGGTACCTGTGTTCTTTATGCTTTCGGGCGCCACGCTGATCGATTATCAAGAGAGGTATTCTACTAAGGATTTCTTCAAAAAGCGCCTCAAAAAAGCGGTGATCCCATTCTTGGCGTGGAGCGTAGTAGGGCTACTGTGGGCGTCTCGCAAGACGCTGTGGGCTATGCTGATCGGAGAGTCCGGCAAAAGTTTGGACTGGACGTTCCTCAGCGTGACCGACGGTATCGTCAATACAAAATTCAGAGATATCTACTGGTTCTTTATACCGCTGTTCTGCATCTATCTGGTGATGCCTCTGTTCGCTTCGGTAAAAAAGGAGAGGCGGGTTAAGGTCTTTACCTATATCATCGGGATAGCCCTTGTCATTAATTTTGTGATCCCCTTCGGGCTCTCGCTGCTTAAGCACTATGCCAATATCGATTTCGGATGGACGTATAAGATCTATGTCGGTTTTGAATATCTGTATTATGTACTTGTCGGATATGTGATCCATAAGCGTGAGATCAGACTCAGATATCGCCTTATCATCTATGCCGCCGCTGTTGCGGGATTGCTGCTGCATATTCTCGGCACTTATTTTGAAACTAAGGCTAACCCCGGCGGCGGTATTGTGTCGCTCTATAAGGGATATTATAATCTGCCGTGCGCTCTGTATTCTACCGGTATCTTTCTGCTGGTCAAACAGCTTGCCGGTAAGATAAAAAGCGAAAAAGCTATTAAGGTATTCGGCTTTCTGCAAGGGTATACCTTCCCGATCTACCTGATCCACAGGTATTTTCTGGATGTTTTTGAGGAGAACTTAAAGCTCGTACATATGGAGAGAGCCTCTCTGCTGTATGTGGTGTGTGCTACCGTGCTCGCGCTGATACTTTCGATACTGACGACTATGCTTTTGAGAAAGATCCCCATCCTGCGCAATATCGTCCCTTGATGAATAGACAGAGTAAAACTCCCCGAGAGTCGTTATCGGCGGCTTTCGGGGATTGTTTACATATTTGCATTGATTATACCGCGGCGGGATGCTATAATGGACAAAAGGAGTTGATAATATGAAGAAGATCATAGCATTTGTGATAGCCGTGATCATGGCGGCGGCAGCGCTCACGGCCTGCAAGTCCGAGACGCTGACGATATACACGCCCGGCAATAACGCAGTTGAGGCGAGCCGTTCCGATCTGCTTTATGCCGAGTGCAGCGGCAGCTACGACGGCAAAGAGGCATACACTCTCAACGATAATGACGCTTGGAAGCTGTTTGACTATGTAAGAAGCATATGCAAAGCTGAGAATAAGACCGAGACGATGGATAAGTCCGAGCATCTGATACATATGCGGTTCACCGCCGAGTGGAACAAAAAGCGCGCCGACTTAGGCGTATACCAGATATATGATTGCGGAGTTATCGGTTACTCCGAATCGTCATATTCGAGCAATATCGAATTATACACCTGTCCGGCAGACGCCTTTGATAAGGTCCACGATATGATAAAGAAATAAGCGCCATGTCTAAAACGATCAAACTGATCGCCGTTCTGACTACAGTTCTCACGGTTTGCTTTGCGATTTTTTACAGGGTATATTCGATCAAGATATTTCTGACGCTCGCCATCACCTTCGGCGTTACGGCGTATCACTTTGTGATGAGGCTGACGGTAGGCAGGCTGTTCAATATCTTCATGGGCAACAGGGCTGATTATAACCACCCTTGGTACCGGCTCAGGCCGTGGGAGAACAAGCTATATAAGGCGCTGAACGTAAAGCGGTGGAAGAAGTATATGCCAACATACGACTCATCGCTGTTTGATCCGTCACGGCACAGCTGGGACGAGATAGCACAGGCGATGTGTCAGGCGGAGCTTGTGCATGAAACGATATTTGTGCTCAGCTTTCTGCCGATAGTCGCTATAGTATGGTTCGGCTCGCCCGCGGTGTTCATCATCACCTCTGTTTTGGCGGCTTTGCTCGATCTGAGCTTTGCCGTGATGCAGAGATACAACCGCCCGAGGGTCATAAAGCACATCAAGGCTCTTGAAAGAGCAAAGGAGAGATAAGCCATGACAGATAAGGATCTGATATGGAAGATAAACAGCGTAAAGCCCCTGCTGCATACACCCGTATTTGATGTGATCGAGCAGTCCGAGACAGCCGCAAACGGCGTCAGCGGCGACTATGTCGCCATGCAGGCGCCCGACTGGGCTATGGTGGTCGCCGAGCTGGGCGACAGCTTCATCCTCGTCAGACAGTGGCGGCACTCGTCCGAGAAGCTCAGCCTCGAGTTCCCCGGCGGAGTCGTGGACAGCGGCGAGAGCCCCGAGCAAGCAGCCCGACGCGAGCTGCTCGAGGAGACAGGCTTTGAGGCGGGGGAGATGCTTCACCTCGGCTCTGTCAGCCCGAATCCGGCGTTGTTCAAAAACCGCTTTCATGTATTTCTCGCGAGAGATCTCAGAGCTACCGGCACGCAGAACCTCGACGACGACGAGTTTCTGACATATGAGACCATGCCGATAAAAGAGGTCATAGACAGATACGGCGAAGAGCCCTTTGACCACGCGCTCATGGGCACCGCTCTGGCCTTTTACATGAGAATGTCGGATAATTGATATAGGTTCGGAGATGGTTGTATGAAAACGATAGGCAACATACTTTGGTTTCTTCTGGGAGGCATAATCAGCGGGCTCAACTGGTGCTTCGTCGGCTTTTTGTGGTGTATTACGATAGTAGGTATCCCCGTAGGGCTGCAGTGCTTCAAGCTGTCGGCGATATCATTCTTCCCCTTCGGTAAAGAGGTAGTATACAGCGGCGGACCCTTCTCGTGCATCGTCAACGTGTTATGGTTCTTCTTCGGCGGTATCGAGATGGCTGTTGTCAACTGCTTTTTCGGCCTTCTGTGGTGTATCACGATAGTAGGCATACCCTTCGGACTGCAGTTCTTCAAGCTCGCTAAGCTCTCGCTCGCTCCCTTCGGAGCGGAGATAGTCTATACGGCGTGATATGTTCCGATCGATGCCGTTCAGTCAAATGTTTTAATCAGAGTATAAGGATTCAATAATAAAAGGCGCTGTCACATCGACGTGACAGCGCCTCTTTATGAAAGAATCATTGCTTATGGCAGGAGCCGGACATGGGGCAGGCTTTGCAGTTACCGCAGCCGCAAACCATGGACTTGCCCTGCTTTTTCTTTTTGACCATATTCACGATGATAGCCGCAACTATAGCGATGAGCACGGCGCAGATGATGATAGTCCATATATTCTGTGATAACCATGTCATAAGATCAACTCCTTTCAAAGCCTTCCCCTCGGGGGGAAGGTGGCTCGGCAGTGCCGAGTCGGATGAGGGGCGGGCTTTTCCGAAACAGTATCGGATTCGGTGAGTCATACAGGTGACCGAGAATCAAAAAAGCTCTTTCCCACTCGTTGTTATTCCTATTCAAGTGCTTTATTGCGAGGGTTTCAGCCATTGGCTGTCCGGTTACCTTACTTAGTCAGCTTGGTAGCCTCTTTGTAGGGCTTGAAGAGCATATACATCATGCCCGCGATCAGCAGGATCGAGACGATCAGACCGATCACGTTCAGTCCGCCCGTGAACGCTGAGCCTATCTGGAAGATGCACAGCGATACGGCATACGCGAAGCCGCACTGATATGCTATAGCGAACGCTGTCCACTTGCCGGAGTTCATCTCGCGTCTGATAGCTCCCATAGCGGCGAAGCAGGGCGCGCACAGCAGGTTGAATACCAGGAACGAGAAGCCGCTTATGCCCGTGAATACCGTAGCGAGCGTAGCCCATACGGACATCGTACCGCCGCCGTACAGAGTACCCATGGTAGCTACGATGTTCTCCTTAGCGATGAGACCTGTGATAGAGGCGACAGCCGCCTGCCAGTTGCCCCAGCCTAAAGGAGCGAAGATCCACGCGATGGCTCCGCCTATAGCCGCGAGCATACTGCTGCCTATCTCTTCTTCACCGAGCATTGTGAACGTGCCGTCTACCCAGCCGAAGCGACTCAGGAACCACAGTACGATGGTCGAGAGCAGGATGATGGTGCCTGCCTTCTTGATGAACGACCAGCCGCGCTCCCACATCGAGCGCAGAACGTTGCCGAGTGTGGGCCAGTGATACGCGGGCAGCTCCATGACAAAGGGAGCGGGCTCGCCCGCGAAGGGCTTAGTCTTCTTTAGCATGATACCGGATATTATGATAGCCGCCATACCGATGAAGTACGCGCCGGTACTTACCCACGGCGAACCGCCGAAGATAGCGCCCGCGATCATCGAGATAAAGGGTATCTTAGCTCCGCAGGGGATGAAGGTGGTCGTCATTATGGTCATGCGGCGGTCACGCTCGTTCTCGATAGTACGCGACGCCATGATGCCGGGTATGCCGCAGCCCGTACCGATCAGTATCGGGATGAAGCTCTTGCCGCTCAGACCGAAGCGGCGGAAGACTCTGTCCAGTACAAAGGCGATACGCGCCATATAGCCGCAAGCCTCCAGGAACGCCAGCAGCAGGAAGAGCACCAGCATCTGGGGCACAAAGCCCAGTACGGCGCCTACGCCGGCGACTATGCCGTCGAGTATCAGGGACGAGAGCCACTCGGGAGCGTTAGCCGCCTCGAGACCTCTGCCTACTATCACGGGGATGCCGGGCACCCATACGCCGAAGGCGGCGGGGTCGTCGGGCTTGCCCTCATTTTTGATGAAGGTCTCCGCCGCCGACTTTACGTCGTCGCCGGTGGATGTCTGCTTGGTGATCTCGAGAGTCTCTTCATCCTCTACTTCATATGTGAACTCATCTGTTTTCTTTACCGAGTCCGCAAAGCTCCGTACTTCGTTCACGGCTTTTTTAGCGTCGTAGTTCTCGCTCTCCGAGTCGAGAGCCTCGAGCAGAGCGTCGTTTCCGACTGCTTCCGCGGAGCCTGTCAGCACTCCGATAGCCTCGGCATGAGCCTCATACTCAGCCGTGCCGATGCCGAACAGGTGAAAGCCGTCGCCGAACAGACCGTCGTTAGCCCAGTCCGTAGCGGCTGTACCGACCGTTACCATTGATATATAGTATACGAGGAACATTATCACGGCGAAGATCGGCAGACCCAGCCAGCGGTTGGTGACGATCCTGTCTATCTTGTCTGAGGTCGAGAGCTGACCCTTTTGTTTGTTCTTATATACGCCGTCGATTATCTTGCCTATGTAGACATAGCGCTCGTTGGTGATGATCGACTCAGCATCGTCGTCGTATTCTTCTTCTACGGCGGCTATATCCTTTTCGATATGAGCCTTGGTGCTGTCGCTTATATTGAGCTTTTCGATCACCTTTTCATCGCGCTCAAAGATCTTTACGGCGTACCAGCGCTGCTGCTCCTCGGGCATATCGTGCACACAAGCCTCTTCGATATGGGCTATGGCGTGCTCTACCGAGCCGTCAAAGGGGTGCTTAGGCACGGGCTTTTTGTTTTGAGCAGCCTCCATGGCAGCCTCCGCGGCCTCTATTACGCCGCTGCCCTTTAAGGCTGATATCTCCACTACCTTGCAGCCCAAGGCGCGCGCCAGCTCGGCGGTATTGATCTTATAGCCGTTCTTCTCGACGACATCCATCATGTTGATCGCTACCACTACCGGTATGCCCAGCTCGCAGAGCTGAGTGGTCAGGTAGAGGTTGCGCTCGAGGTTGGTACCGTCCACAATGTTCAGTATCGCGTCGGGACGCTCGTCTATCAGATAGTTTCGCGCCACTACCTCCTCCATGGTGTAGGGCGAGAGTGAGTAGATGCCGGGCAGGTCGGTGATAGTTACGTCAGAGTGCTTTTTGAGCTTGCCCTCTTTCTTTTCTACCGTAACGCCGGGCCAGTTTCCGACAAATTGGTTGGAGCCTGTCAGCGAGTTGAACAGCGTAGTTTTGCCGCTGTTCGGGTTGCCCGCCAAGGCGATAGTCATCTTCATAGTCATACCTCATTTTATTGTTAGTTGTTAGTTTGTAGTTGTTAGTTGTTAGTTGGTAGTTAGTGATTTTCAAAAGTCTCGGCTAACCGCGTTATCTTAGGCTAACCGTCGGGCAAAAAGCAAGCCGCCCCGCGGCTCACTCTACCTCTATGTTTTCGGCGTCAGCCTTGCGCAGCGACAGCTCATATCCGCGCACGGTTATCTCCAGCGGATCGCCTAAGGGAGCTACCTTGCGCACCAGCACCTCTACGCCCTTTGTGATGCCCATATCCATGATGCGGCGCTTTATCGCGCCCTCGCCGTGCAGCTTCTTGACCTTTGCGCTGCCGCCGATGGGTACTTCTCTGAGAGTTTTCATGTTCTCCTCCTTAATATAATTAGTCATCGCGAAGCCCTTGACACGCTTGTCAGGGCTGTGGCGATCTCAACCGATCCAAAAGGTCAAACACCCCGCTGATTATAGCTAAAGAAATGGGATGTTTATGTCAAGTAAAAATGTTGACTTGATCAGATCATTATCTTCTGCGCCATTTCTTTGCTTACGGCTATGCGCGCTCCCTTGACGTTCACTATCAGGTTACCGCCCATAGAGCTGACCACTGTCACCGTGCCTCCGGGGACAAAGCCGAGGTTCTGCAGATGCGTCCTTACCTCCGAGTTGCCTCCTATGCGCTTGATGATGTATTCTTCTCCTAATGCTGCCAGTGTCAACGGCATATCTTTGCCTCCGTTTTTACCGTTACTATTAGTCTGAGCTAACCTGTGTACAAAAATAAGGTTAGCTTAAACTAACTGTTATTATTATATCAGCCGCTCACGACTTTGTCAAGGCTGACAGGCAAATTATTTGTTATATAGGTTTTATCGGCTCAACAGTCAAAAGCCTTTTGTGAAAACTCAACAAATGTTTTGTGAGTTTTTTATATATTTAGTAAATTTTTTGCTGAGAGCATAGTTTTTATTGTGTGTCATTTGAATTTGTTATATAATGATATGGTAGGTCGGATCGGGATATCCGGCATAGACTGTATATTTGCTCTTGAAAGGAGTTTTTTAATTGAAACAGTACGACGCTAAACACATCATCAACATCGCTATGGCCGGTCACTCAGGCGCGGGCAAAACATCCGTAGCCGAGGCTATGCTGTATCTTTCCAAGGCATCAGACCGTCTGGGCAAGATCGCCGACGGCAACACCCAGCTCGACTATGACCCCGAGGAGATCCGCCGCAAGGTATCTATAGTTACCGCTGTGGCTCCCGTAGAGTGGAAGAATACTAAGATCAACATCATCGACACCCCCGGTCTGTTTGACTTTGAGGGCGGCGTATACGAGGGCTATCGCGCGGCTGAGACCGCCGTCATCGTCGTATCCGCTAAGGACGGCGTCAACGTAGGTACAGAGAAGGCTGTCAAGGCTGCCGACAAAGAGGGCCTGACCAAGATATTCTTCGTCAACGGCGTTTGTGACGAGGACGCCCGCTTCTATCGCGTATTAGAGGACCTCAAGGCTACCTTCGGTCCCTCCGTATGCCCCGTTATCGTTCCTCATATCGAGAACGGTCAGGCTAATACATACATCAACCTCCTCGAGTATAAGGCGTATAAGTACGACGCTAAGGGCAACGCGGCTCCTACCGCCATAATCCCCGAGATGGGCGACCGCTTTGAGGGTCTGAGAGAGGCTATCAAAGAGGCTGTTGCCGAGACCAGCGAAGAGCTCATGGAGAAGTTCTTTATGGAAGAGGAGTTCACTCCCGAAGAGATCATCACAGGCGTATCACAGGGCGTCAAGGACGGCTCTCTGTGCCCCGTATTCTGCGGCGACGCCTCTAACACATACGGCATCGAGCAGTTCATGTCCAGTCTGACATGGCTCGCTCCCTCTGCCGAGGATAAGGGCGGCGAGACTGCCGTAGACGTAAACGGCGATCCCGTAGAGATAGCCTGCAACGCTCAGGGCGCTACAGCCGCTATCATCTTCAAGACAGTTGCCGACCCGTTCGTAGGCAAGCTCAGCTACTTCAAGGTAGTATCGGGCAAGGTATCTACAGATACTCCTCTCGTAAATATGCGCACGGGTAATCAGGAGCGTATCACTAAGGTCCTGACCGTCCGCGGTAAGAAGCAGGAGGACGCCTCCGCAGTCACCGCCGGTGATATCGGCGCTATCCCCAAGCTCACCTCCGCCAACACAGGCGATACTCTCTGCTCACCGACCCGCAAGGTCATTCTCGACGGCATCGACTATCCCGCTCCCTCCTTCTCTATGGCTGTATATCCCAAGAAGAAGGGCGAGGAGGATAAGGTAGCTCAGGGTCTGGCTCGTTTAGCTGAAGAGGATCCCACTGTAAGCTACGTCTCCAACCCCGAGACCAAGGAGCTCGTTATCTCCGGTATGGGCGAGCAGCACCTCGACGTAGTCGTATCCAAGCTCAAGGCTAAGTTCAACGTAGAGGTAGAGCTCAAGCAGCCCAAGGTTGCTTATCGCGAGACTATCCGCGGCAAGAGCGACGTAGAAGGCAAGCATAAGAAGCAGTCCGGCGGATCAGGTCAGTACGGCGACGTATGGATCAAGTTTGAGCCCTGTGACAGCGACGGTTTAGAGTTCGATATCGCCGTAGTAGGCGGCTCAGTTCCCAAGCAGTTCTTCCCGGCTGTTGAGAAGGGTCTGCGCGACTCCATCAAGCACGGTCCTCTCGCGGGCTATCCCGTAGTAGGCGTCAAGGCTACTCTGTACGACGGTAAGTATCATCCAGTTGACTCTAACGAAATGGCGTTCAAGACTGCCGCTCAGCTCGCCTTCAAGGCAGGTATCCCGCAGGCTAAGCCTGCTCTGTTAGAGCCGGTCGGCACCCTCAAGGCTACCGTTCCGGACGCCAACATGGGCGACGTTATGGGCGAGGTCAACAAGCGCCGCGGCCGTGTTCTGGGTATGAACGCCGGCGAGAGCGGTATGCAGATCGTCGAGGCTGAGGTACCCATGGCTGAGATGGCTGACTTCTCTATCTTCATCCGCCAGTGCACCCAGGGCAGAGGCTCCTACAGCTTCGAGTTCGAGCGCTATGAGGACGCTCCCGCTCAGGTAGCTCAGAAGGTCATCGAGGCTGCCAAGGCTGAAGAAGCTTAATTCATTCGTTATATTTGATACATCACGCCTCGGTTTTATCCCGGGGCGTTGTTGCAAGGAGTTTTGTGATGAAAAAACTGCTTTGTATGATCGCGGTCTTAGCGGTCATGCTGTCCCTGTGCGCCGTGTCCGCATCCGCGAACGCGCCTTGGTATCCCGATATCATCATCACGCTCGATAAGCCATACGACGGCGACTATGTAGTCGCGGTGCTAAGCGACCGAAACGCGTTTTACTCGTACGATGAGCAGTGGTACAATGATAATAAAGCTGAATACGGCACAGAAGTTATATGGGCGACGGTCAAAAAGCTGAAAAGCGTAGGCGATGAGGACGGCTACAGCTACATCGCTGACGTGGACGATTTCAACAAAGTGAATAGAGGAACGGATGTATCGTATCCGTATAACACCTTCAAGATAGCGCTGTATTTTCCCGACACCGATACATTGGTGAAAACGGGTATCCTAAAAAACGAGAACTATATCGAAACATACAAGCTGACGCTCGACGCACAGAAGATCGCCGCGATACAGGTCGCCGAGGAAGATCAAAAGACTTACGGCGAGGGAGAGTATCACCCTGCGGTGACAGCCGAAAAGCCGACTGCTTTGGCGCTGATTTTTTCGTCATCGAACGTAATACGGTTTCTCGTTTGTCTCGCGTTCAATCTTGTCGCGGAGATACTGATCGGACTGCTCTTCGGCTACCGCACATGGCGGCATATCCTCACGATAGCGGTCACGAACATTATCACGCTTATCCTGCTTACCGTGAGCACCGTTCTGATCAATCCGCATATATATGACAGCTTACTGAGTTTTCCGTTTGCGTTCTTTGAGATCGCTGTCGCGGCGGTCGAAGGCGCGGTGTACGCTATTGCCTTCAAACACTTCGAGAAAGGCGAAAAATACCGCCCGTGGCTCGCGGTGCTCTATGCCTTTGTAGCTAACGCTTTTACCTATGTGGTCGGCTCGCTTTTCTATCTGATACCGCATTGATCGTAATAAATACAAAAAAGCTCCCGATCTCGGGAGCTTTTGTATGCTCTGAAATAATGACAAGAAAACTTTGCAAAAAACTATTGACAAGTAAACTTGGCAGTGATATAATGATGACATCAAATGACAAGTAAACTTGTCAAAAGGAGATGTTATCATGAACAGAGAGGATATTTTGAAGAGAGCGCAGCAGGAGAACCACGGCAAGGACTATGCCGATATCGAGGCTCAGAAGAGCGGTACGCGCGCGGCGTATTTTATCGCCGTGATACTGGTCATCATCGTTGATCTTGTCAACGGCTTTGTGCTGGGTTACGTCAACCGGGGCATGGATTTTGTCCTGTTCACTATGGCGTTCGTCGCCTTTTTGACCAAGTACATCAAGCTGCGTAAGCGCCATGAGCTGTTTGTCACGATCATGTGGGGCTTACTTGCGCTGATGATGCTGGCGCTGTGGATACTCCAGCTATGCGGGGTGATGAAATAATGGATAATGAATTGATCCTGCGCAACAATCTCGCCGCGATCCGTAAGGAAAAAAAGCTCTCACAGGCGGAGCTTGCCAAGCTGGTGGGAGTGTCGCGCAATACCATCAGCTCGATAGAGACCGGTCAGTTCAACCCGACCGCCAAGCTCGCGCTGATCCTGTGTATCGCTCTTGATAAGAAATTTGAAGAGATATTCTACTTTTAAGGAGTGATCACCGTGAAAACTACCGTTGTTTACTATTCGATGAGCGGCAACACCAAGATGACCGCGGAGAAGATCGCGGATAAGCTGTCCGCTGCGCTTACCGAGATCAGACCTGTGAAGGAGTACCCCTCCAAGGGCTTCCGCAAGTTCATATGGGGCGGCAAGAGCGCCGTGATGGGTGAGAAGCCCGAGCTCGAGCCCTACGGCTTCGACACAGACTGCGAGCTGATAATACTGGGCTCCCCCGTCTGGGCGAGCAACATAGCCCCTCCGCTGAGGACGTTCATTTCGGAGAACGGCGAGGCACTCAAGAACAAGCGCATAGCCGTGTTCCTGTGTTACTCGGGCGGCGGCGCGGACAAGGCGCTCAGTAAGCTCAAGGCGGCGCTCGGCACAGAGGGCTTTGAGGCGCAGCTTGCGCTCATAGATCCAAAGGACAGACCTTCCCACGATAACGACAGGATGATATCGGAGTTCTGCGGCAAACTGAGCGGTGACGCATGAGGGACGCAGCGAAAAAAAGCCTGCGACCCTGAGAAAACGGCTTGCTTATGCGGTTTTGAGGCTCAGGGACGCAAGGGACGCAGGTTTGAGAGTTGGTAGTTGGTGGTTGGTGGTTGGCATGCCGTAGGGTACGGCGCTCGTCGACGTACCGTAACCTTTCCGACAAAAGCTGTTTATCGCGAAGCGATTTGTAGGGGATGACGCTCGCCGACGTGCCGCGGCAGGGCGTTTGTTTATATCGGGCGTTTACATAGGGCATCAACGCATATAAGCCTTCCCCTCGGGGGGAAGGTGTCAACGAAGTTGACGGATGAGGGGCAGGCTTTTCATGTATAGCCCCGAATTCAGTGAGGTACAGTATATACCGAGGATCCGGGAAAGGCTTCCCTCTCTTTGCTGAATTATTCGGGATGAGAGGTTATCCCCTCATCCGACCTTTTCGGCTCTTTGGGAGCCGAAAAGCCCACCTTCCCCCCGAGGGGAAGGCTATTCTGCCGTGCCCTACAGATCGCTCCGCTGAATTATTAATTATTCAGTCTTAAGTTTTCAGTATACATTATAAAAAGCTCCCGACCGAGATCGGGAGCTTTGCTGTTATAACATAGATATTATCGGCATATGTACTCTTGCCCCGCCGTTAATACGCTTAACAATTAAATGTAACTTTTCAATAGGCGGAATAAGACACTTCGTGTCACCGCATGATCATGCTCTTGCCGGTCATTTCCTCGGGCTGAGGCAGACCCATGATGTCGAGCATCGTCGGGCCGATATCAGCCAGCACGCCGCCTGAGCGCAGCTCTTTGCACTCGGGATAACCCACTACGCAGAAGGGTACCGGGTTGGTGGTGTGCGCGGTGAAGGGTGTGCCGTCAAGGTCGATCATGCGGTCGGCGTTGCCGTGGTCGGCGGTGATGCAGGTCACGCCGCCCATCTCGGCTACAGCGTCGGATACCTTCTTTACGCCCCAGTCTACAGCCTCTACAGCCTTGACCGCGGCGTCAAACACGCCTGTGTGTCCGACCATGTCGCAGTTTGCGAAGTTGAGTATGATAACGTCATACTTGCCGCTCTTGATAGCGTCTACGCACTTTTCGGTGACCTCATAGGCGCTCATATGCGGCTGCATATCGTAGGTGGCTACCGCGGGAGACTTGACAAGGATGCGATCCTCGCCCTCATACTGCTTTTCTACGCCGCCGTTGAAGAAGAAGGTGACATGAGCGTACTTCTCGGTCTCGGCAATACGCAGCTGAGTCTTGCCGTTCTTAGACAGATACTCGCCCATGGTGTTGACCAGCTTCTGAGGCTTGAAGGCGATATCTACGTTGGGCATGGTTGCGTCGTACTGAGTCATGCACACATAGTATACCTTGAAGAAGCCGTTTTTGCGCTCAAAGCCGCTGAACTCGGGGTCTACAAAGGTGCGTGTGATCTCACGCGCTCTGTCGGGACGGAAGTTGTAGAAGATCACGCTGTCGTTCTCTTTTACGGTGTCGCCGCCCTCGATGACAGCGGGTATCATGAACTCGTCTGTCACGCCGTTGTCATAGCTGTGCTGTACAGCCTCTACCGGGCAGCTCTCCTTGACGCCCTCGCCGTATACGATGGCGCTGTACGCCTTTTCTACGCGCTCCCAGCGGTTATCTCTGTCCATGGCGTAGTAGCGGCCCATGACTGTAGCTATCTTGCCTACGCCGATCTTCTCGCACTCTTCTACAGCCTGAGCCACATACTCCTTAGCGCTCGAGGGGGGCACGTCGCGTCCGTCGAGAAAGGCGTGGATGTATACCTTCTCAAGACCTCTGCGCTTAGCCAGCTCGAGGATGCCGTACATATGTGTGTTGTGGCTGTGCACGCCGCCCGGAGACAGCAGACCGAAGAGATGCAGCGAGCTGTTGTGCTCGATAGCGTTGTCGATAGCCTTGTTCATGGCCTCGTTATCGAAGAAGTCGCCGTCCTCGATAGCCTTGGTGATGCGGGTCAGCTCCTGATATACTATCCTGCCCGCGCCCATGTTGGTGTGGCCGACCTCGCTGTTGCCCATCTGTCCGTGGGGCAGACCGACGTCTAAGCCCGACGCGCCTATCATCGTGAGCGGGTTCTTGAAGAACAGCTCATCGAGGTGCGGTGTGCGGGCATAGTCGATAGCGTTGCCGTATTTAGGCGCGATACCGAAGCCGTCCATTATAATCAAAGCAATTGGTTTTTTCATATTTTATCCCTTTCTGTGTAGGAATAGTATAACAGCCTGTAACACCTGAAATTTTATAAGCCTTACTTCGTCTGTTTGTGCCATACATCGTCCTCGCCCTTGACAGGCGTCTGCCTGCCTGCGGTCTCGTCCTCGTCTGACACAAATATACTTGTAATCAGATATCAACTTTCAGATGTTACAGACTGAGTAGGTGAGGAGCAAGCTCCTCCCGATTTATCAATAAGTTGTAGAAGCGTCTGCCGCCTTAACGATAGCCGCGAACTTCTCAGCTACCAGCGAAGCGCCGCCGATCAGACCGCCGTCGACATTGGTCTTAGCCAGCAGCTCAGCCGCGTTCTGATCGTTCATGGAGCCGCCGTACTGGATAGTTACCGCGCTGGCGACCTCGAGACCGTATAAGGTCTTAAGGCACATACGGATGAAGTCGCAGACCTCCTCAGCCTGTTCGGCAGTAGCGGTCTTGCCTGTGCCGATAGCCCATACAGGCTCATAGGCGATAACGATGTTCTTCATCTCCTCGGGAGTCACATCCCACAGATCGAGCTTGATCTGACGGGCGATGACCTCGTTAGTGATGTTGCACTCGCGCTCCCAGAGCAGCTCGCCTACGCATACGATCACCTTGAGACCCGCTGCCAGAGCAGCCTTGACTCTCTTGTTTACGGTCTCGTCGGTCTCGCCGAAGTACTGTCTGCGCTCGGAGTGGCCGATAACGACATAATCTACGCCGATATCCTTAAGCATAGCCGCGCTGATCTCGCCTGTGTAAGCGCCGCTCTCTTCCCAATGGCAGTTCTGAGCGCCGATCTTGATGTTTGTGTCTCTTGCGGCCTCGATGGCGATACCGAGATCTACAAAGGGTACGCAGGCTACGACCTCGCTCTTAGCGTCGGCTACGAGGGGCTTGAGCTCCTCGAGCAGAGCTGTAGCCTCTGCGGGGGTCTTGTTCATCTTCCAGTTGCCGGCGATTATGGTCTTTCTCATATCTCTGGTTAAAGCGTCAAGTAACATTTTTCTATTTCCTTTCTTAGTTGGTAGTATGGGGCTGAGTTGATGCCCTTAAGTTTCATTTATCAGTCTTTGTCCGCGATAGCGGCGATACCGGGCAGTACCTTGCCCTCGAGATACTCGAGAGAAGCGCCGCCGCCTGTGGAGATGTGGCTCATCTTGTCAGCAAAGCCGAGGTTTACTACAGCCGCAGCGCTGTCGCCGCCGCCGATGATGGTGGTAGCGTCTGTCTCAGCCAGAGCCTTGGCTACCGCGATAGTACCCTCAGCGAGGATCGGGTTCTCAAATACGCCCATAGGACCGTTCCAAACTACTGTCTTAGCGCTCTTAACGGCGTCAGCGTACAGCTCTCTTGTCTTGGGACCGATATCCAGACCCATGCAGTCCTCGGGGATCTCGCCCGCGGCGAAAACCTCTGTATCTATAGGTGCGTCGATCGGATCGGGGAAGCTCTTTGTGCAAACTGTGTCGATAGGCAGCAGGAGCTTCTTGCCCAGCTCCTCAGCCTTCTTGATCATCTCGTTGCAGTAGTCGAGCTTGGTGTCGTCTACCAGAGATGTACCGATAGCCTTGCCCTGAGCCTTAGCGAAGGTATATGCCATGCCGCCGCCGATGATCAGGGTGTCGCACTTCTCGAGCAGGTTAGAGATAACGTTGAGCTTGTCAGCTACCTTAGCGCCGCCGAGGATAGCTACGAAGGGACGAACGGGAGCCTCAACAGCGTTGCCGAGGTAGTCGATCTCCTTCTGCATCAGGTAGCCTACAGCTGTGCACTTGATGTGATCCGTTACGCCTACCGTGGAGCAGTGAGCGCGGTGAGCGGAGCCGAAAGCGTCCATTACGAATACCTCAGCCAGAGAAGCCAGCTCGGAGCTGAACGGCTCGAGGTTCTTGGTCTCTTCCTTGCGGAAGCGTGTGTTCTGGAGCAGGACTACATCGCCGTCCTTCATAGCGGCTACGGCAGCCTTGGCGTTAGCGCCTACTACCTCGTCGTCATTGGCGAATACAACATCCTTGCCCAGCAGCTCGGACAGACGAACCGCTACGGGAGCTAAGGAGAACTTCTCCTCGGGGCCGTTCTTCGGCTTGCCGAGATGAGAGCAGAGGATCAGCTGACCGCCGTCGGCGATGATCTTCTTGATGGTGGGCAGAGCGGCTGTGATACGGTTGTCGTTGGTGATAACACCGTCCTTGAGCGGTACGTTAAAGTCGCAGCGGCACAGAACCTTCTTGCCGGCGAAGTTAATGTCGTCTACGGTGTACTTGTTCAGTTTCATGGTAAAAACATCCTTTCTTTGTATCGTATACCCGCAATGTGTTAGTCAACGCTAACCGCAGATATACAATACCATAATTTTACTCATTAATTATATAACAAAACAGTAGCTTATTGCAATAGCTAAATGGAATAATAATCATTTTATTTGTTAAAAACCACAAAAACCGCGCCCAGTATCAAAGGACGCGGCAGCTTTATCATTTTGTATCCTCCCAGCTATGCCTGTGCAGCTCGCCTTTGGTCAGCAGCTCGGGGTAGTCCCACTGTCTGAGCACCTCGTAGCAGCCCACGGCGACACTGTTCGCCAGATTCAGCGATCTCGCCTCGTCTATCATCGGTATGCGCACACAGCGGTCGGGGTAGCGCAGGAGCACATGCTCGGGTATGCCGCGCGTCTCCTTGCCGAAGATGATATATGCGCCGTCGGGGTAGCTTATATCCGAGTGAGTATGTCTTGCCTTGGTAGAGAAGAAGAAGTACTCTCCGCCCTTTGTCTTTTCAAAGAAGTCGTCTATAGAGTCATAGTAGGTTATGTCTACCAGATACCAGTAGTCAAGCCCCGCTCTTTTCAGATTACGGTCGGTTATCTCAAAGCCGAACGGACGCACAAGATGCAGCCTCGCGCCCGTAGCGGCGCAGGTACGCGCCACGTTGCCGGTGTTCTGCGGTATCTCAGGCTCAAAGAGCACTATGTTAAGAGTCTTTTTGTCAGTTTTTTCCAATTAAGATTCCCTCTTTTATCTTTGTATATGACGCACCGGTATGCAAAAGCTAATCTTGCTAAGGAGGCGATAATATGAATAGTAATGATAACAGCGCAAAAAAGAAAGGCGGCGTGATCAAAGGCGTCATAGGCGGAATGTTAGCCGGAGCGGCTGTCAGCTCCGCAGGCATATTCCTGATGACAAACAGTAAGCGGGAGATGGAGAAAAAGGCTAACAAGGTAGCCGATGCCATGGCAAATCTCGCCAACAGCGCCGCCGATATGTTTAAATAAACAAGCCATAGAATAAGAAAGAAGAAATAGTTTTGTCCCGAGTAAAAACGCCGTTTCCTCTTTCTTATTACATATTCATTTCAGGGCTCTGCAATCCTCAGGGAGCTGTCAGCGGGGCACTCGTGTCTCGCTGACTGAGGGTTGTCGTGTCAAACTAAGCTATTATTCAAAATCAGTGAAGCTGAGGTTCATATCCACGCTGCCCTCTATGCCGTCCACGGTGCCGTCGGTAGCGTACTGCCACATATCGAACTTGTAGTACATGGTCGGGAACTCGCGATAGTCCGCCAGCCAGAAGTCATAGTCCTTCATGGTCTCAAAGTCGTACATTATGAACATCTGTGCGGAGTTTGCGTATACTATAGCCTTATAGCCGGATTCGATGACCTTGTTGCAGAAAGCCTCCGCTATGGTAGTCAGCTCACTGCCGTTTACATTATCCGTACGAGCCTCATCATCTGCGATATTCTCCCAGTCAAAGGCAATGGGGTAGTCGAGTTTTTTACCGCCGAGCTTTTTGACGACGAATTCAGCCTCCTCAACAGCGTCAGCCGCGCTGACAGCCTGAGAGAAAAAGTACGCTCCTACCTTGATCCCGGCGGCCTTTGCCTGCTGATAGTAGCTGTCAAAGGCTCCGTCCTCATATACGGCGCCTTTATCGCCGTAAAACCTGCCGCCTATGCGCAGCATGACGAACTCAACGCCTGCCGCCTTGGCTTTCTCAAAGTCGACCTCGCCCTGATACTCGCTCAGGTCTATGCCGATGTGGGATATTTTCTTGCCGTCCTGATAGTACGCGGGCAGACCGTTATCCTCGGTCACGAGATTTTCGGCGCTGTATGTATTGATCTCCGCTCCCTTAGCGGGGGTGAGGTCGATATCACCCATGACCGAGTCGTTTATGGTCACAGGCTCGCCGTTGGAGGTTGCGACGGTCTCTCCCGTATTGTTGTTCATGTTTATTAGGCTGAATACTCCGTAGATCGTGCCCGCTGTCAGTCCGATCACCAGTATCAGTGATACGATCACCATCAGTATCGCTCCGACAGGGGATATAGTTTTTTTGCCGCTCGTCAGCTTGTCCGCAAAGTGCGCGGGTCTGCCGGTTTTCTTCTCGGGGAACAATGGTCTTTTCTCCTCCTTAGGCTCGGGACTGACTCTTTTTTCGCCGTCATCAGACTCAGTCGTTTTGTCGGCAGGGGCTTCGGGTACTTCATTATGAACAGGCTTTTCTACAAATTCCGGCTTGTCCGATACGTCTGTTTTATCTGTATCAGCGGTCGCGGGACGAGTATCTTTCGCTACCTGCTCAGGCTCGCCGAGCGATCTTTTCAGCTCCTCGAGCTCCTTATCTATCTCGTCCATAGGGTCTGTTCCTATGCCGAGACCGTTGTTGTTGTCATCTATATAAGCCATTATATCACCTTTTTTCGATGAAAAATCCATATATAGAATACCACAATCCGCGTATATTGTAAATAAACTTCATAATAAGTTTACTTTTACTTGAAAATTATTCATTATTAGATTATAATATATTAATAATGCGATCAAAAAAGAGAGGAGGTCAGCTCTTGCAGTCTAACATGAGGCGCAAAAGGACTACTGAAGAATTACTCAGAGCCATAGATACCTGTCCTACCATAGACAAGCTCTTTGAACTTGTCAAAAACGAGCATATCGTCATTCAGATGCAGAGCTTCAACTCAGCCTCCTCACTGCCTAAGCAGGCTCCCGTGCCTATCCCCGACCTCTCGCCGCTCGACAGCCTCAGGATAAGGGTCAGACAGGCTGTGCTCGACGCCGCCCGTAAGCAGAGCGCTCCCGTACAGCACACCAAGGAGCAGCTCATCCGCGCCGTGCAGACCTGTCCTACTATAGATAAGCTCTTTGAGCTGGTCAAGAACGAGCATATAGTCATACAGATGAAGAGCTTTAACTCGGCGTCAAACCTGCCCGCGTTCAAGCCTGAGCTCAAGCCCGAGCTATCGCCTCTCGACAGACTCAAGGAGCAGGTGCTCGACGCTGTTATGAACAGCTGATGATCGTGTAAAAACTCACCATGGACTAAGATATATGATTATAATGCTCTCAGAGCGGTAAGGAGTTATGTATGAAAAAGACTGTTTCGATTATTTGTGTTGTACTCGTTTTAGCTCTCGCACTCAACCTCACAGCTTGCGGCAAGGATTATTCGGGCACCTATAAGCTCGTTGAGATCAGCGCCGCCGGTCAGGATATGACCTCATATCTCAGCAGCGTCGGCGACGTTACTCTTGTTATCGAGGGCGAGAAGGCGACCTTGAAGATGGGCAAGGAATCTACTCAGATGACGGTCGACTCCAAGGCTATGACCATTTCGAGCGACGGCTCGGCGGCTCCCTTTACATTTGAGGACAACAAGCTGATCATGATGGAAAAGAACTCAGATACCAAGATGGTGTTTGAAAAGCAGGAAGGAAAGCAGTAAATATTATTATAGATATAGCAGCAGCGACAGGTTTTTCCTGCCGCTGTTTTTTATTTCAAAACAGTCATTACTAAGCCCACAGGCTCCCTTTCCTAAGGGAGCTGTCACCGAAGGTGACTGAGGGTTGCTAAAGGGCTGTGGCAATCTCAACCGATTAAAAAGGATCGGTGTCAAGTATCATCTTGCCCTCGTGATCGGTATGGTACTCGCCCTCGGGTATCAGCTCGCTGAGCGGTATTATGGTATAGCCCTCGCTTTGTATAGCCTCTATTATTCTCGGCAGGGCTTCGGGCGTGTTGGTCGCTCCGTTGTGCATCAGTATCACCGAGCCCGGTACCAGCTTGCTCTTTATCCGCTGCACCATCTCGTCGGGAGTGGGATCCTTCCAGTCGAGGCTGTCTATGTTCCACTGTACACAGTACATATCCTCGGCTCTCAGATTCTCGACCAGCTTATTGTCATACTCTCCGTACGGCGCTCTGAACAGCGTCGGACTGCTGCCGGTCAGCTCCTCTATCGCCGCGTTGCAGTCGGTTATCTCAGCTACCTGCTGTTCGGCGCTCAGCTGCGCCATATGCGGGTGCGTCGAGCTGTGGTTGCCTACGTCATGACCGCGCGCGGATATCTCCTTCACGTCGTCGGGGTATTTGTCTACCCATTGCTTAACGAGGAAGAAGGTGCTCTTAACCTCATACTCATCGAGTATATCGAGCAGGGTGTTTGTCTGCTCGTTGCCCCACGCCGCGTCAAAGGATATCGAGCATATCTTATCCTGGGTATCGACATAGTATATCGGTATCTCGCGGTTCTCGCTCATCGTAGCGGCTATCTTGCCCGCTGTGGACGTAGCCACCATCAGCGCCGCCGCGCCTATCAGCACGCACGCGAACAGTATGCTCAGCCTCCGCCTCGTCAGTACGACAAATCTCATATGATCACCGATAAATTATATGCCGCGGATCATAAAATAATACCTATTTACAAAAAGCACAATTGTGGTCTATTGTCACAAAAAGAACTAAGAAAAAGATAAAGAAAAAGAATAAAAGAAAAAGTAAAAGTGAAAGGAAATGTCAAACACCGCTTTCGCGGCTCTTTTTCATCTCATTCCGTTTCATGTTTTATTATATTAATAGCGTATAATCAAAAGCCGTGCCCTAACAGACACGGCTTTAACTGTATTAATTGATATGTTTTACTGCTCTATCTCCCAGCTGGCGCCTTCCTTGCTGTCCTTGATTACGATGCCCAGAGCCTTCAGCTCGTCGCGGACGGAGTCCGCCTCAGCCCAGTTCTTATCCGCCTTAGCCTGCGCTCTTTCGGCGAGCTTCTCGTCTACCCACGCTCTCGTTATGCCTTTGTCGGCTAGGTAAGCGTTCTTCTGAGCCTCTTTCGCGGCTTCAGCCTCGGCAGCCTTTTTTTGCTCAGCCTGTGCCGCGTCTATCAGTCCCAGCGACAGTACCTTATCAAAGTCCGCTATCAGATACAGCTTTGTCGAGTCGCTTATATCGCCCTTGAGCACGTTGTGCAGAGCCGTCAGCGCCAGCGAGGTGTTCAGATCATTGTCGAGAGCCTCTCTGAACTTAGCCTGATAGGGCTTCGCGGCTTCATAGTCGGGCTCGCCGTCCGCCTTGAGCTTCGCGATACGGGAGACGAGCTTGTTGTAAGCCTGCACGGTGTTGTCGAGGTTCTCAAAGCTGAATACCAGAGGCTTGCGGTAGTGCGACTGTAAGCAGAAGAAGCGGTACGCCAGCGGGTCATAGCCCTTCTCCTCAAGCAGAGATACGGTCAAAAAGCCGCCCTTGGACTTAGACATCTTGCCGCGCTTGTCAAGCAGGTGCAGCACATGGAACCAGTGCGGGCACCACTGATGACCGAGGTACGCCTCACTTTGAGCGATCTCGTTGGTGTGGTGGGGGAAGGCGTTGTCCACGCCGCCGCAGTGGATGTCAAGGTACTCGCCCGCGTGCTTGATAGAGATAGCCGAGCATTCGATGTGCCAGCCGGGATAACCGAGTCCCCACGGGCTCTCCCATTTGAGCGCCTGATCCTCAAACTTGCTCTGAGTGAACCAGAGCACAAAGTCGTTTTTGTTGCGCTTGTTCTCGTCCTCCGTGACGTCGTCGCGCACGCCTACCTGAAGCTCATCCTCGTTCATGTTGCCGAAGACATAGTAGTTGTCGAGCTTTGAGGTGTCAAAGTACACGTTGCCGCCCGCGATATAAGCGTAGCCCTTGTCGAGCAGGGTCTGCACCATCTCGATGAACTCGGGGATGCAGTTTGTGGCGGGCTCCACAACATCGGGAGTCCTGATGTTCAGTTTAGCGGCGTCAGAGAAGAACGCGTCGGTGTAGAACTTGGCTATCTCCATGACGCTCTTGTGCTCGCGCTTAGCTCCCGCGAGCATCTTGTCCTCGCCTGTGTCGGCGTCGGAGCTGAGATGTCCCACGTCGGTGATGTTCATCACGCGCAGTACGTCGTAGCCCGCGTAGCGCAGATACTTATCCAGCACATCCTCCATGATGTAGGTGCGCAGGTTGCCTATATGAGCGTAGTGGTATACGGTAGGGCCGCAGGTGTACATACGCACCTTGCCCTCTTCATGGGTCACAAACTCCTGTCTTTTGCCGCCGAGCGTGTTATACAGTATCATTTTTTGTTTACTTCCTTTCTCAGACGTTGTACCTCGTTGCCGAGCTGCTGGATCTCACTGTGCATCCTGCAAAGCTCCTGAGCCACGGGATCGCTGTAGTGTATCTGGTCGAGCGGATCGGGACGTACGCCGTTTATGCGCACCACCCTTGCCGGTACGCCTACCGCGGTACAGTTGGGCGGTATCTCGGTGAGCACCACCGCGCCTGCCGCTATACGCGAGTTGTCGCCGACCTTGAACGGGCCGAGCACCTTAGCGCCCGAGCCTACCATGACGTTGTCGCCGAGGGTGGGATGGCGCTTGCCGGTGTCCTTGCCGGTACCGCCGAGAGTGACGTTCTGGTATATCAGGCAGTTGTCGCCGATGATCGTCGTCTCGCCTATGACCACTCCCATGCCGTGGTCGATGACCAGCCCCTTGCCGATGGTGGCGCCGGGGTGTATCTCTACGCCGGTTTTATGTCTCGCTCTCTGGCTGAGCCATCGTGCGATGAACTTCATGTTGTGAGTATGGAACCAGTGCGCGCGGCGGTATTTTCGCACCGCCTTGTAGCCCGAGTAGAGGAAGAAAACCTCTAATCTGTTGCGCGCCGCCGGATCCCGCTGGAGTACCGAGTCCAGATCGGCTCGTATCGTGTCAAACATAGTATCAATCCTTTTTACGTGCCTGCCGCAGGCAAATCATAAACAAATAAGCGCCGCCGTCCGTAGGGACGACAGCGCCGTGGTTCCACCCGAATTCGGCATTATATCTTATAATGCCCTTTCTGCCCTTAACGCGGGCTGACGCGCGGCGATACTCGGTACCGAGATACTCGTATACTTTCCCACCGCGGGCTCACAGGCGCATTTCACCGGGCTTTCGCTAAGACGGCTCACAGCATATGCCGTCCTCTCTGATAGCTCCCGCGCGGGTACTTCTCCTGCTCTTCGCCTTTACATATCTATACTATTATATACGATAACTTACGATTTTGCAACCACTAATTTAGTATCACATATCGCTGATGACGTCTTTGTTGTCTATCAGATACTTCACGCCCGAGATAACGGTTATCACAGCCGTGATCCATATCAGGCACTGACCGATGATGTTGAAGGTGTTGGATATGTTGTATACGGTGTGCACGTTAATGTTGCTCGCCGTCCCGACCAAAAAGGGATTAAGCTCATCGACAGTCACCGTGTGTCCTAACATATTGATGGATATGATGTCCAGAGCGGTCTGCATGGTAAAGATCGCGCATATCGCGACTATCTGAGATACCGTCTTGACCTTGCCCCACATATTGGCGGCTATCACCTTACCGCTCGCGGCGGCTACCAGCCTTACCGAGGTGACGGCAAACTCTCTGAAGATGATTATCACCAGCGGAACCGCGCCGCACAGTCCGAATTTGACAAAGCAGACCAGCACCGATATGACGAGTATCTTATCCGCCAGCGGATCGGCGAATTTGCCGAAGTCGGTTATCAGATTATCTCTGCGCGCGATCTTGCCGTCGAGCGCGTCGGTGATCGAGGCTATGCCGAACAGCACTCCCGCCGCTAAAAAGTGAAACGGAAACTCGATCAGTATAGTCGCCATCACAGCGGGTACCAGGATTATCCGCAGCAGCGTAAGTTTGTTTGGCAGATTCATTTTGTTCATAACAACACCTAAAGTATAAAAGTTGGGGAGAGGGCGACAGGCGTCCGCTCCCTTTCTATCGGTACGACCGCACGGGCAGTAAGGGATTATCAAATCATCTCTCCCGTCAAGTCACAGTCGAGATGATCCGTGACGCGGACTTTGACGATATCTCCCGCGTGGGGCTTGGTATCGCCCACGGTGAAGAACACCAGCGGGTCGACCTCGGGCGCGTCATACTCTGAGCGTCCGTACCAGCACTCCGCGTAGCGGTCAAAGCCGTCTACGAGCACTTCTATCTCCCTGCCGATGACGCTCTCACAAAAGTCGTTGATTATCAGCGCCTCCTGCTCGGTTATCAGCTCGGCGCGGCGGTTCTTTACATCCTCGTCTATCTGGTCGGGCAGCAGCGCGGCGGGGGTATCCTCCTCCTGCGAGTATGCAAAGCACCCGAGCCGCTCAAAGCGCGTCTGAGCCACAAACCCGCTCAGCTCCTCAAACGCCTCTTCGCTCTCTCCGGGGAAGCCGGCTATCAGCGTGGTACGCAGCACGACGCCGGGTATCTTCTCCCTGATCTTTTCTATCAACGCCGTCAGACTCTCTCTGTCGCCGCGGCGGTTCATGGCGCGCAGTATGCCCGCGTTGCAGTGCTGCAGCGGCAGATCTATGTATTTAGCTATCTTATCTTCTTCTCTGATAGTATCGAGCAGCTCGTCGGTGATATAGTCGGGATAGCAGTACAGCACGCGTACGCGGTACAGCTCCTCTATCTTACACATCTCTCTGAGCAGCTCAGCGAGCTTCAGCTTTCCGTAGATATCCAGACCGTAGCGGGTGGTATCCTGAGCGATGACGTTGATCTCCTTGACGCCGTTGTTTACCAGACGGCGAGCCTCTTCGAGGATGCTCTCCATCCTGCGCGAGCGGTAGCCGCCGCGTATCAGCGGAATAGCGCAGTAGGTACAGCAGTTGTCGCAGCCGTCGGCTATCTTCAGATACGCCCAGTGCTGCTCCGTGCTCTGCACCCTGCCGCCATCCATGGGCAGCAGCATCTTATCGGGGAAGCTCTCTGTCTTCTCGCCTTCAAGAGCCTTAGTCACTACCTCGGCGATATCGGCGTTCTTACCTATGCCGATCACCGCGTCCGCCTCGGACAGCTCCTTCATTATCTCGCTGTTGTAGCGCTCGGCGAGACAGCCCGTGACGATGATAGCCTTTATCTTGCCTTCTTTTTTAAGCTCTGCAAGCTCCAGTATCTCGTCTATGCTCTCCTGCTTGGCGCTCTCGATGAAGCCGCAGGTGTTTATTATCGCGGCGTCAGCCATGGCTACGTCCTGCTTGAGTTCGAAGCCGGCTTCTCTGAGCTTATACATCATCATCTCCGCGTCCACGCGGTTTTTAGCGCAGCCCAGAGATACTATCCCTACGGTATACGGCATTTCAGTATTCCTCCGTATCAGTATATTCTGCCATGACGCTCTTTATGTCCCGGTAGCTGAAGCCAAGTCTCATCAGAGCGTTATACGCGCGTCTGCGACCCTTCTCGTCGTTCATGACGCGCGAGTATTTTTTATCTATTATCGTGCGGATCTGCTGCTCTTCGTCTATCTCCGGCTCTCCCGTTACCTCGTCTATGAGCTCGCGGCTTATGCCTTTTTCGGCGAGCTTTTGCCTCACTCCGCGATATGACAGATGCTTGAGGTTTATCAGATCGGCAGAGTACCGCCTCGCGAAGCGCTCATCGTCTATCAGCCCGAGCTCGACCATCCTGTCGGCGGTCTGCTCACAGCAGTCCTCGCTGTAGTCGCGCCTGAGCTTGTCTACAAGCTCCCTGCGCGAGTGATCGCGAAAGGATATCAGCCACATCGCCTTGTCCTTGCATCTTTTGAGCTCGGACGCGATCAGGCACTCGCGCAGCTCTTCGTCGGTGATCTCACGCCCTACGTCAAAGCGCTGAGCGATCAGCACCTCGGTATCGAGCTTCATAGCGAGCTCACCGTCTATATACAGAGCAGAGAGCCCCTTTCTACGGGGCTCTATAGCTGTTATCTGCATCAGTCTTCTACAAGTATATCTATTTTGGAGCTTTTCTTCTTCTTATCCGCGGCAGGAGCGGGGGCCGGAGCCTCCTCTACCTTTTTAGCGCCGGGTATGGCGGCTGTAGCCGACTTAGCGGGCTTCTTAGCGCGGGTAGAGAGCTTGTCGATGTTCTCCCACAGCTTGCCCTCGATCTCCTTTCTGAGCTCATCGTTGCTCTTGAGGAGTTCCTTTACGTTGTCGCGACCCTGTCCGAGACGGCTCTCACCGTAGTAGAACCACGCGCCGCTCTTCTGCATTACGTCCGCCTTAACAGCGAGATCTATCAGCTCGCCTACGCGGCTGATGCCCTCGCCGTACATTATATCAAACTCCGCCTCCTTAAAGGGAGGAGCTATCTTGTTCTTGACGACCTTGGCTCTGGTGCGCGAGCCTATCATCTCGCCGTTCGCCTTGAGGGTCTCTATCCTGCGGATGTCGATACGCACGGATGAGTAGAACTTGAGCGCCCTGCCGCCGGGTGTGACCTCGGGGTTGCCGTACATCACGCCGACCTTCTCACGCAGCTGGTTGATGAAGATAGCTACGCAGTTGGACTTGTTGATAGCGCCGGCGAGCTTTCTCAGCGCCTGAGACATAAGTCTTGCCTGCAGACCTACATGGCTGTCGCCCATTTCGCCCTCGATCTCCGCCTTGGGTACCAGAGCGGCTACCGAGTCGATGACTATGACGTCGATGGCGCCCGAGCGGATCAGAGCCTCGGCTATCTCCAGGGCGTCCTCGCCCGTGTCGGGCTGAGATACCAGCAGAGAGTCTACGTCTACGCCCAGAGCCGCCGCGTATACGGGATCGAGCGCGTGCTCTACGTCGATGAAGGCTACGTTGCCGCCGTTCTTCTGTCCCTCGGCGATGCAGTGCAGAGAGAGGGTCGTCTTACCCGAGCTCTCGGGTCCGTATATCTCTACGATCCTGCCGCGGGGCAGACCGCCGATACCCAGCGCTATATCCAGACCCAGCGAGCCTGTGGATATGTGATCTACGTTCATATGTGAGTTCTGACCGAGCTTCATTACAGCGCCCTTGCCAAACTGCTTTTCTATCTGTGACAGAGCTGTTTCCAGCGCTTTGTTTTTATCCAGAGCCATAAAAATCTCTCCTTTGGTTTTCTGTTTTGATAGTTGGTAGTTAGTAGTTGGTGGTTGGCGGTTGTCAGTTGCCTGATCGGAGATCAGGGCATGAGTCCTCCGATAACGGAAGGACGCTCAAATGCCTGAGCTTTACCGCGCGATCTCAACCGAAAATATTATAGCATATATGTTTGAAATAATCAAGAAAATTAGAACAAAAATTCTAAATTCACGGACGATAAACCGCCGTTACCGCTCTTGTTATATCCTGTATGTCCTTGTATCCGTTTATTTCGGTATAGCCGCTGCTATTCAGCAGTTCGGATATATAGCCGAACTGCCCTTCGCCGATCTCGAGGGCTATCACACCGTCCGCTTTTAGCTTTCGGCTCCACAGGGTGATTATCATGTCATAAAAGTCATATCCGCTCACACCGCCGTCAAGCGCGAGCCGCGGCTCGTACCTTACCTCTCTTTGGAGCTGAGCGATCTCATCCGAGCGTATATACGGGGGGTTGGATATCAGCAGGTCTACGCTGCCGTCCTCAAAGTCATCTGCACAGTCCTTGAGGTCGGACAGTATCGGCTTGATGTCCGAGTCATTCAGCCTTGCGTTCTTTGTCAGATAGGCGTACGCTTTTTCGCTTTTTTCGACAGCGTATACGGTGGAGCCTTTCAGCTCTCTGTCAAGAGTTATCGCGATTATCCCGGAGCCTGAGCAGAGATCGACTATCACGGGCTTTTCGACCTTGCCGATCAGCCTCAGCGCCTCTCTTGTCACTACCTCGGTGTCGTCGCGTGGTATCAGCACGCCCTCGCCGACCTTGTAATCCCGCCCCATAAAGCTCCATGAGCCGATTACATACTGTATCGGCTCGCCCGAGGCGCGGCGCTGAGCCATATGTACCGCTTTTTCACGGACATCATCGTCAGCATCGGTATCTCTGAGAGCGAACAGCCCCGAGGGGCCTACCTCCAGTACCGCGGCGAGTATCTCTCGCGAGTCGCCGTCGGGATTATCGACACCGGCGCGGGTCAGTATACCTTTTATAAGGTTATCGAGCGCATGAACAGTCATTTACGATATCCGAGCCGTCGTCGGGGATGACAGCCTTCATAGCCTCTATGGCGCATTCTATCATCTCGTCGTCGGGTTCCTTGGTGGTGATGCGCTGAGCCCACAGACCGGGGGTCGCGAGGATGCGTGTGAGCTTGTTGTCGTGCTTGCCGCACAGCTTGATGAACTCATAGCCCAAGCCGACTAAGACAGGCAGCAGAAGCAGTCTGAGTACGGGTCTGAGTACGGGGATGTTCGGGAAGGTAGGGATGAATAAACCCACAAAAATACCTACCAAAAGAGTTACTACGAGGAAAGAGGTTCCGCAGCGGGGATGAAAACGCGTCTGCTTGCGAACGTTCTCGACAGTCAGCTCTTCGTCATTTTCGTAACAGAATATGGTCTTATGCTCTGCGCCGTGATACTTGAACACGCGCTTCATGTCCTCCATACGCGATACGAGCATCATATAGCCGAGGAAGAGCGCGATCTTCAATACGCCCTCAAAGGCTGACTGCAGCAGTCTTGTAGACGACTCGCTCCACTCGGTCAGAGCGGGCTTGAGGAGCCATGTAAAGAGCAGCGACGGCAGAAAGACGAACAGTCCCAGCGCAAGCGCGACGCCGAGGATAGTCGCTATGACCATGATGACGTTCATCAGCTTGTCGCCGAATTTATCGTTGAGCCATTTTTCAAACTTAGACGGTTCTTCTTCCTCAACTAAACCCGCCTCCATAGCCTTGTCGGCAGACAGCCCCAAAGCCTTGTAGCTCAGGCGCATACTGTCTATCATGCCGGCTATACCGCGTATGAGCGGCAGCTTCCAAAATTTTGACTTGAATAACGGCTTTACGTTTATATCTTCTGTGTAAATGGTGTCCTTGTCCACACGGCAGGCTACTGTCGTGCGCTTGGGACCGCGCATCATTATGCCTTCTATAAGGGCGGAGCCGCCTATGGAGGTGATGCGCTTTTGCTGTTTGTTATCGTTCTGTTTTTTCATTTCATACCTTCTCTTGCGCTAATCATACGGGAGGGTCAAGACCCTCCCTAAGGTTATCGCGTATATTATATTTGAAACAGTTATTGCGGGGGCTCCGATGTGTGTCGGACCCGCGGCAATGTCAACGGATCAAAAAAGTCAGATTCCCCGCCCGGATACAGCGAGGGTAAAGCGTCCTGCGGATACATCGGCGCTCGCGCCGGAGAGGGTTATTTCTCCTGTTTTTTTCTGCGGGCGATGTATGAGATTATCGATATGACTAACCATACCATCACGCACATGCTGCAGGTCTTTACATCAAAAACAAACGGTGATTTGCTGATTATCGCGCTGTACAGCCATTCCAGCAGCGCGTATACTCCCACCACTATCGGCAGACCTATCAAAAACTCTATAACCGATCTTTTTAACAGACTCATATTATTGCTCCTTGTTATTACTGCCGCTTTTCGGCGCTGTTATCGGCGATCACTCCGGGCGTCAGACTGTCGTCGTCCAGAGCCGCCGCCTCGTTGAAGATGGGTATGGTTATGGTCACGGTGGTTCCCACCTCGGGAGAGCTCTCTATTTCTATCGAGCCCTTGTGCATCTTGATTATCTCATCGGCTACGGCGAGTCCTATGCCTGAGCCGTTGATCTTTTGATTAGCCTTGTAAAATTTATCCTTGACCTTAGGCAGATCCTCGGGGTTGATGCCGCATCCGTTGTCCGCTACCACTATCTTGACTGTATGATCCTTAAAGTCCTGATATGCCTGCACGCCTATCATACCGCCCTCGGGGGTATATTTGAGCGCGTTGTCTATAACATTCAGGAATACCTGCTTAAGGCGGTTGCGGTCGCCGTAGATGATCGGCATATCCTCGGGGTCGTCATACAGCAGGTGCTTGCCCTCCGACAGGGCGCGCTCCTTGAGCATATATACAGCCTCGTCTATCTCGGCGAGTATATCCATACGCTCCATCTGCATGGTCAGTCTGCCGCTCTGCAGCTTTGAGAAGTCCAGCAGCTCTTCAACCAGTGACGTCAGACGCGAGCTTTCTTTGACTATTACGCTCATGCCCTTTTCGAGAGTTATGCGGTCGGGCACGCCGTACTGCATGGTCTCAGCCCAGCCTTTTATGGCGGTCAGCGGTGTGCGCAGCTCATGAGATACTCGCGAGATAAAGTCATTCTTGAGCTTTTCGTTAGCGTCAAGCTCGCTCGCCATATCGTTTATGCTGTCGCTCAGCTCGCCTATCTCGTCGTCGTACATCTTGTCTATCTTAGCCGAAAAGTCGCCCTGAGCTATGCGCTGAGCCGTCTCGGACATCTGTCTGACGGGCTTGACGATAGAGCGGATGAAGTAGTATCCCGACAGACCCACCACCAGTATGATGATGAGACCCACCGCTACGGCTATCAGAGTATACATCAGCACCTTGCCGTCGGCGTTGCGCAGAGACGAGATATATCTTACACCACCCAGCTCAGCTCCGCCGGCGTTTCTGATGATTCGGGTATATGCCATGATCTTTTCGCCCGACTCCGACCTGCCTACATATTTGCCCATACCGTTATTGCTTTTTACTGCGTCCTCAAACTCGGGGACGGGCTTTTCGCCCGACGCAAAACCCGAGGACGTCGATACAGCCTGCCCCTGCGAGTCGAGCACCTCGATCTCCATCTCGTCCTTGTGCTCAAAGTTAGAGGCGTATACCGCGGCCGCCCCCATAAAGGAGTCGGTGTTCTCGGCGGTATAGTTGTCAAAGACGGTTCTCAGATCTTCGCATTGACTGATAAGGGCAGACTCAACGGTGTTGTAGCACAGTGAGTGTACGGATACGGACAGGGTAATGATCAACAATATGATTATGGCTAAAACAACGCCGAAGGTGTTGATAAGCCACCTCTTGCTGATACCCTTGAACATTTACTGTCAATCCTTCCTTAATTGGGTAATAGAGAACAGAGAGGGGATAACGGTTTTCGCGCAGCTCAGCCATAAAAAGAGCTGACCGGCATGCCGACCGTTATCTCTTATCCGTCCGACGCCTTACGATCAGACAGTATCCCACTTATATCCCAAGCCCCATACGGTGACTATGTACTTGGGGTTAGAGGGCTCGTCCTCTACCTTCATACGCAGACGGCGGATGTTTACGTCGACGATCTTTTCTTCGCCCACATACGCCTCGCCCCAGACATGGTTGAGGATGTCCGTGCGGTCGAGAGCTACGCCCGGATTAGAGAAGAAGTACTCCATGATCTGAAACTCGACCTGAGTCAGCTCTATCATCTTGCCGTTCTTCATAAGAGCGCGGTTGCGCAGATTAAGGGTGAAGATACCGCTCTGCAGCTCCTCCTTAAAGTTGTTCTCGTTTTTCTGCTCCGAGAGAGATACTCTGCGGTACAGCGAGTCTACGCGCGCGGTCAGCTCTGAGGGGGAGAAGGGCTTTGTGATATAGTCGTCGGCGCCCAGCATGAGCCCCGTTACTTTGTCCATCTCCTGAGTACGGGCAGAGAGCATTATGATGCCTATGCCGGAGTTCTTGTTTCTGAGCTCCTTGCATACCTGCAGACCGTCGATGCCCGGCATCATGATATCGAGTATCGCTACGTCAAAGTCGCCGTTCTGCTCCTCGTATTTTTCGAGCGCCATTTCGCCGCAGTCAGCCTCTACTACCTCGTAGCCGGCTCTTCTGAGGTTGATGACAACAAAGTCGCGGATAGCGGCCTCGTCTTCACATACAAGAATCTTTTTCATATTATTAACCTCCGTTCGGGTTTATGTATTGTATTATGATCTTTTAAGGGGGCTGTCAGCGGACACGCGTGTCACGCTGACTGATACTAATTTCAAATAAAACCCTTTAACATCTATTGCGTTAAATTCCGCATAGCTGCGTTGTCGATCTTGACATGCGCCAGCAGTGACACTAAGCCAATCGCTTCGCTCTTGGAGTGTTGTTGCATGGGTGTTGTTAGCCAAATCAAAGATTTGGACAACACCTCAAGCCTGCACATTTATTGCGAAGTCTTCAATGAAGGGATCTATTCGACGTTTGTCGGTTTGAAGCTGTTTTTTACATCCTCAAACGAGTATTCCGAGTCGCCGCTCAGCTCGCAGGTGTATACTCCCGTGCCGCTTTCATACAGCACGAAGTCCGACCCGCTGTCAAACTCGCCCTTATCGCTGTAGTTTATCGTCAGCAGAGCTTTGCCCAAGACTGATTTTTCGTCATCCTTGACCGAGTACAGCGTCATGGATGCTTTGCCGTCGCATCGGGCGGTGAGATCGTCGAGCTTGCTGTGCCTGAGCGTGAGCATAAAGCCCATCGTATCGCACAGCACCGCCTCTGAGGCGGGTACCGCGGTCAACTGCGCGGGATCGTAGCGGTTCCACTGTACCGCCGTGCACACCTTGGTGATGTCTTCATCCTTAGTATGCCTCATCGGTTCGCAGAAGGGTATCTTGATGATACCGTCGCTGTCTGTCGCTGTCGCGAAGATCTTTGATGTTCGCATCGTCTTATCATATCCCGAGTATATGAACAGCGGGTTTATCAGCGACTTTGTCGCCGAGTCAAAGTATATCAGCTGTGTTGAGTACTCGCCGTTTTCGTTCACGCCGTCCGCCGCTATACCGTACTGACCGCCGCTTATGTCTCCGTAGCTCAGGTGAGCGTACGCTTCGACCGCGGGGTCTGCCTCGCAGGAGGCTTTTTCGGTAAAGCCGCCGTCCGCGTATGACAGCATCGCGGCTTTAGCGGTAGCCTTGGCGCTGGCGGGGATGAACACCGTGATATCGGCGGCGTTATCTTTATCGAGGTCTCCGGTGATGAAGGCGCTGAAGCCTTTTGCGGCGTCGATCTTTGTCATGTCTTCGTTCATGAAGAACACGCTCAGCGTCGCCGCCTGTGAGCCTGTATCGCATGATATTATCAACTCGTCGGTTTCGTCCGCGTCGACGTTTGCGAAGGCTACAGCCGAAACGTTGGCGGAGCTGAGTTGAGAGCTGCCGATCAGACTGTATGAGCTGCCTTTTTCTGTCGCCGCAAGCACTCTCGCGGTACCGTCCGCCGCGGTATACAGAGCCACGGTCTCTTCGTTGCCGTCGTTGTCAAAGTCATGATTAATTACGCTGCTTTTGTTGTCTCCCGCGGCAGGGGAGATCAGAGTGTATTTGCCGCCCGAGTCTTTTTCGATGATCTTTTGCAGCTCGGCGCGGCTGCCCGCCGCCTTGGGCGGGGCGAGTATGTCGTGACCGTTCAGGCTCAGCGAGGTACAGCCCGACAGCAGCACAGCCGCTGTGCAGATAACCGCCGTTAAGCGCCGTATTCTCATTTGAGCCACTCCTTGTTATGGTAGTTAGTAGTTGTTAGTTGGTAGTTTATTATAATCGCCTTATACACAGGCTTCGAGGTACTTTATCTTTATGCCTTCATCGGTGAACATCTTTTCGTGCTCTGTCACGATGTTGTCCTTTATATCGCTGTTGTGCAGGTCGCGGGTCAGGTTGCGTATCGTGTATCCCGCTCCTTCAAAGTACCCTACGCTGTCCTCGAAGAGTCCGTCATCGTCGGTCTTGAAGTATATCACCGCGTCTTGCGTGAGGAACTCTCGGTACATCTTAAGCTTTCTCGGATATGTCAGACGGCGCTTGTTGTGCTTGAGCCTCGGCCACGGATTGCAGAAGTTGATGTACATCACCGCTATGCCGTCGTCGGGAGATATGATCTTGAACAGCTCTTCTACATTAAATCGCACCAGAGCTATGTTCCCGGGGCTGCCCTTGTCGGCAAATACCGCCTCTATGTTCCTTCTGCCCACGCCGAGCATATCGCTCTTTATGTCTACGGCGATATAGTTCACGTCGGGGTTCTCAAGAGCCTTTACCGCTATGAAGGTGCATTTGCCGCAGCCTATCTCAAGCTCGATCGGATTATCGTTCTTGAAAAACTCTCTCCATCTGCCTCTGTATGCCTCGGGGTCGCTTATGTAGTAAGCGCACTCGGCAAGCTCCGGCTCAGCCCATTTTTTCTTTCTTATCCTCATATGTCGGGTTTTTCCTGTCCTGTGATACCGTTCACAAAATGCCATAGTATCACATCATATAGTTATATACACTACAACATTATAACAAATAGTTGTGGTATTTGCAATCTTTTTTTACATATATATAGCAGGATTTTTATATTTCGAGCGCATAATTTACGGTTTGTTAACATCTGTTAAGATCAAGAAGCTTTTTTCAAGTCAAAAAAACAGCTCCGATAACCTTTTTACGACTGTGTAAACACTATTGCTCAAGTTCAAGTCGGTGTTATTATGATGATTGTTGAGATGGGATAAAAAGAAGAATCCGCCGCCTTAGCGACAGACTCTCTGTAAAAACCGTTACGGTAATTTTGTTTGTATCACACCGCTTTGTACGGGCAGCGGCATTTCTCGCTTATTATGAAATCAGTGTCGGAGAAGCGCTCTTTCAGCATATCCGCGAGCGGCTTAATGATTACATCCTCTGTTGAGAAGTGGCCCGCGTCAAAGGCGGCGGTGCCTCTCTCGGTCGCGGCTATGTACTGATGGTGCTTCAGCTCGCCTGTCACAAAGGCGTCAAAGCCGTATTCGGCAGATAGTTCTGCTCCCTCGCCTCCGCCGCCCGAAGATACAGCGACCCTGCTGACTTTGCCGTCTGTATATCGCACCGACGGCGCGCCTAAACGCTCCTTTATCAGCGCGGCGTACTCGTCGGCTCCGTACTCTCTGTCGGTATCTCCTACAGCAAGGTAGCAGTCGGGATACAGCGTGATGTTCTCAAGCCCCAAAGCCTCTGCCAAGGCGGTGTTCACGCCTCTCTCGGCGCGGTCGAGGTTAGTGTGCAGGCAAAGCGCCGCTATATCGTTTTTTGCCAGTGAGTAAACGGGATCCGCAGGCGCGAGCGCTCTCAGCGGATCAAAGATAACGGGATGGTGACTGACTATCAGCCCGCAGCCCTTTTCACGCGCTTCAATTACGACCTCGTTCGTGATATCCAGCGCGAGCAGCACGCGCATTACATCAGCGTTTTCATCACCTACGAGCAGACCGATATTGTCCCACTCGGCGGCGGTCTCAAAGGGCGCGATCTCCTTTGTATAATCAACTATGTTTTTGATCTTCACTTAGTATCTCCTTCAGCTTTTCGGCTTCACAGATAAGGGACGGATCGCCCTTGCGTCTGTTCTCAAGATCGTTCAGACTGCGGTGCAAAAAGCCTCTCGCAAGCTCGTTTTCAGTCTCCAAGGCTCCGATGATCGAGGTCAGCAGATCACAGTCTTTAGGCTCTCCGGTGTATCTCGCCGCGAGCGCCGTGTAGTACTTGCCTTCGTCAAAGGCGGCATCCTGCCGCAGTATCTCAAAGCCGTTTTCATACAGCCATTTTGTCAGCTCGGCGTGACGCGTCATCGGCTGCAGGATAAGGCGCTTTGAGCCGTCCTTCACCCACGGCGCGGCTGACAGGATATCCCTTATCAGCTCGCCGCCCATGCCCGCGATGACTATGTCGTCAGCCTCTTCGGACGCGACCTCGGCGAGCCCGTCTGACAAACGCGTTTTTATAATGTCCGATAATCCGAACCTTGCGATATTTTCCTCAGCCGAGCGCAGGGGCAGAGGGTTGATATCACAGGCGAGAGCCGACGGTATCCTGCCGCTCAGGCACAGCTCTATGGGCAGATATCCGTGGTCGGTGCCTATATCCACAAGGCGGCTGCCCCGGCGCGTCATGCCGGCGCACAAGGACAACCGCCCGTAGGGTCTTAATATCCGCGTCATTCGCCGATTGCGCCGTTGATAGCCGCGATCAGCTTGTCGGGATCGGCTCCGTGCACCATGCACGCCTCTTCGATGCTCTCTCCGCGCGATGCGGGGCAGCCGAGGCAGTGCATACCCATCTGTAAGAACAGGGGAGCGGTGGCGGGGTACTTATCCAGAACGTCGCCGATGATCGAATCTTTTGTTACAGCCATAGTATTACCTCCGATAGTATTATTCTTAATAACATTTCAATTATATCATAACGCTTACGAAAAAACAATAACAAATAATAAACCGCGTCACGATCGGCAGAAACAGCGCCGCCTTTGTGCATTGTGTCTATATTTCAATCTGTTTTTTTGGATTGCCTTTTAACACTCCGTGTGCTAAAATATATTACGCAGTTATTGCTTGGCAGTGTTCCGAGTGTATACTTATGTGTGCGCGTTTTTCGGAAGAAAGCCTTATAACTTTGAGGTCATTGCAGGTTCTACTAATCTCCTATCATCCTGCTAAGTCCATGTCAATATCAGGAGGAGAAGAAAATGAAAAAGATATTGTCTGTTGTTTTGTGTTTTGTCATGTTAATGAGCGTATTCACGCTGATACCGTTCACCGCATCCGCGAAAGACGCCGATCTTGCTTATGAAGGTGCAGATTTAGAAATCGCGGCTACGGGTGAAGACGATTATCCGTATGCAGACTACGCTATGTCAGGGTATGATCCATGGCTTTTTGTTTATCGGAATTGTACCTCTTTCGTTGCATGGAGACTTAACAGCCGCAATGGTGTCGAGTTCAATGATTATTACGGCGGAGCTGATTGGGGCTGGGCAGGTAATTGGGGTTATGCCGCACAAAGTATCGGCATAACTGTCGACAATAATCCCGCTGTTGGTTCTGTTGCGTGGCAGTCATCAGGTCATGTAGCATGGGTAGCAGAAGTTCGAGAAAACGGCAAGATTTTTATTGAAGAGTATAATTGGGATGGGGATGGCCAATATCATTCCCGTGAGATGAATCCATGGGATTATACAGGATTCATCCATATAAAAGATATCCCCACAATTCCTGTCAATGCTTGGCTTAATAGTGATAAGTCAGAGATATTTACGGGCGACAGTGTCACTTTTTCTTTCGGAGCGGATTATGCTAACGGTCATTATGCAATCGGTATAGAAAAAGGGAATGAGAGAATATGGACCGAGGATATCTGGGCAAATTCCTATACATTAACATTTATCAGTGCGGGAGAATATTGCGCATACGTTACCTGCTTCGGTAATGGCGGTTATGCCGATACTAATATGGTTTATATCAAAGTTTTTGAAAAAATACCTGTTTCAAACGCTTGGATAAATATTGACAGCGATACAGTTGAACAGGGGGTGCCGGTAACGTTTTCATTTGGCGCAGACCATTCTACCGGGCATTATTCGATTGGTATAGATAAAGGTTATGAACGAATACTTACACAAGATGTCAGCACTACATCATTTGAATATGTTTTTGATGAACTCGGAGAGTACAGCGTATATGTAACTTGTTACGGATACGGAGGCTATGTTGATTCGAAACCGATATGTTTTACGGTAATCGAACCTCAACCGGCATCTAACGCTTGGATAAAAGCAGATAAGAAGATTATAGAAAAAGGACAAACTGTAGTTTTTACGTATGGAGCAGATCACGCAAACGGCTACTATGTGATCGGCATAGATAAAGATGAAACCAGAATAATAACAGATAACATACAAACAACCTCATATACTTGTACATTCACTGAATCCGGAGTATACAGCGTATATGTAACTTGCTACGGTAATGATGGAGGCTATGTTGATACGGAGCACATATACATCCAAGTATATGATAAGATTCCGGCTCTTAATGCATGGATCGAAGCGGATAAAACCGTTGTCAAAAAAGGACAGACCGTAACCTTTACTTACGGTGCCGATTATTCGAATGGCTACTATGCAATCGGCATAGATAAAGGCGAAACCAGAGTATTAACCGAAAACATCCAAAAAACTTCTTATTCTTATACTTTCTCTGAAACTGGAGTATACGGTGCATATGTTACTTGCTTCGGAGAGGGAGGTTATGCTGATACTGAAAAGGTCTATATCACAGTTTATGAAGGTATTACCGGCGACGCTAACGGTGACGGCGATGTTGATTCGGTCGACGCAACGGTCGTACAGCGCGTAGCTACCATGATAAAAGTACCCTATTCCGAAGAACAACTAATGTGCGCCGATATCGACGGCGACGGTTCGCTCTCCGTAGTAGACGCTACCTTCATCCAGCGTTATTCGACTCATGTACGGACTCCGTATCCGATAGGTGAAGAAAGAGTATAAAATATTGAATAATTACAATGGGGTTGTCCTTACGGGCAGCCCCTTTTGTATATAAAAGCATAGAA
The DNA here is from genome assembly GCA_902776975.1 of uncultured Ruminococcus sp. Classification (GTDB taxonomy): domain Bacteria; phylum Bacillota; class Clostridia; order Oscillospirales; family Acutalibacteraceae; genus Ruminococcoides. The sequence goes on from CACYSI010000013.1 coordinate 76,269, forward strand.
AAACAGCGCCCCTCGGGACGCTGTAAGCAATAATATCTATTATTCAGCTTTTGCCGCTTCTTCAGCTTCTTTAATTTTAGCAAAACATTCGCTGCAATAGTAATCCTTGCCCTCCATCGGCTTAAATGGGATATTTGCCTCGCCGCCACATTTCGCACACACGGTAGTGTGCATTTCGCGATTAGCCCTGATTGCATTTTTGCGAGCGATACGGCAGTCCTTACAGCGTTGAGGTTCGTTTACAAAACCCTTCTCTGCATAGAACTCCTGCTCACCTGCTGTGAAAACAAACTCGTTTCCACAGTCTTTGCAACGGAGAATCTTGTCTTCGTACATAGCGTGTACCTCACTTTTTGGTATATATTTTACCCCGCGGCGGAGTTGCACCGTCTGATTTCTCTTCGGGGTGTATTACCTGGAAAGCTTTTGACGTATACGGGTCTGTGCATTGTCAACTGATTTTAGGGGAATGTCCAGCCGTTTTGATATCTCCTTGTACGAATAGCCGGAAAGGTGC